>JACRDF010000015.1 GCA_016212925.1 Desulfomonile tiedjei
GCGCGCTGTAAAATTCCTGTGCATATCGAAATGTTGCGTGCCTTCCTTTCTTGACATCCTCATATTCCCTGATCAAGAACCGGTACTTCTGGATGTAGTTCCTCTTTATCGTCTGATCTTGGCTGTTGATTCTCATGGACTCATTACCCCTGTCTGAGGATACCTCGTCCACGAATTATCTAACATCTACAATTGCGAGGGCCTCAAGCCCGAAGCAATCTCAGAAGCGAGAGATTACTTCGTCGCTTCGCTCCTCGCAATGACAGCTCACAAACGTATTTCACGAAAATAATAGCGAACTGGTTTGAGACGCGACAACAAAGTCAGCGCCTGGCGTGCACCTCTTAGGCTTGAACTTACTTGACTTTCAATATCGCCGGGGTTAAGGACTGGTTGTGGCCCAGTGTTTCGAAGGATGGCGGAAAACCATGATCAAAGAGCTTGCCTCCCGCTTCAAAGATGAATTCTACCAACTGGAACGGGCTCTTTTCGGTAAGTCCGACTCGAAGGAATCCCACGTAGTCCAAATCACTTCCTCCCACTCGGGCGAAGGGGTCACGTCCACCACCCTGGCTCTGGCGACATTCCTGGCCCGCCAACATCCTTCCGAGGAAGTAATGGTTGTGGAAGCCAATCTGCGAGAACCCTGTTTTGAGCAGCTTTTGGCCTTCAAGGCCGAAGGGTCACTGTTCGATGTCCTTCGGAATTCAGGATCTCTGAGGCATGCGATACATAAGCTGCCAGACTACGGTTTTTCGGTCATACCCGCGGGTAGACCGCACGTTACCGACACATTTATCTCGTACGACTTGGACCTCGAGCGCGTTGACGATGTCCTGGCCGTCCTAAAGAAGAAGTATCGTTATGTCCTCGTGGACAGCCCGCCTGTTGTCCCGTTTGTTGATGCCACCACGATTTGTCGAATGGCCGATGGGGTTGTTCTACTGGTTGAATCGGAGCAGACCCGTTCCGAGGTGGTGGATCACACGATTCAAAAATTGAGGTCTGCGGGGGCAGAAATATTGGGAATCATCCTGAACAAACGTGAATTCCACATTCCCAAACGAATATACCGGTTCCTGTGACGATCCTGACATGCACTTGATTTGACCGTACGGCATTTCGATTTCGCCTTCAAAGTGGTAGCCTCACAATCCGGTCCTGACAATCTATGCGATGAAAAACGCAAAATGGTCCTATTACGCTCGCCGGTTAAGGACGCTTCGTGCTGACGAGCCCTTTTACCGGATAAGGTCGTGGATTCGCCACGGGATTGAAAAGCGCAAATACCGCTTAGACCCCGAGGCCTTGTCACCGGAGCGCCTGTGGGCCGAACGTGGTAACTGGCTGCGGACAAGTCCGGGTGTAGAGGCCGCAAGAGAAGTCAACCTGGCTCTGTTGGAGGCGCTTCCCGCCGGCTGGTGGCAAGACGAATCCTTTTGGGATAACTTCGCACGGCGTTACCCCGAAGAAAAGAATCGCCTCATTGTTCTGGCCGAGAAAATCCTGGACGGACATTTTTTGCTTTTTCAGTGGAAAGAAGTCCAAAGGGCCGAGCCGATAACATGGTCCGAGACTCTTGAACCGGAGAACTCTTCCACTGTCTGGCCGGCTCGTTACTATTCCGATATTGATGTTTCCCACGACCCGCATCACTCTGAGCGTGATGTCAAATGGTGCTGGGAACTCAATAGATTCCAGCACCTTTTGTGGTTGGGCGCATCCTGGAGGCTTACGGGCCGGGAACGTTTTGCCGGTGCCGCAAGGGAGCACCTGGAAAGCTGGCTGAGCAGCGTGCATTATCCCTTCGGAGTTCAATGGACCAGCAATTTGGAAGTGGCGCTCCGATCACTCTCATTCATGTGGTGCCACGTGCTCTGTTTGAATAGTCCAGCCTGGGATGAAGGGTTTCTCTCGCGCTTCATACCGTGTATGTATCTCCATGCGAGTCACCTGGAGAAAGAACTCACAGTCCATCACACCGAAGGCAACCACCTACTGGGAGAGTCTTCGGCCTTATATTGCATTTCTACGCTCTATCCTTTGTTCTTGGACGCCCCCCGGTGGCGTAGGCGAACCGTGCAGATCCTTAACCGGCTGGTTCCTCGTGTTATCCTGCCCGATGGGGTATATGCCGAGCAGGCTACCGGATATTTTCGTTTCATAGCGGAGTTTCTATTTCAGGTATTATTGGTCGGGAGTGGAGGAGCGTCGCAAATTTCCGATGTGGTGGCTGAGAGTCTCGCCAAGGGATTGTATTTCATAAAAAACTTGGCCCCTGATCCCGCGGATGTGCCGATGATCGGAGATTCCGACACCGGCTTGGCGCTGGGCTGGAGGCTTTCCGACTTCTGGGATTTCACCCCGCTGCTGGGCATCGGATCGGTGTTGCTGCGGGAACCCGCGCTTGCCAAAGGCCTTCCGAGCTTTCCGGCTGAATCTTTCCTGATGCTTGGAGAAAACGGGCTCCAATCGTTCGAGTCACACAAGAATACCGAGCCGGCCGTCCAAGACGCGGCCTCCTCGACGCCCCTCCTGGTCTTTGCTGACGGAGGCTACCACTTGAGTAGAGACGAGCGCTTCAGCGTCATCTTCGACGCTGGGCCGCTCGGCATAGCGCCTGCCTATGGCCACGGACACGCTGACGGGCTATCGTTTATTCTGCATTACCGCGGTAAACCTGCCATCATAGACCCGGGAACCTTCGTGTACAATGGACCGCCTTCCTGGCGCCATTATTTTCGTTCCGCTGCCGCGCACAACACTGTGCGAATCGACCACAAAGATCCTATGGACCCGATTGAGACCTTTCAATGGTCCGGTCCCCTGAAGATCGAGCAGGGCCAGCCGATTATTGGAGACGGTTGGCGGCTGCTACACGCCGCGGTTCACTGGGGGCAGACCGTGCATTGCCGTCATCTGATCCATCTCATTGATGAGGGTGTCATTATTCTGGACCGAGTGGACGGAACCGGCGAACACGGCCTGGAATGGCGGTTCCACTTCGACCCTCGCTGGGAAGTGAAAGAAAATACGGGGGGAACTTTTTTGTGCAGTCCCGCGTCCCGCGGGGTCTCCGTGCCCCCCTCAAAAAACTCTCTGTCATGTTCGCCGTGCGACAGGCCGCACGGCGAACAAGATAGGGAAGGTTTTGCAGAGATGCACGGAGACCCCGCTCTTGCGAAAAGGTCCCATCCGCAAAAGCCCTGCTTGTCCCGTCATTCCAGCGAAAGCCGCAATCCGGACTGCCCGTGCAGGTCTTTCACCGCTGAATCCGGGACAAGTAAACTGGATATTGGCTTACTAAGCGGCCATCCTTTCGATACCGCCATTTTACAAGGATCAATGGACCCGTTGGCAGGATGGTACTCGCGCTATTACGGCCACAAAGTGCCGTCGCCAACAGTGAGCGTGGGGATGAAAGTCCGGCTCCCGACCAATCTGCTGACCGCGATTAAACCATCTGGCGGCAAGCTTACTCTTCCCCGTGACCTTCCCGAGACCCTGTTAGGGCCTGACTTCTCCGGTCTCCTACGCGTTTTGTGTGAACATAGTGGTGAATGACCGATGATGTTTTCCCAGAACGGCTAAGTGCGTAAGAAAAGTGACATCTCATGTCGCCATTGTGCAAGACTTGGGGATAAAGGGGCATGCCCTTGGCTCATCTTTGGGGCTCCATGGCCGTTGCGACACCAAGATATGAGCTGCGAGCGGAGGTGACTCCCCATTCTCAAGCGGGCTACTCTTTATCGCATTTCGGCTTGCTCGCGGCCGTCCTTGATTATGAAGGCCCCAACCGGCTTGGCCAAAGGGGTCTTGACAGATGGCCTTAATGTCGCGCGGGTGAAGCCTCGAAATGTAACAAGCACTTCCAGGCCAACTTCGCACCATAAGCAGGTTCCCAGCAGCTCCAACTGATGGAGGCCGTAGTTTCCTCGCACATAAATGTCCCCTTCGCTCATGCTCTCAATGACGCCGACATCATGATTTTGGCTGTACACGGGTTGGTAGCAAAGCAGGATGAAGAACAATGTGGCGGTCATGATACCGCGGCCGGCTCTCATGGTTTGTTGTCCATTCTGAAAAGAGTAAGGCTAGCTGAAAGCAAGGGATCTCGTAACGGAGAGACTGCGATGATTGCCGATTAAGGGCACGGCGTGCCGTGCCCCTAAAGCTCTGGGCCCCCTGCGGTCCGTGCGGTGAAATGGCCTCCTTGACCTCCCGGGGCTCCCTGCCTGTGGACAGGACCTGTCTAAGCTTTTCCGATCGAAGCCAACACCGGGTAGCCGGTGTGAGCTGCCAGAGTTCTGGGATTATCAAACGTGTGGTCCAGGAAGTGAGCGGTGAGTATCACGGCAATGCCTACGGGAATCGCAAGGAAAAACGCTCCCAGCACAAAAAGCAGGGTCTTTGGAAAAACCGGCACGGCAGGAGTCAACGGTTTGCCGACCACGGCCACATCCCTAAGTTGCGTGCCGCCTTTCATATTCTCCAGCCGGGCCTCTTCCTCTTTGGCCATGTACTGCACGTATCGTTCCTTGGCAACCGTAACTTCGAGCTGCATCCTACGGGCTTCATCGCTCTTCTGCTGGAGCAATTCCAGTTGTTGCGCTTTCTCTTTCAGGCTCTCCTCAAGGCTTTTCTTCTTGGCCGCGACAATATCCATTTCTCCCTGGAGCGCTTCTCGGAACCTTTTGGTCAGGCTGCGGACCATGTCAGCGGTGACTTGATAATCCCGTGTGCCCGGCTGGTAAATCTCGGCCGTTTGCCACTCCTTTTGAGCGGCCCTGAGCAGCTGAGTGGACAACACGTTTATGAATGTGCTCTCACCGCTTCTTTGCCCTCCGCCAGTTATTTGGCCTGAAGGGAGCACTCCTTTTTTCGCGGATGCCAACATAACCTCGTACTGGCTCAAACTGGCGTTCACTTCAACCAGAGCGTCGTCAATTTGTTTTATGGCGGTAATCAGCTCAGCCATTTGCCGCTCAGTAAGAGACAAGCCCCATTTTTGCTTGAATTCGACTAACTCTCGGTCGGCATTCTCATATTTCTGCTTGTACAGATCGGCCTGTCCGGCAAAAAACTGCTCTGCCCCAGGTAGCGAATAGACTTCGAGATGATAAGGAATGTACAGGTCCAGCAACGTGGCAAGGATCTTTTGACCCATGACCGGATCAGAATACCTAAAGGAAAGGTCTATTATCTTGGATTTAATTGCCGGGGTCGCCTTGAATTTTTTGATCAGGCCTTCGGCTATTTTCTGGACCTCCGGAGATTCGCCTTGGGAGTCCCCGATCTGGGACTTCGTGAGTCCCAGCAGCTCGCGGACCGTCTTTTTGAGCTTCCTGAGTTCCCCACCGACGATTCCGCTGTCTTCATGCTTAAAGGCTGCGACGCCAAGCTTATTTACCGTCCGCATCCAAAGGTCCGGGCTTTTCAGCAGCTCCATCTCGCTATTCAGGTCGGTCTCGTCAACGTTCAGGTTGAACGACATTTGCGCGCCCTGCTCCTTCGGATATTGAAGCAGGCTGGAGGTTTCCCTCTTTGCCGTGACAAGCACTTTTGCGGTTGATTCGTAGACCGGATCCATAACCAAACATGCGACGAGAGTACCCAAAGGCAAGACTATAACAATTGCCTTGAACAGACGGATGCGGCGATAAAACATGCTCAGGGTGTCTCGCAAGGATACAGCTTGCTCTTCCCTGGTCTCTCCCGGATTCACCACCACTAGTGCACCCTTACCCCTGGGAATCGTCCCAGAACCTCGGTCTCAAATACTTCTTGTTTGTCCCCATAACTATTGCAGCACGCACAAAGCGTCACGCGAACGATAATGCTCTGCCCGCCTCGCGTCAAGGCACTGCATTGACGAATCCCCCTGGTCTCTCGGCGACGACAAGAAGATGACTCTCTGCCCACCGCTGAGATGCAGCCATTGGCCGCATCGCATCTTACTATGCGTGTTCTTTAGAGATTGTTATCACAAAAATGCTGAGATTTCAAGCCAAAATTGGGCAAAACCCGAATAGTTTCAGAATATTACATGCTCAGCTTTCACAATATTCCATAACCGATTGGATAAAAAGGTGAACTCTACTTGCATTCACTTCGTGCCGCGGCAGAATTGATTTATCCAGCCTCAGTATTGGTATGCTCCGATGTCCGGCCGTTTGTCTGAAGGTCGAGGATTCCCCGCCCTGTCCGTAGGGGCATGATCGAGGCGGACCCCAGCTCCACGGGCCGGTGATTCGGGTTTCAAGTGAAAATCTCCCGCGGCAGGATCATTCAGGCCGGGGGCTTTGCCTAGGACATTGTCGGACAAACCCCCTTCGTCTTTTCCGACCATGCCTTTCAGCCACCAGGCCATTTCCGTGGCTGTCTTGCTCGGTGGGCAGTAAAAGAAGCCGTTACCCTCCAATGTGATTGCCAACGACTTCGGAGGCGGAGACAAATAACGGCATTGAGCAAAGAGATTATTGACGAATCTGTTCAGATCGTCTCTTTGTATCTTGTTTTCGGGGTCCATTACGACCAGCGGGGCTGAACATCGCCAGACAGTATTGTGTGCCACCAGGTTGCCAACGGATTGGGTGGGTGCTCCTTCAAAGCTGCGGTACACCACGAACGCCCCTGATTTGTCCCAGTTGCCCTTGGGTGCGACATTCACCAGCAAATTGTTGATCACTTTGTTGTGCGAGGAGCCGAAAAACCCGATGCCCGAGGATGTTCCGCCTTCGATCAGATTGTTCTCTATGAGGTTGTCGCGGGAGCGTCCTTCCAGATAAATTCCGCAACCGTAACCGTCAGGATAGTCGCCGTTGTCCCGGAAGATATTATTTCTGATAACCGTTGAGTGAGCAGACTCATCAGGTCCGATCAAGATCCCGCAACCGCCTATACCGGATTCTCCGAACCACTCATTCTCCGCGGCAAGGTTGTTAACGAACATGACGCGGGCGCCGTTGATCTGGCACCCGTGCCTGCCGTTCCGCATGAAAACGCAATCGTGAACGTACCAGTCGTCGAGACACTGGAACACGCCTTCTGCTCTGTTATATCTGACGATAATGTTGTCCAGCTCCCAGTGGGCATTATCCGCGGGCCGCGAGAAATCCGTGGAGACCCCAAAGCTGCCGTACTTTTCCAGGGTCATATTTCTAAGGGTAATCCATTTTTTGGCGGTCCCTCCCCAACGATCTCCTGAATTGAAGGCCAAATCGAGTTCATACACTTCCACCTGGTGGTCGCGATTGGGGTCTGCATCATGCCACAATCTGATACTATACGTTCCGTCCGTTGCCAGATGAAAGCTTCCCTCGGGCATGTCTGCTTTCGACCGTACTTCCCTGAGCATGCGCTTCTGATCTACCATGACAAAGGCATTTATCGCAGTGATCGGAGCAAGGCCTCTGCGTACCCAGAGATTTTGGTCCCGGCTCCAGTCTTTGACCAGGACGCTTCCTTGAAGGATGACTTTGGATCGGTCTATCCCCTGATAAGTAATGGGCGCCCCTTGCAAACCCGATTTCCCGCCCATGATCTGCTCGTGGTACACACCTTCATGGATCAGGACCGTGTCCCCGGGTTCGAGAGCCTTGGAAGCTCGGGTGATGGTCTTGAACGGTTCGGTTTCGGTGCCCGCGGCCATATCGTTCCCCGTCGCAGCGGACACATGATAGGTTGTAGCCGCTGATTGGGCTGGAAAGACTGCCAATAGCAGAATAGTAGCGGACAACGAAGCCACCATGCCCTTAGCCTGGCCCAACCGATTTCCTCGCGATAATCGAGGGTCCGAACCTTCTTGTGATAGACGCCTTTTTTCAAGATTCTCCAATAGATAGGTCAGGGCCAGAACGACACAAAACTCGGAGAGAAGGGGCGCGGTATGAAAAAAAGAGGTCAGGCGATAAGGTATTGAGCCCAATAGTCCGGCAAACAACCCCAGCGAAGCTGCATAAATCCAGGGATTGGACGAACGGCCGGCGATCCAGAGTTTCTTCATCATTACCAGCAGCAGGGAATAGTATAGGAGGAAGCCGGGGATGCCTGTTTCAGCGGCCCTCAGGAGGTATTCGTTATGCACTGTGTATTGCCAGGTGTGCCTCTGACTCACAGGCAAATATTGATCCATGTAGAAAAAGTAGTTGTTGGCCCCTACCCCGAGCAGAAAGTTATCTTTGATCATATTAAGGGCCGTGAGCATAAGCGGGATGCGCTCCAATCCCGTGCCCCCGGTCTCAAATCGCTGCAAAACAAAAGGAGTGGCAGCGACCAGGCAGGCGAGACCCGCCACCATTACCATTAAGATCCGACGCGGGGATATCCAACCCCTTAGATAGCTAACACCGACCACCGTTATGGTCGATACCAGCGCAGCAAGGTATGCCGTCCTCAGCTTGGTGAGCAGCAAGCCCACCAACACCAAGCCGATGCCCATCACCATCGCCCAGCGTTTGAACCTGTCTGCAATGGCCAAATAGTAAATCAACATTATCGGGAGAACGTAATTCATGATTGCCGCTCCCCCATCCCAACCGGTAAAACCGATGGCCCGAAATACCTGGCCCGGCTCTGCCAGATCCAGA
This sequence comes from Desulfomonile tiedjei, assembly GCA_016212925.1. Classification (NCBI taxonomy): domain Bacteria; kingdom Pseudomonadati; phylum Thermodesulfobacteriota; class Desulfomonilia; order Desulfomonilales; family Desulfomonilaceae; genus Desulfomonile; species Desulfomonile tiedjei. Next base: position 8,589 of record JACRDF010000015.1, read on the forward strand.
GAAGTCTCACCATGCAACGTGTAATTGTATCCCGTAACGTACTGCATGAGGATGTAAAGACCCTGAGCAACGGTGACAGCAAAGAACGCATATATTATGACTCGAAGGTCCCTCTCTGACCGCAGGTTGTTCACGAGATAGAAATAGAGCAGCAAACCTTTGAACAGAGCCACTAGTTCGAAGAAAGTGTAATTCCAATGCTCGGACCTCAAAATTCCCGCCACCGTGACCCACGCTACCCACGCGAAAAACAATTTGCCGATTGAGCTTCCTACGGTTATTCGTACGCGACCCAGCGGCTCTTGGGCCAGTGAAAAAGCCCAATGGAGGTAAAGGAGCACCAAGACCACATCCACAACATCTATGCGAAGCCCTATGGAAAAGGGGGAAGTTTCCGCGCCGAGCAGTTGGTACGTCAGGTGATAGCCGTATTCCAGGGGCACGGCGAAAATCATAATAAAGAGAAGGAATGACCTCAAATCGCTTATGAAAAGGGCGCAACCAAGGAAGAAAAAGACCCCCAGATGCAGCGCAACAATGGCTCTCCAACCCACGCTGAACGCCTGCACATAGATATAGCCCAGGATAAACGCCAGAAGGGACGCGGCCAGGATAGTCGCAAGATTTCGGACCGATGAAGACGCGCCCTGCATGTGTTATTCTCCGACGGTGAGTCGGCGCCTTTCCGGACGGCTAGCGGCCATCACCGGCACCCTTGGCGAGACCTCTCATTCTCAGACAATGGACGACGCCGGCCAAAACCGCAAGCGCCAATACTACGGGAACCATGACAACTATTTTGTTTTTTATGCCATGACCGAAAAAATCGGTCCAGGCCTTAACATAAGTCAGCCATATTCCCGTATATGGCACAAAGGAAGGTCCCTGTAGTTCCTGCGGTCTCTCCTGAAATATTTGCCAAAGCTCCCTGGCTGTAACCACTTTGAATCGCTTGTCTGATGTTACCAGTTTGAGGACTTTGTCCAGTTTTTGGATGTTTTCCATCCGCGGGCCCGTTACTTTCAGCGGCTCGTACGGAACGTCAGCACGAGTGTAGTGAAAAAAATTGTAGAAATGCATAAAGACCGTGGCTACAGGAAGGCCGTGGTCCGCGATCTGGTTGAGGGCCTCCTCCTGTTCCTCCCAGATAGTTCGGTCGATGTCCAGACCGGTCATTCCTGCATATCCAATGAATGGGACCCTTCTAATTAGCGTGATTGGAAGCTCATATACGCCGCGGATTTTCCCGAATTTGTTTATCAGGTCTTCGGGCAACGGTACCAGGCTCCTCGGGTCAATCGGAAATATGGAAGAATCCATGCGAATCCCGAATTCAGGCAATAGATCAAGTGTCTCCCGGTCGATTGCCCACGCGGCCGCCCTGTGGGCAACGGGCCGTGGACCACCGGCCCGTTCAATGTTCGCGATGGCCAGATCGAACATTTTCCTGCGCTCTTCAATGGAATACATAGTGGGGAGCGGACGCGACACGTCTATTGCATTCGGATGCGGGTGCAATTCAAGATCATGGCCTCGCGATACCAAGAAGCTCAGATTGGAGAACATCTTATCAGTGAGCTGTGGCGGGCACAAAGTGCTGACGAAAAAGGTGCCCTTCAGGCCGTACTGCTCCAGTTTTTCCACTATCAGGGGCACTCCATAGTCCTTGCCTTCCCAAGTGCCTTGAAAATCATCTCCGCAGGTCCAACAAACATCTGTTGTAAAAACGAGGTAAGTGCCTGAGCTGCTTTCAGGCGCGGACAAGCATAGCAGAGCCGTTAGAAAAGCTCCGACAAGCAACTCTCGATCTTGAAAAAGTCTGCGCAAGATTTTCACACGAATCGTAAGATTTCTGTCCGGGTCGCACCGTTCCCTTTTCGGCCAGGGAGCGGAACCGAAAAGACCGCTCAGAATGGAAGCATCGTATCACGCGGCCGGTTGTATTGTCCACGTTTCGTAGCATCTCCATTGGGTTAACGACCATTTGAGGTTCTTTGCATGACCTGCAGCGGAGCAGAAAACCATTGACTGGACACAGGATCGTAAGATACCTTCGACAATCGCTTAACCAGCCCTTCGGAAGGACGGTTGATGAATCTCAAGGGCCTTGTGATACACCAAGGAGACTCGCAGGACACGTCGGCGTACACCCACCGTGTGATGCATTTGGCCGAATGCCTCGCCGAGCGATCCATCGACTGTGACTTCTTGTACATGAGGGATACTTTACTTCTCTACAAACAAACTACAGCCTCACTCTTCATGCCTCTTTGGGCGAGAACCCTCGGGAATTATGACTTCATCTATACGGGATGCGAAGGCGCCGGCCAGGCGATGTACTTCTGCCGACCCTTTATCAACGGCCCGATAATATACGACATGCACGGCGATTCTCCGGCACAATCAGCCCTTGAACGGCAGATTGAGTCCGAGGGTCGAACAACGAGTCCGTCCCTGAGAGTGAGAATGGTCTCTCGCATGGCCATGGCATGCGCTGATTACCTTATTACCGTATGCAAGCCACACCTGGAATCACTGATACGGGAAGGCTGGCCGGAAGACCGTGTGGGGATCATACGCAACGGAGTTGACCTGAATCTGTTCCAAGAGCTTCCGTTCCCTGAACGCCCCGAGTTCACCTTTGGATATGCCGGTGCTTTTCAATATTGGCAACGCATGGACAACCTCATCGAGGCATTTGAAAGGGTCGGCAATCCGAACATCCGCTTGTTGATGATCGGTTTCGGGGACGATGATCGTTCTATTAAGCAACAGTTCAAGGATAAGTTCGGCTCCCGGGTCCGGCTGGTGGACAAAACCGACCGGCCATCCATGATGAAGCTTCTGTCCTCCGTCTCGGTCCTCATTATTCCGCGAAGTCCCCACCAGGCCCTGCTGCACGCATTCCCGACAAAATTCGCCGAATACGCAGCTATGGGAAGACCGATAATGGTCAACGATATAGACGAAACAGCGGATTTTGTAAGGAAATACAAGTGCGGGTTCGTGTCCGATCCTTCTCCGGAGGCCATGGCCCAAACGATGGAGCACGTGGCGAAACTGCCTATCCACACTCTTGTTGACATGGGACGTCGCGCCAGACTGATGGCTGAAGAGAACTTTTCGTGGGAGAAGATCGGAGACGCTTACGCGGAATTGGTCCGCTCGGTGGTTGCCCGTTTCCGCCGTGCAAAGAGCCGGGTTGGGCCGTGAGATAACGGTCGGAGATCACAAAAATGTTTACCGTATTATTAGCGTTTGGGACCAGGCCGGAAGCCATAAAACTTGCCCCTGTGTACAAGGAAATCGCGAGGCGTTCGGACCGCCTTCGGCTGGTCTGCTGCGTCACAGGGCAGCATCGAGAACTGCTCGACCAGATGTTGAAGGTCTTCGGCATGCGTGCGGACCACGATCTTCGTATCCTCGAAGTGGATCAGACGCTTTTTCATATTACGGCAAGCGTTCTGGAAAAAATGCGGGACGTTTTGTTGCAGGAAAAGCCGGACATCCTCGTGGTCCAAGGAGATACGTCCTCCGCTTTCGCTGCTGCGCTGGCCGCTTTCTATTCGAAAATACCAGTCGCCCACGTGGAGGCCGGTTTAAGGTCGTACGATCGTTTTCAACCCTTCCCGGAAGAAATAAACAGGACTTTTATCTCCCATATGGCCGACCTGAACTTCTGTCCCACCAAACGGGCAGCGGAAAACCTGCTCAATGAGAAGATAGAGCCCGACTCAATCCATATTACCGGTAATACGGTTATCGACGCCTTGCTCCATACGGTGAAACTCCTGAGCGACGACCCTCATTCAGCGGACTACCTTTCCGAACTCCGCCTTGGCCAGGGGAGGATGATCCTTGTAACCGGCCATCGAAGGGAGAATTTCGGTCCGGGACTGGCCAATTTGTCTCACGCGTTGGTCGACCTGGTGGAAAGATTTGATGATGTTACCGTTGTATATTCGGTCCATCCTAACCCCAACGTGAGGGGACCGGTGGAACGAATATTGGGCTCTCATGAGAGGATAAGAGTCATACCGCCGCCGGACTATATTCGATTTGTGGCTCTTATGAATATGTCATATCTCATTATCACGGATTCGGGCGGCATTCAGGAAGAGGCGCCATCGCTGAAGAAGCCGGTGTTGATTGTCAGGAACGTAACCGAAAGGCCGGAAGCGGTAGAATGCGGCGCGGCTATGCTGGTGGGCACCGACCGGGAAACAATAGTAAGAGAATCCGCACGCTTGCTTGAAAACATTGATCATTACAAATCAATGATGGTAAAGGAAAGTCCGTTTGGCGACGGCCACGCAGCGGAGAAGATAGTTGACACTATCGAGGTTTTTTTGAATGATCGCACAAAACCCTAACGCTCGGAATTCAAAGGACCACGGTTCACCGGGTCGACGTTGCAGGCTTAGGAAGGCTCCGTGGACTTCCCCACATTAGACGAGGCTTTGGGAAGAATCCCATCAAAAACTACAGAATTTGCAGGGGGGCCATCGAGAAACTCAGCGTGGAAAAGCCAATGGAGAGGTTAGCACCAGTTGATGCCGATGTCACGCCACGTGGGAGCTTTCTTGTTCGATAAGCAAAGAAGGCTACGGGGCTGGATAGCCGGCCGCGTTCAACGAAGTGACATTGGGTGAACCCGGCCCTGGCAGATCTGCGAAGTGATGTCAGACCGCGACTGCTCGCAACGGACAGGATTTCCCGACGCCAGCCGGGAACCGGCTTATCTACGTTACTCATGAAGGAGCGTGGACACGAGATGACGGCCACGGCGACGGAACGTAAGTTGAAGAGACCCTGTTATACCGGGCGCCAAATTTTTTGTCCGAATGCGGTGGGTATAGGTAGGGGCAGGCCTCGTGCCTGCCCTAAGCCCAACGAAATGCTCGGACAAGGATGGACGCGGGAGTCCGCTCCATAGTACGGAGGCCGGAGCTTCTCTTTGAACCTAAGAACTGCCTCCCACGCAGTGTCGAGAGACAAATAGGATAGTAATTTCGGCAACTGCTATAAGTCGGTGGGGGTAGAATTGGAATCGAAACATAGCCCATCGGATAGATCCTACAAGAATTACCCAGGTCTTCTCGGTATCAAGCGGCTTGAATCTCCCATGTTGGGCTTACATCAGGCCGGCCTTGTCCAAAAACCCCTTAGCGATATCACGACCTTGATGCCATCCCCGTCCCACAACATCCTTGGCTGCAAGCCGTTCTTACACTGCCTAGCAGATTTCTTGGGGACTTCCCGCAAGCTGAATTCTCGACTACGTCCAGAAACCGCGATTGGCACGTATGTTGAAAGTAGGAATAGGAATAGAAATCCCGGCGGAGGTCAGATGACAAGGGAAGAGCAAATGAAAGCAGCATGGACGTTGCTGCAGGAAGTTCAACTCTCCCCTCGCTCTTATACGGCGCGGGGAAGACAACAGGTGAGAGAAACGGCAAGGATAAGCTGTAGCCTGCCTGCAGACGTAGTAAAGCGTTTGGACAGCTTAGGAAATGCCAGGTCCCACCATGTGGAAAGGGCCATCAAGTTGTACTTACTCCTGATGGACAGCAAAGGCCTCGCCTTGGAAACAGCCTCAACGACCCACAAGAAAGATCCCCTCCTCTAATCTAGACCTTCTTCTCGGTTACATATCTGAACTTTATCATATGGTGTCATACGGCGTCGGACGGCCGGATACGCTTGAAAGTCCCTCTCACTGCACTTTTTCGTTTAACTTCCGTTTCCTTTAGGTTATCCTACACCGTAGGATAATTACTAGTGATTGATGGGAAACCAGGTCTGCCGAAGGTATTTCAGTTTCCGCCTTTAGCCGAGGCCCCGGGATGGCGTCTAACACAATGAAGAATTGCTCGAAACAAGGAGAGACGGAGACCATTCTGCTGGTCGAAGATGAAGATCTGGTAAGCGACCTGACAAAAAGGTTTTTGGAGGGATCCGGCTACACAGTGCTTACCGCAGCGAATGGGAAAGAAGCCTTGGACCTGTACGAGAAAGAGGGAGATAGAGTTTCCCTGGTAATTCTCGATCTTATCATGCCGGAAATGGGAGGTAGGGAGTGCCTGGCGGCACTTCGCAAGGTTGATCCCAATGTAAAGATTTTGATAATCAGCGGCTATCCTGTGAGTGGACCCACGAAAGAGACCTTCGATTCGGTAGCCACGGCCTTTGTCGGCAAGCCATATACCATGAAGGAGATACTTCGAGCAGTTCGGGACGTCTTGGATTCTGAATGACCTTCATGTGGAGTTATCTCCCCACATCTGAGGATTTGTGACCTCCACTGGGGGGGCTAAATGGAGTCGCCTCATCGAATCACTGGGCCACCAGCCGGAAGAAAGGATGGCATCACCCAACCAGGTCCCTCCCGATCACTAAGGGGGCATCAGTCGGGCCGCCTCACATGCTGTCATATAGGCTTCTTATCTCGTCCACACCCTTGGAGAAGTCGAATTTGTCCTCGAAAGTTTTCTTGGCGGCTTGCCCCAACTCTTGCCGCAGCGCCTTGTCTCGTTTAAGTAAGAGCACGCTTTCCGCTATCTCGTCCGGCGAGCCCGGATTGATTAGCCATCCTGACACACCATGTTCAATCATCTCGGGAATGGCGGACACAGGTGTAGAGATTATTGGCAGGCCGCTTCTCATAGCCTCAATTATCGTCATGGGCATCCCCTCCGAGAAAGAGGGGAGCAGAAATATATCGGCAAGCCCGTAGAAAAGCGGGACCCTGTCTCGCTCGACCTCCCCCTTCAGGCGTACCCAAGCCCCAAGGTTGTCTTTTTCCACCATAGCGCGGAGTAGAGCCATTTGGCCCGGCAACTCCTCCGCTCCGACCAAAACAAATCTGACTGAAGCCTCTTGGGAGACCACTTTGTGGACCGCGTTCAGGATTTCGTAACTCCCTTTATTCGGTCCCAACCAGCCGACGGTGAGGACAACGAAATTGTCCCTGGTTATGCCGAGACTCTGTCTGAGAGCCTCAACCTCCGCGGGATCAGGCGGATTCATTGAATGAACGAAATTCCTGAGCACCCGAACGTCCGCTTTGGGCCTGAGCTTACTTATTTCATCAACCCACCTCTGGTAGAGGACGACTATCTTGCGGGGCAAGGCAAGCCCCATCCTCTTGTACAGCCTCTGAGACCAGGAGGCCTTGCGATAGAAACCGTCCCAGTCCGTTCCGTGCATATGAAGCAGAACTTTCACGCCCGCAAGGCGACTTAGCAACATGAACGCGGCGCTACCCAAAAAGACCGCGTCAGGCGAGTGAATGTGCACAAAGTTATAGTCACCCTTCCTGACCTGATTGAAGAACCGGATAAACCGTCGCGCTCGGAAAAGGTTCCTACTCATCAATCCTTGTGAATCCGGGGGAACGTCCGACCTCGCGAAAGTCTCAAAAACATAATCTCTTGCAAGGTCCGAATGGGCGATATTCTGCATCACTGAGAAGATCCCGCCTCGAGGCGGAGGAACGGGGCCTACTACGAGAACGCGCCGCATAATGGCCTCCCAAGAAGCGATCCTCCGTGCAGTTTCAAACAGCCACGAATTCTTGGTCGGATCAAATCGCCACAGAAATGTCGCCGGGTTCCCGGAATGAACCTTTTATCCATCAGTCTTTCTCGCCCTCCGTGGCACCAAATTGCGAAGGGATTGGATTTCCTCACGCGAAATCCCTTGGACCAATAATACGAGCAACATGTACACCACTCCAGATATGGCGATGTTCAGAAAGATATTCCATTCTCTCAAGACATACGTGACCGCGCCCATTCCCAAAGAGGCGATAAGCGCCTTCGCAACAATTTCCCGAAATCGGATTCTGAACAGGTTCCTTCGGATGTACGCATTCTGGAGCTGATTGAAGACAATAACGGTCAATAGCGTGGCCCACACCGCGCCCATCTCTGCAAAGTAAGGAATGAGTAGGAGGCACAACACAAAATTTATAATTGCCGCTGCAATATTGATCATCAAATCCACTTTCTGATTGTTTGTGGCAATAAGAACATGGGCCAGGACGATAACCATAGCAAAAGGCAACAGCGACAGAATGTGAAACCTCAGCACCTGGCCTGCCGAAACAAATTTTTGCCCATATATCATTGTTATGATGTTGTCGGCCAGAATGAAGGTGCCGACCACTACAGGAAGAATCGCAAGGAACAGCCAGCGCAGACAATCGGTGGACAGCCTGCGGAGATCGTCGGATCCGGAGGCAAAATGCCTCGTAAAAAACGGTAGAAGAGCAGCTGAGGCGGCCTCCGGAATGGTTTTGCAAATGGAGAGCAGCCTGTCCGCCGCACTGAAAATTCCTACGGCTTCGACAGATTGAAGCTTGGAAAGCAGTATTTGAGCCACGCTGAGGTGGATGGTCGAAAAGATTGCAATACTGGTGAAGGTTGGCGCTTCCTTTCTCAGGATCTGCCACACCTCCCTATTGTATTTGCCACGGGGCATACCAAAGACTTTCACATAAAGGTAAGACAGCAGCAGAAAACCGAGAAAGCGACTGACGAGAATCGCAGTGAATAGAGCTACAATTCCATAACCATACAATAACAGTGACACACACGCCGCGACCCTTACAACGTTTTCCAACACGTAGGTCAGGGCTATATACTGGGCCTTTTCCAACGACCTGAAAATCGCCTCCATATAATTCGTTGTGGTGGTAATCACAATCGTCAGTGAGCAGACCAAAGCGGCATGCACCAAGTCCCTTTCATATCCCATTACAAACACTGCGGCATCCATTGCCAGCAGAGACACCAGCGAAGATATGGTTCCGAAAATGCATGCATTGAACAAAAACATGTGGGCATCAGCCGGCCTTTTGGCCACTTCCCTGACGACCAGCGAGCCAAGGCCCAGTGAGGCGAGAGTGTTGAATATCCACATAAAAGAAAGGATGAGAGAGTACTGGCCCAGTCCGTTGACGCCCAGGTACCGAGAAATCACCAGCACCAAAGCGAACGAAATAAGTGGGTTCAGCATATTGGGTACGGACAGAGCAAGAGTGTTTTTGAATATGCTCAGCCGCAAGCCCATAATTCATCCTCTGGGTTCATTATTGATGTAGTTCGCGCATGCACAAAGTAATGCGAGCCCGATTCAATTCTGCGACCAATCCCGGTGACACGGTCCTCCGGATTTGAGCAAAAACACCATACCTGATACAATGGACATAGGCAAGCGCCGTGAAGCACAGAAGGCGGGGACTGATGTGACAGAAACTACCTCTTCCAAACCCTACTTTTGGCCATTTTTCTTATTGCTAATCTTCGAAGCGATGGCTTTCGGCATGGTTATTTGCCGGCCGCTCAAAATGGCTGTCATGTTCACCGTGATTGACGACGCGATGTATTATCCGAAGATCGCCTACAACATCATTAACCACGGGATCGTGTCTTATGACGGGGTAACAATCACGAACGGGTTTCACCCTCTCTACCTGTTTTTCCTGCTTCCAATCTACTCCTTCTTCACCGATCCGATGATCGCGCTGAAGGCCGTATATGTGTTGGCGGTCATGATTCTCACTGCGGCGATGATTTTATTTCTGATAATATCCCGAAAGCTGCATTTTTCAACCAGCGGCCTGTTTGTTTCTCTGTTCATTCTATTGTTGAATATACGATCTTTCACCATATTCTTCAGCCTCTTGGAATGTCATTTAGTATTACTAGCTTATTTGACGTACGTGCTGTTCTCGCTTTCGACGGAGGAAAAGCGCTTCACGTCGGGCAAATTAGCTTGCTTCAACGGCTTGATCATCGGGATCGCTTTTCTCGCGCGGTTAGACTCATTCTTACTGGCGTTAGCGTATGGAGCGATCCTTGTCACGAGAACTTGGCAGGGAAAGCAGTCCCGTGCTTCATTTGTCAAGGCCGGGGTTTGTGCCGCAAGTGGAACCCTGATCTTGGCTTTGCCCTATTTGGCTGTGAATTATTTCTATTTTGGACATTTGTCGTCGGTTTCAGCGTGGCAGAAAATCCAGAAAGTATCCAGCTTTCATACAGTCCTTTACGAACAATACATCCCCAGGGTTAAGTATGTTTTGGGATTGCAGGCCCTGCCCTCATGGTTCTTCGTGGCAGCAGCCCTGTTGGCGCTGCTTATTATTATCATATACTTATTCAGCGGAGACCGTCTGACACGCATGAGGCGCACGCTCCCACCCATTGCGGATTTCATGGCTTTCGCGTGCCTTCACACTGTATTCATCTGCCTATTTGCGCAGGACGACGCCGCTGCATCGGCTTGGTATTGGGTCCCTGAGCTGGTAGCGATAAGCTTGATCGCAGGTGTGACGATTCCTGACACAAAGATATACAAAGTGAAAGCGCTGCCTCTTGTCATCATCATTTTGCTTATAGGTCAGGCCTTTTTTTATCCGCATTTCGTAAAGAGAAAAACTATGACCAAAGCCAAGCTCGAAGTAGCCGAATATATAAACAAGAATCTGCCCGCCAACGTCATGTATGCTATGTACGATTCGGGTATCGTATCATATTTTTCGCAGCGTAATTTTATAGCCTTGAACGGTCTTATCGGCGATTTCAAGCTTGCAGCCATGATAAAACAAGGGGACTACAGGGACGTGATTGACGAATATTCAGTTCGGTTTATTGTATTAGATGTCCCTGAGCCCATGTTGCAAAGCATGCCGGGGGAAAAGCTATTTAGTACGGAAACGAAAACGAAGTTTACGGACTTCAAGGAAACGGAAAAACCCTTTGTGGTTTTTAAAATTACGCCCGATGAATTCCAGCAATTATGGGATATTCGTTATCATAAGTCGCGGAAGATTGATTAAGTGACTGAAAGTAGCAGAACAAGGAAATCCCTGAAATCATACCTGAAACTCATGTGCGTCGCGGTTTGGGGTGCGGCATGTGTCGGCATTCTGTATTTCTGATTGCGTAACTGCACATCGGAACTGGCGCGGTGGCATATGCAAACTCCACGAGAGGCGCATTTTCTGTAGGGGCGACACATGTGTCGCCCTCGGGCGAGGCATGCCTCGCCCCTACAATAGGGCTCACGACAACATTGTCTCGGAGATCGCTTACCTGATTAAAGAGTCATCGAATATACTGTTTCCACCAGAGTGCAAGGTTCAGCAAGCTCCAGGCCCGAACCGGCCCGCGGGTGTCCACGAACCCGTCCAAATAACGCGAACACCATTCAGGTGCAAAAAAGTCAGTCTGCCGGCAGAAGTCAGCCATCACATCGCGGGTCCTGGTGCCGAGTCTGTCCAGATACCATTCATGAATCGGCAACCAAAACCCTTGTTTCTTGCGGTCGATTATCTCATCGGGGATTAGGCCGCGCACGGATTTCTTGAGAATATACTTTTGTTGCCGATTCTTGACCCTTATCGCGGAAGGAATACTCATGACTAGCTCTACAAACTTGTGATCGAGAAATGGAACGCGAGCTTCAAGCGCCACTGCCATGCTCATCTTGTCCACCCGCATGAGGAGCAGTTCGGGAAGCCGCAGATTCAGGTCCACATAGGTCATCCAGTTGGCGTGCGACCTTTCCCAAGCCTTGTCCTTGAAGCGCTGGTGAATTGGGGCAATCGCGTCCCAAGAGCTTAAATCGCGGAATTTTCTTAACATGCGCTCGGAAAGTAGCTGGCGCTTCTGATGCTCGAAAAAAACGTCAAACCCTCCCCAATAAAGAGGGCTGCCCTTGGCGCCCCGCTGGAACCATTCATAGGGGAGCCGGCCATCCTGGCCAAGAAGCTTCAGGACCATGCCACCTATGCGATTGAGGACTGAAGACGCGGGCAGTTCGTTGAGCCGCTCCAGTGTGAGCATGCGTTTCCATTGATCGTACCCGCAGAAGAGTTCGTCGGAGCCTTCTCCAACCTGGGCCACGATGATCCCGTTGTCTCTGGCCAACTTGCACACGTAGTAAATGGGGACGCAGACCGGGTCGGCAATCGGTTCGTCTTGCAACCTTACCATCTCAGGTAAGAATTCGAGGAGATCGTCAATGGTGAGAAGCAGTTCGTGATGGTCCGAACCTATTGTTTCAGACACATTTCTCGCCTGATCGACCTCGCTCGCATAACTCTTGTACACACCCTCGTAACCGATGGTAAAGGTCTTCACACGCTCGGTGGCATCCTCGGAAAAGAGATAGGCGTTTGTGACCGAATCCACGCCTCCTGAAAGAAAGACGCCCACCGGCACGTCACTCACCTTGCGAAGCTTCACCGAAGTGCGAAGTTCGTCCAGAAGTCGGTGCGCGATGTCTTCTTCCGACACGCCCGTCATGGGCTCGGTGCGGTCCCAAACATCCCAATAACGTTTCTCCCTGACAGTGCCGTCCTCGGAAATCCTCAGCCATGAACCGGACGGCAACTTCATGATCCCTTCAAACAGTGTCTCGGGCGCCGGTGTAGTCAGGAAGGAAAGATAATGAAAAAGGGCTTCCTCATTGACGCCTGTTTTTTGATCAGGATCTTGCAGTAGAGCTTTGATCTCCGAGGCAAAGACTATTCGGCCGTCGTGGACGGAGTAATAGAGCGGCTTGACACCTATTCGATCTCTGAGGAGCCATAGTTCGCGTTTCGTCGCATCCCAGACCGCGATGGCAAACATTCCTCGAAATTTCTCAACGCAATCTATTCCCCAGCGTTCGAACGAGTGGACAATGACTTCCGTGTCCGAATGATCTGTCTTCCATTGATGGTCGCCCAGGCTCTCCAGTTCGGAGCGGATCTCGGCATGGTTATAGATTTCGCCATTGAAGACCAGCCACAGGCTGCCCTCTTTGTTGGACATCGGCTGATTTGCGGTCTCCGAGAGGTCAATTATTGCCAGCCTTCTATGACCCAGGCCGACGCGGCCGTCGTCGGACACCCATGTGCTGGCTCCATCGGGTCCGCGATGAGCCATGGTGTCCCGCATCCGAGTAATGTATTTCTCTGTGACCTGGAAGCCGCCATGTTTGAAGGTGAATGCTCCTACGATGCCACACATCCGATACTCCCGGTCGCCTTGATCTGTCCCATCCGGCAGTTATAACACAAACGGGGCGGCGACCGCAGGTTTAGGTTAGATTGGAGGTTACGGCCTCCGGGTGCCGAAGGCACGCCGATCCGAACCCGGTGAACGGACCCACGATAACCAATCGGCATGGCAGCATTCTTGACAATGTTGCAAAAACACGGGGACCGTCAGAGGATTTTTTTGTTGGCCTTTTCTACGCGGTCCAGTCATACTAAGGTCTTGCGGTGGAGCAATTGCGCAGTTTGTGATCCCGATTAAATTTAGTACTTTTATCAAGAATCGACACATGCTACTCAAAGTAAGGACTCTGGGAAAACGGCCATGCACAGAGGCATCAAATGAAGCAAGTGTTCCTTTCCGGCGCCGGAGAAGTGACGGTCTTTGACGTGCCGATCCCGGGACGGCTGCGCGATTCCGTGCTTGTCCGCAACGCCTTTTCCGTCATCAGCAGCGGCACGGAAGGCTCATATGTGAGCGGGAGGGGCGGCCTTCTAGGGTTGTACGAAAGGGCACGGTCCTCAAAAGGCTCAGCAGAAAAAGTCTGGAAACTGATTGAAACCAAGGGCTACAAACAAGCATGGGACCGGATTTGGGACAAGATCGGTGACTACGACCATATGGGGTATAGTTGCGCGGGCTGGGTAGTTGAATCCGATAATGACCGAATGCCCTTCAAACATGGCCAACCGGTGGCTTGCATGGGTTCCGGGCTCGCTAATCACGCCGAGTACGTTGTAATACCGAAGAACCTCTTTGTTCCAATCCCTGAGGGCATTTCATTGGAGGAGGCATCCTTCGCTTCGCTCGGTTGTATCGCGCTTCAAGGAATCCGACGGCTGGACCCCACCCCCGGCGAGCGTATCGGTGTGCTGGGACTTGGCCTTATCGGGCAGATTTGCGTCAGAATGTTGCATGCGTTGGGACACCATGCCTTCGGAATGGATGTGAGCGAGCAGCGCGCTGCAAAGGCGCGGGAGACCCCTGGTGTTCAAGCCTGGGCTCTGGATGGCACGGATTCCGTGACCAAGGTCATGGACCTGACTAACGGCCAAGGGCTGGATGGCGTGATAGTCTGTGCGGCCACCAGTCTCAGTGAACCCGTCAACCTGGCATTTGATCTGTGCCGGAAGCGTGGTCGTGTTTCTATGGTTGGAGAAGTCGGGCTGGCCCTTGAACGGGAGAAAATGTACGCGAAAGAACTCGAACTTCGCATGTCCTGCTCCTACGGGCCGGGTCGGTATGATCCGGAGTACGAACTGAGGGGTCGCGACTATCCGGCCGCGTACGTTAGATGGACCGAACGCCGGAACTTGGAGTTCTTTTTGGACCTCATGGCAACGGGGCGTCTCAGCCTCCGGTCTCTTGTCAGCGTCCGTTACACCCCTGACGAAGCTCCTCAGGCCTATGCGCGAGTGAAGCAAGCCGATCCCGACACGTACGGCGTGCTCTTTGATTACGGCCGCCAGCCGGAAGAGCCCGCGGCCGAGGTTCTCAAGATTGCACGAACCGTACGGTACCCTCAGCCAATTAAAGCTATATCACATGGAAGAATTCGGTTGGGCCTCATCGGTGTGGGCCGGCATGCAAAGGACGTACATGTCCCCAATCTGAAGAAGATGAGGGACACGTTCGCCATTCAAGGGATCGCGAGCCGATCCGGGGCCACTGCCGGGATCGCGGCCATTCGACACGCCGCGGCAATTGCCACCAGCGACCATCGGGAACTCCTCGCGTCCCCGGATATCGACGCTGTGCTGATCGCCACCCGCCACACCACTCATGCAAGGTTTGTTAAGGAGGCGCTCGATGCAGGGAAGCATGTATTCGTGGAAAAACCCATGACGCTCACTTTGGAGGACGCTCAGGAAATAGTCGAGAAATCCTCAGAAAAGGGGCTGATTGTTCGCGTAGGTTTTAACCGGCGCTTCTCTCCCTGGATCAATGCAACAAGGAATGCCATCGGCACCGACGGCCTGAGAATATTTTCTTCCCGCGTCAACACCGGAATAGTCGCTGGAGATTGGAGCAACACCGAAGAAGAAGGGGGCCGAGTTCTCGGCGAAGCTGTACACTTCTTCGATCTCAGCAACTGGTTCATGGCGGCTGAACCGGTCTCGGTTCTGGCAATGTTCGCGGGCGAAGAAACGGTAATTGACCCGGACCTGATGGTGCAGATCAAGTATCCGGGCGGGTCCGCGGGACAGGTCCTGTACACGACCCTCGGCAGCGCTCAAATGGGCAAGGAATACTTCGAGGCGTTCGGCAACGGGCGAGCCGCTCGGAGCGACGACTTCAGGAATTTCTCTTCATACGGCGCCTCCCAATCCGTAGGGTGGGGAGAGCGAGGGAACAAGGGCCACGCAAAGGAACTCGAAGAATTCGCGGCCGCTATCCGCGGGGAGAAGTTTCCCATTCGAGGAGCCGATGCCCGCGCCGGACTAGTGGCCACCTGGATGGCCCTTGCCTGCTATAAAAGCGCGAAAACCGGCTGCGAGATAAAGCTAGATGTGTGAAGGACCACTGGGGAGGGCCTTTTTGCAAAAAGGCCCTCCCCAGACCCCTCCCCAAAAACTCCTATGATTTGTCGCCCTTGCCTCTGGGGAGGCAAGGGCTGAGGCCAAATCCGCGGCATGGCGCGTAGGATGCGGTGATCAACTACTTGCCCAGTCGTTTTTTCTTGACCACTTGCGAAAGCTCAATATAGTTCGAACAGAAATACCCACGGGACACTTAAATGCCAGCTTCAGAGAAATTCAAACGAATAAATAACTGGGCAAATAATCATTCAGGTTTGATCAAGCTGGCGGCTCTAGTCCTTACCGCAATTGGAGTAGTGGTTGCCGTCACCAGTGCGGTAGGACCTTGGCTTTTGGCAAAGCTGGCTTCATTCATTACATTTGCTTCGACGCTTTTGGTTGTTGCGAGAGAGTACTCTGAAATAGGGGTCTGGAGCGGTCTTGGTCTAATATTGATGGGCCTATTATTGCGTTTGCGAACCGTGGGCTGGCGGCTCGGCAGTCTGGAGAAAAATATCGTAGAGGTCGTCCGGGGAACGGAAGAAATGCGAAGGCTTGGAGCGCGGCTTGATAGTCTGGAGAGGCAGACTATTATTCTGCTGGACAAATCTCGAGCTGCAGATCTGGCGAGCTGGGACTACAGGGGTGAGTGGTCTTTGGATGGACAGGAGCTTGCCGTCACCAATTCGGATGAGGGCGGGCTGCTAAAATGGGGATCAGCATGGGAGAATTACGACCTGATCTTCAGTTTCCGGATCGTCGACCAATGCGCAGGCTGGATAGTACGGGGTGAGCACTTTGGCCCGTGTGTCATGATTCAATGTACCTCAAGTCGACTGCGCCCACACACTCGGAAACGCCTCAGTGCGCTACGCGATCCTGATCCCGAGAGAGGTTTTGAACTAGTAACGGACATGGCACACGGGCTATCATTGAAGGAATGGAACACGGCAAAAACGGAAGTCCGAGGATATGCAATAAGAGTTTTCATAAATGAACGCCAGGTATTTTCTGACCCAGAGCTGTTACGGGGCTTTCCGTTGGGGAGAGTGGGGTTCAGGTGTTCCGGTGGTGAGCATGCACGTTTCAAGGACGTGGAAGTAATTCAAAGGGCCGGTTGCAGCATATATTGATGGCTCGAAACCGCTTGCCATGGCTAGCAGCGTAGGATGTGGTGAGCGAAGCGAACCGCATCGCTCGCGAAAAGAATTCGGACGATGCGGTTCCCGTTGGTCACCGCATCCTACGCACTATTGCGGGTCATCACGACGGCATCCAGGCGACCCAAGAGCAGGCCGGACGAGCAGGTTCAGGGGCTGAGACAATAGGCGCTCCATCACTCGTAGTGAGACCACAGACGGATCACTTTTACTACCTTGTCCTCCTCAATCACCTGGTAAACCAATCGGTGTTGGATATTGATCCTTCGAGAATAGGCGCCGCTCAAATCGCCCAGAAGCTTTTCGTATGGCGGTGGGGCCTCAAAAGGATCCCTCTCAATAAGCTTCAATAGCTCTTTTGCCTTTTCCTTCAATCCGGCGGCAGCGAGTTGCTTGGCATCCTTTCGAGCCTGGTGCGTAAAGACGAGTTCCCACGTCACCAATCAAGTTCCTTGGTGCATTTCTCGACAGGGGTCTTGAGCCCATCAACGATGGATTCTCTCATGCCTGGAACCGAAAGCAGGAATAGCGTTTCCTGAACGGACCGCCAGTCTTCCTCGCTCACCAGGACGGCATTGCCTCTCTTTCCAGTGATGAGAATCGGCTCGTGAGAAGACGCAGTTTCATCTATCAATCCGTACAGCCTGGCTCGGGCCTCACTTGCTTTGATAACGGTCATAGTCTGCTCCTTCACCTATCGAAACCGTACGCTTCCACGTACGAATTGTCAAGTGGTGCTTTGGGACTGAACAATAACCTCGCCCGGTGGTGTGCGGTGAGCATAGCTGTATTCCGGCTCCCTATTTCGCACTCGAACTAATCATTTCTTTATACAAGCCTCTGAGTTCTTCTATGCCTCTTGAAAACTCGAACCGTTCGCAGAAAAGCCTTTTTCCTTCCTCGGCCATTTTCATGCGCAATTCATCGTCCCCTTTGAGCAGCAGCACGTTTTCCGCTATTTGCTGAGGATTTCCGGGGTCTATTAGTATTCCTGTGACGCGGTCTGTCACCGTGTCCGGAATTCCCTGGACTCGCGTGGAAATCACCGGCAGGCCGCTGCGCATGGCCTCGATGATCGACACCGGCATCGCTTCTATGAAAGACGGCAGGATAAATAAGTCCGCCAGCGCCAGGTACAGCGGAACTGTGTCGCGTTCGACCTCCCCTGTCAGATGAACCCAGCGTTCCAGTTTTTCGCTTTCAATGATCTGCTTCAACTGGGCCATTTCTCCCGGCTTGCCCTCCCCTCCCACAAGAACGAACCTTATGGAATCTTCCTCTGATACAATTTGAGGAATCGCCTTGAGAATCTCGAAGGTCCCTTTGCGCCAGCCAACCGCTCCAACCGAGACCACCACGAAATCTTCCTTGGAAAGTCCCAGGTCTCCCCGAAGTCGCTCAACCTCCGACGCATCGGGAGGTTCCTGGTCATGCAGGAGGTTTCTGATTACTCGGACATTCGCTGCAGGATACATTTCCTTTATTTTATCGACCCACATTGACCAGAGCACGACTATTGCCTCGGGGACGTAGAGCCCTACCCTCGTGTACAGCTTTCTGAACAGAGAGTTGTACGTATAGAATTCGTCCCAGTCCCCTCCTTGAATGTGAAGCAAGACCCTTACGCGTGCGACCCGGGCCAGAATCATAAAGATGGTAGTGCCGAGGAATTCCGCGGTGTCGGAAGAATGGATGTGCACCAGCCTGTAATTGCCTCTGCGCAATTCCTTGAAGAACCGCCAAAACCTCTTAAACCTGAAGATATTTGCTCTTATCAACCCGCGAGCGTAAGGCGGGAAGCTTTCGCTGGGGATTCTCTCAAAAATTTTGATGTCATAATCTTCCTGAAGGGACGAGTGGACAAGATCGTCCATTATGGAGGCAATTCCTCCAAAGGGTGGAGGTATGGGGCCGACCATAAGAACTCGTTCCACGTAAGCGCCTCCGAAAATAGTCAGGACTTCGGGACGAAAATTGTTCGCTCAGTAACGGATCTTTCACCGCAGAGATCGCGGAGTGCGCCTAGTGTACGGGCGCACCGCCGAGACTGTCTCCAAACCTTTAACT
The DNA here is from genome assembly GCA_016212925.1 of Desulfomonile tiedjei. Lineage (NCBI taxonomy): Bacteria > Pseudomonadati > Thermodesulfobacteriota > Desulfomonilia > Desulfomonilales > Desulfomonilaceae > Desulfomonile > Desulfomonile tiedjei. The sequence goes on from JACRDF010000015.1 coordinate 27,384, forward strand.
GCAAGGGGCTCGTGTAGGGGCGCTTCGAGAAGCGCCCTGATTGCGGGCGGTTCACGAACCGCCCCTACAACACCGGCAGGAGATCTTCCCAGTTTGAACCGGCATCCGCAGTGTGCGATGTACCTCTTCTCCGTGCCCTCTGCGTTCTCTGCGGTGAAATGGTTTTCTGCACCCTCCCCGCGTAACTGAATGTTCACATGAAACTCAAGAAAAAACTTGCGTTGCCTGATTGTTTGATGTAGGAAATTTGATAATCCGACCAGTCGGTTTGTAGTCCGACCGGTCGTTATGTCATGAACACTCGTCTGTGTCCCCTGCTCCCGCTAACCCAACAGACACATGACGGTATGGATGTCGTAAATGCCCCCAAATCCCACTTTAGAGAAGATCAGAAAATCTCAGATACTCGATGCTTCATTACGAATCATGTCCGAACAGGGCTCTAACAGCGTCACCCTGGAACACGTGGCCAAGGCTTCCGGCCTGTCCAAAGGAGGCCTGGTTCACTACTTTCCAAGCAAAGAGGTTCTGTTTAGGGAGAGTTTCAGAGAGTTCTTCAACCGTATTTTTACTCGTGGCAGAGAGACCATGGACCAACATGCAGACGCAATGGACAAGCTGCTGTCTTTCATCTGGATTTTCGATCGAGATGATCCTGAGGTCCAGGTGGCTTATCCTCTACTGTTTGACGGCATGGCCCTGGCCGCGCATGACCCGGAATACGGCTCACTGTTCCGCGATTGGTTCGAGAGCTGGGTTGTCATGCTCAAAGTAGCTTTGAAACAAGGCAACGATGCGGGACGTTTTTCAGTGGCGGATACGGATGGGACGGCTCGGGCCATTTCTGCGATCTACCAAGGTATCGCGACCCGTTGGTTCCTGGACCCGGAAACCCATTCGACGGACTGGGCGGAAAGTTTCCTTCGGCTTGCCATCACGGGGCTCGTGGGGCTGAAGGAAACCTAGATCTGCCGTAGATACCCGGCCGCGGACGCTTTGTGCCAATTCGTCCTCATTTCAACGATCCTGGCGGGCGTCCCGCGGAACCACCACCGCATTGTCGTGGGGCCGGCAGGGACGCCGACCCCCACTAATAGAAAGCCAAGAAACCCCAGTTTGAAACCGGTGCCAGGTAGGACCGGTTGAGATAGACCTCTCTTCGGAGAACTCTTACGTCTCGAGCAACGGAGGTTCAAGAAATGGCAGTCTTTGGAAGCGCGGACCAGATGTACGATGTGCTGGGCAATCTCTTTAGAATGCTCATGGAGAGCCCTGATTTCGGCCCCAAATTCATGGAATCGGACCTTGTTATCTATTTCAACATAACCGACCCGGATGGTGAAATCTGGGTTAACAGAAACGGGGAGGTAATCTGTGGCCCTGCCGATCTGAAGCCGACCGTGTCCATGACCTTGAGCGGAGACACCTGCCACAAGTTCTGGCTAAAAGAGGTCTCCATGCCTATAGCTTTGGCCAAGGGTTTGATCAAGGTTAAAGGCCCCATGCCAAAGGTATTGAAGCTGCTCCCTTTACTCAAACCCGCATACAAGGCGTACCCGGATCACGCCCGCAAATACGGACTTAACACTTAGCCAAGATTACCGAGCGTCACGCAAGCTACTCGTCTGCGCGGGCGCTAAGGGCTGCGTACGCGTCTCGTGCCAAAAGCATGAACGCAGTCCAGAAGCCTAGGACACCGCCCTCTCACGGCGGAGACAGGGTCCGGGAGAACCACGGCAGTACATCGAGGAGACGAAACATGACCATGGAACGAAGTCTGAAGCAGTTTGAAGAAGACAGGAAGCAAGCTGCCCGGCTCGCAGCGAGGCTTCTGTTGGCTTCGGGAACGACTGCGCCGAGAGTCGGGGGGGTCGGAGAATGTACCATCCACATAATAGACGACGAGTGTGATATCGAGGACTTATGCCAACAGATCGAAGGCATGGCCGGCGAAAATAAGGGGTGGGGATTCTTCAAAAGAGACGCGGCCATGTTGCGTGACGCGGACGCGGTATTGATCGTCACTTCGCTGCGGAGCTTGACCGATCCTTCGGACATCAACTGCAACATGTGCGGCAAGCTCACGTGCGAATACATGCGGGAAGCGGAACGTCTTCCCAAAGAGCCCGGAGTGGCGTTCACGGGGCCGTTGTGCACTTTCCGCGCGGACAATGTCGCGTTCGCCGTGGACGGAATAGTCTCACAGGCTCGGAACCTCGGGATCGACTACGGCGTTTATTGGTCCGCGGGAGCGGCCGCGATGAGGATGCGAATCCTGCCAAGGGACACCGGATTTGCTCTGGCCGTGGCAATCTCGGTCACGGAGAAGTCCCCGTTCAGAGATATCCCCCTCAAATACGATGAAATGAACGAACGCACCATGAACGACCGGATCATAAAGAGGCTTTGGCCGCAGTTCAGGTCAATCTACAGCTAGGCTCAGGGAAAGGGAGGAAGCGATGCAAAGAAGGGAAATGGACGATCTTCTTCTCGGCGGACTGGATCGGGGGGTCGAGCTGATGGCTGTGGCGGCTCACAACAGCTTCAGGTTCGGTGGAAAGAATACGATCCGGATCGTTACCGCCGGCAAGGACGACATGCAAGAAATCGCCGAATACTGTTTGTCCTTGGGGGACATGTCTCCATTAGGAGCCAGGGACGGCCGCCACCTGATCGAATTGATGAAGGAACCCGCTGCTTTGATGGTCATCGGCGATAAGCGACGGTCACCGTTCAATTACAATTGCGGCGCGTGCGGTTACCGGAGCTGTGCGGAAATGAACGCTGCCGAGGAAGTGGAATCACTTACTGCGAACGGGCCCAGTTGTCAGTTCAGGAACATCAATCTCAACATAGCAGCGAATGCCGCAGCAGCCGTTGCCTGGCGATTAGGATTGCACTGCCGGGTGTTCAGCTCTTTCGCATTTGCCGCCAAGGCCATGCAAATCATTGAAGATGTGGACATTGTGGTGAGCGTCTCTGTGAGCGTTGCAAAACAGGACCCATTCTTCGACAGACACAAATACTGGACCCAGGAACACTGGGACGAGATCTTCAACAAGGAATTCCCGACATTCACTCGGGGCTTTATTGGGGCCATCGAAGAGTAAATCAGGAAGCGTTCGGAGGGATCAATGGGGTCGAAAACACACCTCAATCAAGTAATCGCGTCTCATCTTGTCGAAATCAGGGCCGATGAGATGCCCGATCGAGAGATATTCGTGTTTGAGCGAGGCGAGTACGGGGATGACGTGCTCACCTACAAGGACTTGTTCGAGAATTCCAATAAGATCGCTCGACTGCTGCTCGACAACGGAATCGGAAAGGGAGACGTTTTCGCGGTCTTCATGCGGAACTATCCCGAGTTCGCATTCTGTATCCTGGCAGCCACAACCATCGGAGCAATCGTCGTGCCGGTGGACCCGCGGTCCCGTGGGGATCGTTTGAGGTTTCTCCTCAGCAACAGTAATGCAAAAGCGGTCATCGCGTCGGGTGAATGCCTGGAGCAGATTGCAGAAGTCGCCAAAGACCTGCCGAATCTCAAATTCGTTTCCATCGCGTACCAGCGAGACCAGCAAGTGCCGGTCTCGTCGGCTTTCCACGCGCTCAACGAAACACTTGCCGCGGATTCGTGGCGGATCGTGGACCAGCAGATCATGGATGTTCGCCATCCAATGCAGATCATCTACACTTCCGGCACCACCGGTGATCCTAAAGGGGTGACGATCCGCAATAACCGGCTCGGTGTGTTCAATATTCTGACCAAACTATGCTGGAAGTACTCCAAAACCGACTGCCTTTACAACGGGCTTTCGCTGACCCACGGCAATGCCCAGGCCGTGACGCTCTTTCCCGCGCTCAACATGGGAATCAAGGCTGTTTTCAGCCCCAGGTTCACCAAAAGCAGGATTTGGGACATCTGCCGGAAATACGGTTGCACCACTTTCTCCCTCTTGGGAGGCATGATGTCCGGAATATACAACGAGCCCGAAAAACAGAACGATGCCGAGAATCCTGTCCAAATGGTGCTCAGCGCAGGAACACCTGTGTCCATCTGGGAAGGGTTCGAGAATCGGTTCGGGGTCAAGATCCTCGAATGGTATGGCGCTGTGGAAGGCGGGTTCGCTTTCAAGCCTCCGGGAAAAGGGCCGATCGGCTCTTTCGGCAAGCCTGTGCCGGGAGTCATGGAGTTCAAAGTGGTGGATGAAAATGACAACGAGCTTCCTCCGGGGCAAACCGGCGAACTGATCTCGCGCATGGTGCGCGGAGAGACGAAAGTAGACTATCTGGGCCTGCCTGATGCCTCCGAAGAGAAGACCAAAGGCGGTTGGCTTCGTTCCGGAGATCTGGTCCACAAAGACGATCAGGGATGGTATTTCTTTGATTATCGGAAGGGCACCGAACTGCGCCGGGCCGGGGATTTCATCCAACCCGATTACGTGGAGGCGATCCTCGGAAAACACCCGGCAGTAAGCGAGGCCTGCGTGTACGGAATTCCCGCTGCTTCGGGCGCACCCGGAGAAAGCGACCTGGTGGCCGCACTGGCGCCCTTCGAAGGCATGTCGATCGATCCCGCATCCGTTTATGAACTGTGCAAGAAGGAACTGGAACCGAACTACATTCCATCGTATCTGCAAATTGTGGCTGAAATTCCCAAGAGCATCTCTGAAAAGGCGTTGGACAGGGTCCTTAAAAGCCGGTTCTCGCCGGACGGAGATGGCGTCCACTCTTACGACCACTACAGGTGAAAGGACCAGGGAGGTGAAAAAGTGACATATCTCGACCTGAACATCGAACTCACCGACGAGCAAAACGCTCTGAAAGAGCAGGCGCACAAGTTCGCAGGGGAAATTCTCCGGCCCGCGAGCATAGAACTGGACAAGATTGCCGATCCCGAAGACATGATCAAAAGCCCGGTATTCAAGGACACCATGAGAAAGGGCTTTGAATTGGGCTACCACAACGTTCTCATGACCGATACGTACGGCGGCCTGGGGCTTGACCCTCTGGAAGTCCACATGGTCCTTGAAGAGATGGGATGGGGCAGCGCGGATTTCGCCATCGGCATCGGGGTGTCGTGTTTCCCGGCTTTTTTTGCGTGCATGCTGCCAAACGACCTCCTGGAAGAGACAATCATCTCCCCGTTCTGCCAAAACCGGGACGCCACAATTATAGGATGCTGGGCCATAACCGAGCCGAACCACGGCAACGATCAATTGTGCCCCGGAACCGAGTTATTTCGCGACCCGAAGATCAAAGGGCAGCTCAGAGCAAAGCTTGAGGGAGACGAGTGGGTGATCAACGGACAGAAGTCCGCATGGGTATCCAATGGACCGATCGCTACTCACGCACTGGCGTACCTGAATATCGACCCATCCATGGGGCTGGCGGGTGGCGGCATCTGCATCATACCCTTGGACAGACCGGGAGTTAGCAGAGGCCGCGCTCTGAACAAGCTCGGCCAGCGGGCCCTGTCCCAAGGTGAGATCTACTTCGACGATGTCAGAGTTCCGCGCGATTTCATGCTGGTGGATCAGGAGAGCTATGAAGCGATGCTCGATGTCACTCTCTCCACTGCCAACGCCGCAATGGGCGCTGTCTTCACGGGCACGGCCAGAGCCGCGTACGAGGAAGCGTTGGCCTATTCCAAGGAGCGGATTCAGGGCGGAAAGCCGCTTTTCGAACATCAGATCATCAAGCACAAACTGTTCAATATGTTTATGAAGGTGGAAGCGGCTCGAGCCCTTTCTCGTGCGGCCTTGGTCTATAATTACAACAACACACCGCCTTCTATAGAGTATTCCATTGCTTCAAAAGTGTTTTGCACGAATACAGCATTTGAAGTCGCCAACGAGGCTGTTCAAATTTTCGGTGGCTACGGTATGAGCAAGGAGTACGCGATCGAGAAGATCTTTCGAGACGCCAGAGCAGCGCTCATAGAAGATGGAGCCAATGACAGCTTGATGATCACAGGGGCACACAAACTCTAGGAAGAGGCTCATCCCTGGCAGGAGGTAGTTTAATGCGTGATGTGTTCATTGTTGGCACGGGAATGATCCGATTCGGCAAGTACAAAGACGAAACGGTTCGAACCATGGCCGAAAAGGCCATTCACCTGGCACTTGAAGACTCGGGGCTGCAAAAGCGGGACCTGAAGGCAGCTTTCTTCTCCAATACGTTCTGGGGGATGTTCACCAACCAACACTCGATCCGAGGTCAGGTTGTGCTCCGGGGAATGGGCATAGACAAGATACCGGTCACCAACGTGGAAAACGCCTGTGCGGGCGCTTCTACAGCTCTGCATCTGGCATATATGGGCGTCAGGGCCGGGATCTTTGATGTAGCGCTTGCAGTCGGCTCAGAGAAGATCACCTGTCCTAACAAGCTTCAGTCTTTGCAGGCTTATGCTTCGTGCATGGACATGGAGAACTTCCAGTCGCACGTCCAGATGATCCTGGAGGTGGGCAAGTCGTTCGCCATCGAGCTGCCTCAGGACGATTCCGCACCGGGCCAGGGCAGGAGCATCTTCATGGACGCGTATGCAATGGGCGCTCGCTGGCACATGGACCGTTTCGGCTCCACTCAACGGCAACTGGCTGTGATTGCAGCGAAAAACCACTTCCACGGTTCGCTTAATCCCCTTGCTCAGTATCAGAAGGCCATGACCGTTGAAGAGGTGCTCGCGGACCCTTCTGTCGCGTATCCTCTGACCAGGGCCATGTGTGCACCGGTGGGCGACGGCGCGGCCGCTGCCATAGTCTGTTCCGAGGATGTCCTGAGGAGGCTCGACAAAGCCCGACCGGTCAAAATACTTGCGTCGATACTGGGACAGGGCAGCGACAGGGATCTGGACGGCGTGGACATTGGCGAACGCCTGTCCAAAGAAGCGTATGAATTTGCAGGAGTGGGCCCGGAAGATATTGACCTGGCAGAATTGCATGACGCGACCGCTTACGGTGAACTCCACCAGACAGAGGTCATGGGATTCTGTCCTCCCGGAGAAGGCGGACCTTTCGCCGAGTCCGGGGCCACGAAATTGGGCGGTAAGAAGCCCATCAACACATCCGGCGGTCTGGAATGCCGAGGCCATCCCATAGGAGCTTCAGGCCTGGCCCAGATTTTCGAGTTGGCGGCTCAGCTTCGAGGGGACGCCGGAAAGCGTCAGGTGCCGGGAGCGAAGACAGCTCTAGCGGAGAACGGCGGCGGCAACATAGGCTTGGAAGAAGCGGCCATGTGCGTCCACATTCTGCAGAAAGTGTGAGAGGGGTTGCGCCTGACTTCCCCCCTCTTTCAAAGAGGAGTGAGGGGGATTTTGACGGTCGACCATAAATCTACTCTCACCTAGATCATTCCCTTGACCGCGAACTGGCATGAGACGACTACTTGAATGAAAGCGAATTGTCCGGCGACCTCTGACCTGCATTGTTTCTTTTCGTAATAGGAGACATTGATGAAGGACAAGAAAACCATTCTCATCACGGGTGCGGCCTCGGGCATTGGACGTGAAACCGCCCTTCTGTTCGCCCGGAAAGGCTGGTTTGTGGGGTTATTGGATATAAGTGAAGAGGGATTGAAATCACTTCGGGCCGAAATCGGTGATTGCAATTGTCACGCTCAATATATGGATGTGGCCGATCCCGTCAGCGTTCAAGAGGCGGTGGATGCCTTTGCGCAGCTCACCGGCGGCTCGATGCACGTACTGTTCAACAACGCTGGAGTCATCAGTTTCGGGCGCTTTGACAACGTCGACATAGCAAAGCAACTCAGAACCGTGGACGTTAACCTGAAGGGCGTGCTCAACTGCACGTATATGGCCTTGAGATATCTAAAGGCGACACCCGGTGCCAGGATAATAAACATGGCATCCACGTCGGCCATGTACGGTGTTCCCGATCTCTCCGTATATTCAGCGACCAAGCATGCCATGTGCGCCTTGACCGAAGCCTGGGACATCGAATTTGAGCAATACGACGTGACGGTCAGTGACATCCTGGCGCCGTACGTGAGAACTCCTCTATTGGATGTTCCGGATACGGTCTACAGTATTGAGAAAATGGGCGTGAAAATTGAACCCGAAACAGTGGCAAAAACAGTCTGGAAAGCGGTTCACGGCAAAAGGCTCCATCGCAAGATGGGTATTTCCACTTATCTTCTCAACGCGCTATTCTGGGCGGCCCCGTTCCTGAGAAGACCGGTAGTGAAGTCCCTTACCATGCCTCCAGATTGATGACCTAGTGAATGTCGTTGATGAAAGTCTCGAATCCTCGTTTGCCCGTGGAAACCACTTTCCCGTCCACCCACGTGATGTCTCCGCTGTGCTCAAGGATTTCGCAGTGGCTCAACACTTCGTCCAGCGCCAGGTTGATGCCGAAGCCGTTTAGCAACTGAGGCTGGAAATGTCCGTGCGCGATCTCAACAGGTGTCATGGGCTGGGAGCCTACAAGGCCCAGGATGTCCGAGCACCGCTGTATGTGGTGTTGGATCAATTCATCGCACCGGACACTAAGGGTCAGCACATTGCACCGGCCATTGGAAAACAATCTGTGGGCCGGCAACCCCACCAGTCCGGGAACTCTTCTCGAAACTTCACGCAATCTTTTCACTGACCGGATGTACGCGCGCAGACCATAGAGCTGGGCTGCTTCATCATAGCGGGAAGGCAGCACCCTTTGTGCGGCCTCGAAGTGCTGCTCTCTCGTGGGGTGTGGCGTAATCTCGGGGAGAATCATGTCGCCGGTCAACATCACTTCATCGTCGATGACAAAGGCAAGGCAGTCCGGCGAGTGCCCGGGAACGTGGAGGACAGATATCCCCTGACCAAGATCGTAATTCTCGTCACAAATGGGGGTAACATTAAGCGTCTCCCGCTCTCTGTGGTAGTCATGGCAGTTTTTCTGAGTAAAGCTGTTGGGCATGGGGCAGCGCCAGCACGAAGCGGGGTAATTGGATACTTCGGGCAAGGGCGCTTGGGAGGGCGCAACAGCAGCAAGGGTCTGATACGTTTCGTGAGCTTTGATTTCCACCCCGGCTGCCTGAGTCAAAGCGAACAGGCCGCCGTCATGATCTTCGTGCCCGTGGCTAAGTACCACGGAATCGAGTTTGTTGGCCGGGATGCCCACGAATTCCATCATTTCCATCAGACTTGAAGCCATCCCCCGCCTTCCCGCGTCCACGAGAAAAGGCCTATCCGATGCGATTAGGTAGTTCCAAGTGGGGCCCACGTCCCAGTCGCCCGAGTACACATTCTTCGTGGCAAGTGCAAAAATATCGCGGCCGGTGGATACGGAGATCTTTACGATCATGCCGTTGCGGTATTCATCTCCCGGGTTCACAATTGTAATGCGATCGTCCAGCATTCAAGCCTCCAATGAACCTGACACGAGCCGGTAATCTCCGGCTCTCTGTAAAAGGATACCTTATTCCAGCATGCCCCATGTTTCAAGGGCAGCGCAATGGTGCTAATTAACCTCGAACGGAATTATGCACTGGGCAAAGAAGAGACTGCTTAGCTTTTCATCATCCAGACCTGCATCTTCTACTCCTGTAGGGGCGCATGGCGTGCGCCCGCATTGGGGCGACCACCGGTCGCCCCTACAGGAGCAAGAAACGAGAACAAGCGCGGATACCCTGTGATCGAAGCGATAATTTCCACGGAAGTGGAGCATTCTTTGTAAAGTGAACAATTCCGACTTCGAATATCTCGCTAAGCTAAGCGAATCCTTTCGGCCTGGCAGGCAGGGCCTACCTGATCAATCCCACAGAGAATGCAAGTAGAAACTGCCCTGCATAATAGAGCGGCAATCCCAGGAGTCGGTTTGCGAATTGATTCTTCACGAACCTGTCCCTGGCCACAAAGACATCGGAAAAGTAAAAGCACAATGCCCCGATTAACAATGTCCAGGCTCCTCCGGCTTTCACCGCAGGATTGAGGAAAGCAACCCATGCTGCGGCCAACATCACGCTGATCACTATCACATAGAATAGGACGGGGACCAGCATAGCTCCCAGGTGCGGGCGAAGCCACCAGAAAACCCCAACGCTGGCAGCGGCTATCAGCAAGTGTGCCGGTGTAACCCATGCCGCCGGCTCGGAAAGGCGAGCAAAAGCGACTATGTACAGGATGTGGCCGACCAGAAACGCCACCAGCCCGGCTTTGAACGCCTTGTTGCCCGGTAGGGCCAGACACACGTCCCCTATCAGGCCCCAAACAAGTCCCGCAAGTATCCAGTGATAATATGACTGATCAGGGTGAGGCTGAATCAGAGCAACGGCTACGAAGAGGACAGAAAGCGGCGTTTTGAAAAGAAGGATCGATCGCGGGCTTTCTCTCTTCTCCGCGATCAGAAGTCCCGCCATCAGACCCAGTGCAACCAATAGAATAATAATGTCTATCATCCGACCTCCAACTCTCAGCCTGATGGGCGCTGCCTTAAAGTGTCGTGGCGCTCCATGGCATTCGATCAATTCCCTTTGAATGTGCCTTTGCGTTTCTCGAAATAGGCAGAGACCGCCTCACTGTGGTCTTGAGTTGTCTGGCACAGGATAAACTGGTCGGTCTCCATGTAACTGGCCACGCTATCCAGCGCATTGGTAACCGCGTTGACCGCCTGCTTGGTCATTTTCACCGGCAAAGGAGGCATTTCCGAGACCTTATTGGCCACGTTCATGGCTTGTGACGAGGCCTCGCCTTTTCTCGCCGGAAAATCGGCCAGCCCCCAATTGAAGGCCGTCTCGTTACCGATCTTCTCGGCCAGGATAACTATTTGTTTGGCCCTCGCGGGGCCCACCAGGTGCACGAGGCGGGGGAGCGTCTGCCAGCTCATATTCATGCCCAGACCCAATTCCGGCACCCTGAAAAAAGCACCGTCAGCCATCACCCTGAAGTCGCATGAAACGGCAAGTGAGACGCCTCCGCCAATGCAATGGCCCTCGATGGCCGCTATGGTAACCTGCTGCATTTCTTCCCACGCGCGGCACATTTTAGGCCCGAACCCCACCAGCCTTCGCCTTTCTCCCAACGGGGCCTGCGTGGCCTCGATCACTTTAGGATCCCGCAGGTCCAGTCCCGCGCTGAAAGCTGTTGGGGAACCGGTCAGAACCACCACGGTGGTGTCGAGGTCGTCCTCGAAAGATCGGGCCGCCTCGGTAAGTTCTCTCATTAGGTCTAAAGACAGGGCATTGAGGTTGTCCGAACGATCGAATTTCACAACGGCCACCGGGCCTGATCTGTTGATTTCAACGTGTTTCCAGTCCATGTGAACGGCCTCTTTCTTAAAGACACGGGTCGGATTGGGTATTGATCGAAAGCGTCGCGCCGGGCACAGAGGTATTGGCCGGAATCAAACTCGCCCCTGAATTCCTGATTACCTTTGAACTCGAATATACCATTGAACCGAGCAAACCAAACGCTGTAAAATTGCCGCCCCCATCAGGTCGCGCAAGTACGGTATCTCGGCCCTTCGCCGGGCAGGCAACTGCTGTGATACCGATGCCCTTTCCAAGAAGTGACATCAACGATGGCCGGCAGGGACGCCGGCCCTACGAAACCCGGCCAAATGCCATGTGTGCCAAATCATTGATGCCGATGCGCGTTCAAAGATTCGACATCGGGTTAAGTCGGTCTCGCAATGTTCCTCGTATGAAAGCGCATCGGTTTAAGTGAATGATAAAACACTTACCCAAGAACTTCTTTTTCATTGGCTGGAAGTGTGGTATTGGGGCTCAATAAGAACATGACCGGAGATTCCAACATGCGTAAACTAATCGAGTGGACACTGGTTTTTCTCGTTTGCTTGGCGTTTCCACTAAGTGTAGGAGCGGCTCCCGGAAACGTGTCAAAAGAGAAGCCCTGGAAACCCGGTGAAAGCATCGAATTGATAATGGCCAGCGGCGGCACCGGCGGCACGTACTACCCCTTGGCCGGAGGAATTGCCAAGCTCTGGAAGGACGCCATACCGGGAGCGAATGTAACCGTACAGGCTACAGGGGCTTCCGTAGCCAACGTCAGGCTACTCGGGAAGAACGAGGTGGATTTCGCGCTAATTCAGAATGATATCGCCGAGTACGGTCGAACCGGCACGGAATCCTTTGCCGACAAGAAAGAGAAATATACCAATTACGTGGCCATTGGGGCGCTCTATCCGGAAGCGGTGCAAATCGTGGTGCGCTCCAACAGCCCCATCCGCGGAATCGAGGACCTCAAGGGTAAGACCGTGGTGGTAGGCGCTGCGGCTTCCGGCACAGAGCTGGCTTCGCGGCAGATACTGAATGCCTACGGGCTGACCTACGGGGAGAAGAAGGACATCAAGCCGCTCTTCTTGGGGTTTGCCGAAGGCGCCACGGCCTTGAGAGAAAATTCCGCGGACGCCCTGGTGATAGTGGCCGGAATTCCAAACGCGGCTCTGGCCGATGTCCAGACAGTTACACCGATCCGCCTGCTGCCTATTGACGTAAACAAACTCCGCAAGGAACATCCATTTTACGTTGAATTTCCGGTGCCCGCGGGCACGTACAAAGGTTTGGACTCGGACGTGGCGGTGGTCGCGCTCAAGGCGATGCTCGTGGTACGAGACGAGATCAATAGTCAATTGGTATACGAAATGACCAAGGCCCTATTCGAAAAAGCCGGTTCTATCGGCCATGCCAAGGCCAAGGAGTTCGACGCGAAGCTCGCAGCCCAGGGCGTCACAATACCCTTTCATCCGGGAGCAGCCCAGTATTTCAAGGAGAAAGGAATCGAGACCAAATTACCGTAACCGTGTGCTTGTGGGTGCGGGGATTCTGTCTCTAGCCGTCTTATGCTACCCCGTAACATCGCTCACTATCCACCGAGCCGGAGAGAGCTGTCCCCTCTGGGCTATTCCTGCTTCCGTGGGCGCAAAGTTTAGCCTCACGTGGATTCATACGGTTAGCAAACGAGCGGTCGCTGAAACTTACGTAATTGATGGGGACGGCCGGATCTGCTTGACGGAGATGGTTTTTGACCACGAAGGCCCCGGCTTGCCGTCCAACCCGGAACCGGGAACCATATGGCGAATGCAAGACGGGAGGGTGAGCGTTACAGGGTACTCTCGATGCCTGGAGGAACTGAACCTCGGGGTCTCGCCGTTCGGCCATCGCCTGGAGACCGGCCTTCGGGACTGCAACCTGGTGAGCGAGGTAGGCCCTGATCGCCTGGCACGCCTGGCGTTTGAACGGGTTCCGCTGATCTTGATTGTCTTTGCCGAGGTTTGGCAGTGGCGGCACAGCCTGAGCAGATCCTGAAACCTAATCCAGACGTGCTCCAGGCACTGGATCGCGAATCCGCATTCCGGCGGTTGCGAGGTCCGTGGGCGATAATCGTCCTGCTCGCCAGCGTTGGCCTGGCCTCGTTCCAACTATTCACCGCTGCCACACTCCCACTTGCGCCGCAATTACAGCGCTCGATCCATCTGGCCCTGGGGCTGGGGCTCATATTCCTCCTGTATCCCGTCCGCAGCCGAGATTTTCATCGCGAGGCACCGCCCTGGTATGACGTGCTGCTCGCTCTCGCGGGCTTGGGAGCAGGCTTCTATCACGTGATCTTCTATCATGAACTCCTGGCCAGAGCCGGAGTCAACACCACCGCGGACTTTGTTGTGGCGGGGATTGCGGTAATGCTGGTGCTGGAAGCGACCCGCCGAGTGGCCGGTTGGCCCATGATCATTGTAGCTTCAGCCTTTCTGGCCTATGCCCTTTGGGGCAACTACCTCCCGGGACTGTTCGCACACCGGGGCCTGTCTCTACAGCGCGTGTTGGAGCATTCGTACCTCGGCCTGGAGGGAATCATGGGGATTCCCCTTGGAGTGTCGGCCACCGTGATATTCATCTATCTTCTTTTTGCCCAGGTGCTGGAGAAAACGGGCATTCGTCAATTTTTTATAGATATCGCCATGGCGCTGACTGGAAGGAGCCCTGGAGGTCCGGCCAAAGCGGCGGTGGTTTCCAGCGCTTTCGAGGGGACCATTTCAGGCTCGTCCATTGCCAATACCGCGGGCTCCGGCTCTTTCACCATTCCCATGATGAAGAGCCTGGGTTATCGTCCGGAGTTTGCAGCGGCTGTGGAAGCCTCCGCATCGACGGGCGGCCAGATCATGCCACCGGTCATGGGAGCGGCTGCCTTTGTCATGGTTGAGTTCCTGAACATGTCGTACATCGACATTGCCAAGGCTGCGGCAATTCCGGCTGTCCTTTACTTCACCGGCGTTTTTCTCATGGTGCATTTCGAGGCGCTTCGAGAGGGGCTGAAGGGATTACCGAGCCAAAGTCTGCCGAAGCTGACGGAAGTCATGCTCAGACGGGGTTACCTTATTTTGCCGCTGGTGCTGATCTTCTGGCTGCTGGATTCCGGTTTCAGTGCCGCGAAGGCTGCGGTCTGGTCCATGGCTCTGGCCTTGGTGCTGGGATTCTTCAGGCGAGACACCCGGATGGGGCTGCGGGACCTTTTCCGGATCATGGAATCGGCCGCGCGGTCCGCTTTGCCGGTTATCGCCGCGTGCGCGGCTGCGGGGATCATTGTCGGGGTGGTGACCTTGACGGGTATCGGTCTCAAGCTGTCGGCCAACATGGTGGACCTTGCAGGTGACCGACTGCTCCTGGCCCTTGTGTTCACCATGTTCGCGTCCCTGGTCCTGGGAATGGGTATTCCTACCACGGCCACGTATATAGTCCTTGCCACCATGGCAGCGCCTGCCTTGGAAAAGCTGGGCGTGGCGCCTCTTGCAGCGCATCTGTTCGTGTTCTACTTCGGGGTCGTGGCCGACATCACTCCGCCTGTAGCCCTTGCAGTATATGCCGGGGCTGCCATCGCGAACTCCAATCCGTGGAAGACCGGGATCGAGGCGGTGAAGCTCTCACTGGGCGCTTTCCTGGTACCGTACATCTTTGCCCTGTCGCCCGTAATGGTCCTGATAGGAGCTACACCACTCCACGTTGCGCAAATGCTGTTGACCTCCGTTCTCGGCATGACTGCCCTGAGCGCGGGGGTGGCAGGCTATTGGACCGTCAGCCTCTGGCGCACGGAGCGGCTGGCTCTTGGGGCTGGGGGCCTTCTACTGATAGATCCAGGCGTGCTGACCGACTTCTTGGGGGCCGGAATCGTGGTGGGGGTGTATCTGTTTCAGCGGAGACGCGCGACGCGAAGTGCGAAGACAGTGGAGGATTGACGCTGCTATACTGGTTGCCAAAAGTAATGTCCGTTTGGCCACGAGATGATCAGTCTGGTTTTCAGACCGTATCGACGGGACCTACTTTGCCAGAGCGTTGTAACGCCCGTCGTTCCCGCGAAAGCGGGAACCCAGGAAATCCCGCGTGCCGCGGGACTGGATTCCTGCTTCCGCAGGAATGACGGAATGGGGTGCTGGCAAATCGGACAAAAATTGTGGCAACCACTATAGTCGGTAGGGTTCAAGGGATCTGGAGCCCTAGTGCCTCAGGCCAACGCCCGCGCGCCTCACCTTCAGGCCTTCTTTCGTTGTGCAGGATGACCGGGATTCACTGGGAGGACGATGCGGAATCGAGCGCCCGACGGGCTTTCCTCAAGAGTAATGCTTCCGTGGTGAGCAACCGCGAGCGCCTGAACTATGGAAAGGCCCAGGCCGGTGCCGCCGGACTGCCTCGCTGTGGTGAAAAACGGAGTGAAGATCCTGTGCGCATCTGACGCCGACACTCCCGGGCCGTTATCCTGAACCGTGATTTCAACCTGATCTTTCCCCGCATCTGTTTCGTGATGCGCTGAAACATGAACGTGAGCCGCCGGACTGCCATGCTGCCTGGCATTATCTACCAGGTTTGACAGGATGGACTCCAACACCTCTGGTGCCATTGCCACAGGTGGCAGTTGTGGCGGCGAATTAAACGTCACGTTAAGACCGTCGCAGCAGAACCTGTGAGCAACCCGGTCGAAAACTTCAGGCACCGGGGCCTGTTCCGCGCCCGGTTGCACCACATCGGCTTTGGCGAGATCCAGGAGTCGTCCGACCAGCCTTGCCAAACGATCTGCGTCCTGTTCCAGTATATGGAGGAAGCGGTCGCGATCCTCGTGAGACATGTCCGCGAAGTGATCCTTGAGCAGCTCCACTGTCCCCCGAATAGAAGTGAGAGGGGTCTTGAACTCGTGAGACACGTTGGAGGCAAATGTGCGTATATAGTCCGCCCGCTTTTCCTGCGTGGCAGACATCTGAGCCAGTGCCTTCGATAATTGGGCCACTTCGTGCGTGCCGGGGCTGCTCAGGGGAACCGTCACCACGGCCTTATGACTTAGAGTAACCTCTTCAGCTTGGCGAATGAGGGCTTTCACCGGCCTCGTGATCAGAAGAGTAGTCAGAGCGGTCACAGCGAATACCACCAGAAGAATGACCGCACCACCACCCACGAGATAAGATCTGTTGACATGGAGTGCCTGGGACAAGCCCAACGGAGTCCTCGACAACAATACCGCACCAACCAGCCTGTCGCGTTCGATAACTGGCATGGCCACAAAAACCCTCACTCCGCTGCGACGACTGATCGACTCGACGGGAGGACTGGGCCCTTCGCCAACCCGAGCCCTGAGCACACTGACATGGCGTCCCGAAATCGCTCCTCGGAGTTCCTCCTGGCCCATCAATGATTTTCCCAGGTCCCCCCGCGTGGATGCCACCACCACACCTCGAAAATCAGTGACCCTGATTCCGCTGAGGGTGACTCTGTGCGCGGTCAACAACACGGGCGTGAGCCGTTTCCCCACCAATTGAGCCACAGGGTCTGCGGGCGCTTCCGGTTCTCTGGCGTCGGGGGCTCGAGGATAGATACGGTCCTTGGCCATGTCCAGCAAGGCATCAATCGGCGTCCAGGGACCATCGGGGTCCTTCGGATCGGCCGGCTTTGGAGGGAGAGCGATGCCGTAGTTGGAGAGGCCGGAACTCACTACGCCCGCGGCTTCTCCTGAACTCAGGGACCTCAAGAGTTCCGTACGGTAAATGGATGCTACGAAAGCCCCCTGCGCGTTCAGTTCCGTTTCGGTGCGACGTATCAGTTCGCTTTCGTAGAGTCGCAGAACAGCGATTCCGCCGAGCGGCAAAAGGAATATGAGCAGATTGACTACGAACAAGACACTCGCAAGGCGGGGACGCCAACGCATCATTTGCCAGCTTTCACACAGGGCCCGAGACGGTAGCCCAGTCCGTGGACGGTTTCTATGGGGTCCGCTCCAGCCTGGGCGAATTTCCCGCGAACTCTGCGAACGTGGCTGTCAATGGTTCGGTCAGTCACTATATTGTCGTACGTGTACGCCGCGGAAATCAACTCGTCGCGCGTGAACACCTTGCCCGGATAGCTCAGGAGCGTACGGATTATGCCAAATTCCGTGACCGTGAGCACCACTGGTTTCCCGTCCCAGTGAGCCTCGAATCGGTCCAGGTCGAGTTCCAGGCTGCCATGAGACAGGATGTTTTTCGTACCCGGTTTCTCGTCAGAATCCGCGGACGGCTGAATGTTTTCAGCCCGTCTAAGAACCGCTTTCACTCGGGCCACAAGTTCCCTGGGACTGAAAGGCTTGGTGACATAATCGTCACCGCCCAATTCCAGACCAAGGATGCGATCCACTTCTTCGTCTCGCGACGAGAGAAAAATGATCGGCGTCACGGACTGCAAGCGGATTTGGCGGCACACTTCAGTCCCATCCATCTCCGGCATGAGGATGTCCAGAACCACGAGATCGGGGCTCAAGGAGAGGAATCGCTCCACCGCTTCCCGGCCGTTGGAAGCTTGAGCTGTTCCGAAGCCCGCGCTTTCCAGCGCGAAACGGACCACTTCACGAATGTGGGGATCATCGTCCGCGATGAGAATCAAACTGGGTTTGCTCATACAAAGTTCCGTTCAACGGTGCTGGGACATTCCTTGGGTGAGTCGACTTCTTTTCACTATATTACCCTGCGCGGGCGTGGAACAACAATCGTTTCCTGCATTGATTGTTTCGGCGGGGACGAATCACCCGGAAGAGCAACCTCCGCGTTCCGCACGGAGCCATTCCAGACGTTGCTGCGTAAGGACACGGCATGAAGGCTGTCTCAAAAGTACCCTACGACCTCCAATGGTGGGACGACGGCCTGTAGGGGCGGGGTTTATCCCCGCCCGTCCTGTGAGGCCCGGTATAGCGGGCGGGGATAAACCCCGCCCCTACATCTCCGCGCTCTCTGCGTCCGCTGCGGTGAACTGCTTTTCCGCCGATGGCTGCTCACTCCTTTCTTGCACCAAATTTGCACAAAATTTCCACGAACTCTCCATATCCTTGTCATCACCGTTGCACATTCGGGTGGCATGTTCACCACAGGAAGAGCCTCGATAGCGGCTGCCGCTGAGGTAATATCAAACAGGGGGTGCATCATGATGAAGAGAATTTATGCAATCGTTTTCATTTATCTTTGTACGGCTGCGACCTGGATTGCTCTGGGCACTACGGTTGACAAGCGCACTGAGGATTACGACAAGAAGCTCCGCGGGGCTGTCGGAGAACTCTGGGGTACGAAGCTAAAGCAAGAGGCGCCGGCGATCTGCACCAATGATAGTAGGAGCCGGCCCTATCTTCAGGCAAGCAACCTTGATGTCGACCTGAGCTTCGAACCTCGACAGAAAGGATTGCTCTGGTATTCAACCTATCGTGTGAAATTCGGAGGGAGATATCAAGTGATCAACCCGACGGAATCGCCCATATCGGTCACCTTCAAATTTGAACTCCCCTCCCAAAAAGCCATTTACGACGATGTCAGATTGCTTGTGGGCGGGCAGGCAATTCCGGACCTTCCCATCCAAAATGGCAAATTGACTAGAGAACTATCGTTGGCGCCGGGGCAGACGGAGTCCGTTGAGGTCGGCTATGTGACAAGCGGAATGGATGAATGGTGGTACGATTTCGGTTCCAGCGTTAATCAGATCAAGAACTTCTCGCTGACCATGAATACTGACTTCGCTCAAGTCGATTTCCCCGAAAACAGCATTTCACCTACCAGTAAAAAGAAGACCGACAAGGGGTGGCAACTTCAGTGGACGTACACGAACCTTTTGAGCAGCGTCAAGATAGGCATGGAGATGCCGCACAAGCTGAACCCCGGACCGTGGGTAAGCCAGGTGAGTTTCGCGGCTCCGATCTCTCTTTTTCTCTTCTTTTTCGTCCTTTTTCTCATATCTACGGTTAAGCAAGTCAGAATTCATCCGATAAACTATTTCTTTATCGGAGCGTCCTTCTTCAGCTTTCACCTGCTGTTGGCATATCTGGTAGACCACATTTCCATCCACGCTGCCTTCGTCATCGCTTCGGTCGTTTCTGTGGCCCTAGTAATTTCTTACATGCGCCTTGTCGTCGGGAAACGATTTGCCTTTCTCGAGGTCGGAATCTCCCAATTCGTGTTTCTGGTGCTTTTCTCGTACAGCTTCTTCTTCAAGGGATATACCGGGTTGGCAATAACAGTCCTCTGCATTGCCACTCTGTTCCTGATAATGCAAATCACGGCCCGCCTTGATTGGGATGCTTTATTCAGCAAGGAGAGCCCACCCTCCCCACGAGACAATCCTGGCGACGCGCAGCCGGCCTTATAGGAAGCTATGGGCTGCCGGAATGCGCCTCAATCTGAAAGTCTCTGACCAAACTTCAGGGCGTAATACGAGGAATCCAGCCGAAACACACCATTATTAAACAGAGGCGTTGCCGGCCGAAGACAGTGTACGAGGAGTGAGCGCCTCCCACATGGAACAAAAATCTCCGGATTCGGCACCGTCTCGCGGGTCCAAGAAAGGAAGCTAGGTATGGAAAATCGTCGAGGCATCAACTTCTTGGCGTCTCTCAAGAAGTCCCCTTTTGCGCGAATTCTGTTGCTGGGATTCTTGGTGTTGTTGCTGCACGTACCGGCCGCGATGATCAAGGATGTGATACGGGAGCGCCAGTCCACGCGGCACGAGGCGGTGGAAGAAGTGACGGGCAAATGGGGGCGAAGCCAGATCGTCGTCGGTCCCTCAATTACGGTCCCATTCGTAAGGAAATGGACAGAGCAAACTAAGACGGGCGAGACCAAGACCCGTTCCGAGATTAGATACGCCACTTTCCTGCCCGAAAGTCTGCACTGGTCGGGAAAACTGGACAGCGAAGTAAGGTACCGCGGGATTTTCAAAGTTCCCATATACCGCATGGCTCTGACGTGTACCGGCCAGTTCGCTCGGCCTGACTTGTCACAATGGAAAGTGGCGTCACAGGACATCCTGTGGGACCGTGCCTATCTGTCGACACGCGTCTCGGACGTGCGAGCTATCGCGAACAAGGCAATCCTGAACTGGAATGACAAGAAAATGGAGTTCCTGCCCGGCGCAGGTGAAGCCAGCCCGCAAAATCCGGGAATTCACGCGGATTTGACAGGCCTATTGCGTGCAGATAGCCTTAAGTTCTCTTTCACTCTTAATCTCAATGGGAGTGAGAAAGCGCTCTTTGCACCTTTCGGAAAGGAAACGCGGGTGGATTTGGAGTCAAACTGGAGCGATCCTAGCTTTCAAGGGTCCTGGCTCCCTTCACAACGCACGGTTAATCAACAAGGCTTCAAGGCAAATTGGACCATCCCCTTTCTGGGAAGAAACTACCCCCAGAAATGGACCTCCGCGGAACCTATGGACAAGGCCATTACGGCTTCCCTGTTTGGCGTCAGTCTGATATCACCTGTGGACCATTACCGAATGGCCGAACGAAGCACCAAGTACATGACGCTCTTCCTTTCTCTCACCTTCATCACTCTCTGGCTTTTTGAAGTACTCGCCAAGATCCGTATCCACGCGGTCCAGTATCTTCTTGTCGGCGCGGGCATGTGTCTGTTCTACCTCCTGGAACTATCTCTGGCTGAACACATCGGATTTACCGTGGCCTACGCTATTGCGAGCTTTGCGATTGTTGCGCTTACTTTCTCCTACTGTATTGCTGTGTTGAAGAGGGCATCGCGGGCCATCATTGTTGGAACCGTGGTGACCATTTTGTACAGCTACCTGTATGTGCTACTGAGAGACCAGGACTATGCCTTGCTGGTAGGTTCAGCCGGATTGTTCGTGGTTTTGGCCGTCATCATGTTCATGACAAGAAAGGTGGACTGGTATGCCTCTCAGGAATAATCCTATCCGGGGATGGTGGGATAGCACTTGAATTCAGACGCGACACGACGACTCCGCGACGCGGGTTTAAGGTATGACCGATGAGACTCTCATTTGCTGTTTTGAAACTTCTAATAGCCCTGGCGCTGCTCCCTGTCGCTTTGGACTGGAGATCTCCCCTCCTGGTGGATGTCCGCGTGTGGGCGCTGGCGGGATTGATCGCCTCAACGTTACTTCTGATCCTTGCCGAAATCTGGGCGCTACGATCTTCCCGCCCTGAGCAGCGGGCGGTTAGGGCAATCAATGTCCTGGGGCTGCTCGTAGCTTCAGTGGCCTTGGGTAGCACTCTGTATCTGGAAGCCCGCTTCAACTGGGCTCGATACCAGGTCCTGCATGCAGAGCCCAACCAACTGGAAAAGTTGGGGCGCCATGTGATTGTGGGTTACCGCAGCCTCGGGGAAGTTCGTGAGCTGGTCAGGCTCCGCGCTGTCGCGGGCATCTTCCTTTCGGGTCACAACGTTCGCGGCAAGAGCGCTGGCGAGATCCGGAAACAAATCCAATCGCTCCAGCGAATACGGAAGGAGCAAGGTCTGCCGCGTCTGTGGATCGCCACAGACCAGGAAGGCGGTATTGTCTCGCGGTTGTCCCCGCCGCTGAGTAGCATGCCCGCGCTATCCGAGATCGTGGAAGGCGCTTCGGACACGGCTCAGCGTGAGGAAGCTGTCAGGCGATTCGCGGGCACACAGGGACGCGAACTCGCGGACGTTGGGGTGAACCTGAATTTCGCTCCGGTGGTGGATTTGAACCATGAGCTTAACAATCCTGACGACAAGTACACACGCATTTCTCAACGCGCCATATCGAGCGATCCTGCTGTGGTGACGCGGGTAGCCGCGTGGTACTGTGCCGCCCTTGAGGAGGCCGGCGTGCGCTGCACCCTAAAGCACTTTCCCGGCCTGGGCAGGGTGTTGGAAGACACCCACCTGAACCATGCAAACCTGAGAGCCTCCCCTGCGGAACTAAGTACAACGGACTGGGTGCCGTTCCGTACGCTGATGAATCAGACCGGGGCCTTCACCATGCTCGGCCATGTAAGGTTGACAGCGGTAGACAGTGATCTTCCGGCTTCCATCTCGCAGCGGGTAATCACGGGCATCCTACGCGAGGCTTGGAAGCATGACGGGGTGTTGATTACCGACGACTTCGGCATGCGTGCCATTTATCACAGCAGCGCAGGTATCCAAAACGGAAGCATTGAAGCTCTAAATGCAGGCGTCGACTTGGTCCTGATAAGTTGGGACCCCGATCAATACTACTTTGTGATGTACGCTCTGCTGAAAGCCGACCAGCAAGGGAGACTGAACCGGGAGGTTTTGGGTTTGAGCGATCAACGGCTGGCCAAGGCGATCCAGACCATTCGACAATGATGCTTGATGCAAGAAGGCCTGCCAGCGTACCTCAGGCGACACCCTCTGCACCGATTCCCAAAAGTAATTTCCGATTGCCTGCGGGAACCGGTAACCTACTCAACGCCCCCAAATTAAGTGGTTTCCCCCCGACGGGTGCCACTGCTGGCTTGCCCAGCAGTGCCTGCGATGGAAGCACAGCTGGACAAGCCAGTCCCGCGTTGGCGGGACACCCAAACCATGATCCTTATTTGTCAGATTGCTGGTGAAAAGAACCAGAATTTTTTAGAACCGTTAAGTGTTGGCGGAATCACTTCATTCGGCTATATTACGTAATTGCACCTGCATCCGCGTCAAGACCGCGCGCCGGTATGCAAGAATTCTCACTTCCCAACGGAGCATCACATGTTATCCCGCGACGATATCATAAAGAAGGCCCATGAGTTGGACTTCGAAGACATAGGTTTCACCAGTGCGGAACCCTTTGAATCGCAAAGGGAAATACTAAAGGAACGCGAGGCCGAGTACGCTTGGACCAAAGCGGGCGGCCTCGATCTCATGGCCGGAACTGATCCCAAGAACGTGCTGCCGGAGGCGCGGACCATCATAGTGCTCATGGAGGTGTACTTTCGCAAGGCGTACCCTCGAAACATGGAGGCTTTTTTCGGCCGGTGTTATCTGGACGACGATCGAATTACCAAGGACGGACTGGCCGTGCGCGTCAAAGCTTTCCGCTCTTTTTTACGCGAGCACGGCATTAACGCCAAAATACCCTTTCACATTCCGCACCGCTTGGCCGCGGCGCGAGCCGGCATGGGCACGTTCGGGAAGAACTGCCTGTTCTATTCCAATGCGGTGGCGCGACAAGGCTCCTGGGTCTTGCCTATCGCTGTGGTGGTGGACGCAGAGTTTGAGCCCGGCCAGCCGACTCTGGAGGTGGGCTGTCCCGACTGGTGCAAGAGTTCGTGCATCGTGTCGTGTCCTACGGGCGCTCTTAAGGGGCCTCGCAAGATCGACCCTCGGCGCTGCATATCTTATCTCACCTACTTCGGCTCAGGCCTCACCCCGCGCGAGTTCAGGGAACCGATGGGATTGTACGTTTACGGCTGCGACCGCTGCCAAAACGTGTGCCCGCGGAATGCCCCGTGGCTTGCCGCGGATCTTGTGGAGAATGAACGAGTCACCAATAAAAGCTCCGCGTTCCAACTGGAAAAGCTGCTTCACATGGACCCGCCTTATTTCGAGCAGCGCATCTGGCCGCATATGTTCTATATGCCTTCGAGCGATATCTGGCGCTGGAAGATGAACGTGGCCCGGTCCATGGGCAATACGCGGGACACGAAGTACGTGCCGGAGCTGGCCCGCGCGTTTGAAGAGAATGATGACGAGAGGGTGCGAGCCATGTGTGCCTGGGCAATAGGCCGGATCGGTGGCCCCGCGGCCCGCAGCGTCCTGGAATCCATCCGGCCGCGAAGCGAGGGCGTGGTAGCAGAGGAAGTCGACTATGCCCTTGAAATGTGCAAGTAGTGCCAATCCATTATCACCCAGGTGACATTCACAGGCAATGAATGGCGGAACGGAGGTCCCCCTGCCCGAGACAGACAGGCAAGATGCCTGTCCCACCAAGAACAAGGGATACTGCATGCCACGCGGTTCAAAGCCGACGGGAATGGGGGACATGTGAAGACAAAGGAACGTTGCAGCTGGACGGGCGATGATCCTATGATGGTTGCCTACCACGACCACGAATGGGGCGTGCCTGTCCACGACGATAGACTCTTATTCGAGTTCCTGGTGTTGGAAGGTGCCCAAGCGGGGTTAAGCTGGGCAACGATCCTCAAGAAACGAGAAAACTATCGAGCCGCGTTTGATAACTTCGATCCGGCCAAAATAGCGGCCTATGATGAAGACAAAATCCTTCTGTTGCTGCAAGACTCAGGTATTATTCGCAATTCCGCCAAAGTGCGTTCCGCTGTGACAAACGCAATTGCGTTTCTGGACATTCAGAAAGAATTCGGCTCTTTTGCCAAGTATATCTGGGGATTGGTTGACGGCAAAACCATCCGGAATAGTCGGAAAAGCATTGGTCAAATTCCGGCCAAAACCCGCGAAGCGGAAGCCATGAGCAAGGACATGAAGAGACGAGGTTTCAAGTTCGTGGGGCCGACGATCTGCTACGCATTCATGCAGACAATCGGGATGGTCAACGATCACACGACCGATTGTTTCCGCTTCCGGGAATTGAGTGGCAATAGGTCCTCGGCAAAAGCTTGACGGTTTCCCCGTGCAGGGGGCTTCTCATCATCAGTTGCGGCTGTGGCCGTACAAGCCGAAATCACAGGATCCGCGCTTTCCACCCTCCGTGGCCTTATCTAGGTGGCGCGGGCAATGCAGGGGCCCCATACAAGGCAGATGGCAGCGAAGAGAGACCCGCGGACCTGGTTGCTTGCGATGCTAAGACCAAAACATGTTTCGCCTGAGGGCTAACGCGATCGACGGCCTGAATATTGCTTGCAGTCGCTGCCTTGCCCCAATCATCCCCTATTATAGAATGTTGTGCTGACCCCATGGTGAGCAGAACCATTACCCCCAACAAAAAGGCGGACGCAAGAAAGGCAATTGTCTTCATTTTCAATTCTCCGTACTCAGCAATTCATTAATGATTATGGATGGTTCTAGCACGGCCCTAAGTCCCTGACGCTTTCGAGTTCTTGAGCAGTTCCACAAAAGCAGATACGCGGTCGCCTGATAACCGCTCCTTGGTCATAGCCCTGGATTTCAGATTTGAATAAAGAATGGGCGGCTGCTCCGATGGCGCCGTCCGTTCTCCCCGCATGGTTTGTCTGCTCGTTGGATGAGCATAAAATGTGCCAACTGGCTTCACGGTATCACGAGAAACCGGTTCCATCTGTGCCCGGCAACGCAGATAGGCCTGATTAAGGCCCAGTCCAACGCGCGTTTTTTTGATTTATGTCGAGTCGGCAGCGTACGTCCTCATGGTATCGCCGGCCATCCACATCCAAAGGACGGTAATTCGGCGAGGGCGCGTCTTAATACCGAACACGCGTAAGGGCTTCCGGCTAACTTGCATGTCATTCCAACAGCTTGAAAATGTCCTAATGTCGGACACGAAAATGCGCGAAACGGCGTAACTGGTGCGATCCACACCTCGGAGCGTTGGCCAGCCGGCATGCCGGCGCATTGTTCGCGGATCAGAGTGCGTTTTGGCCTTGCGACCCCGCTCCTGGTGTGTTCGGGAAAGCTCCCCTGTCTTTGGAAGCGGTAATCGGTCGGCTATACCAGTTGCCACAAGTTTTGATCTTTTGCACAGCCCAAGCTCCAAGAAGGCTGGTAGGGACCGGCGTCTCTGCCGGTCCGAAATAGTTGATTTATATTGGGAAGATGTGCCGGCACGGAGGCCGGCACCTACCAATTTCCCAGAGGCACTTTTCGTAATTGGATGCTGTTTCTGCACTTCCTATGAAAACGCCCCGAAGGCAACCGGCAATCCCGCGTTCAGCGCGGGACGGCGCTACCGGCGTTTTCATGCTTCTTTGTGGCGCTTTGCGCCATGGAAGTTGCTAGAAATGAGGAGATGGTTTTTTCGTGGCAAACTCTAGCACTCGGCGGGCGATCAGAATGATTTACTAAAACGTTTTAAAAAATACCTTCTCAGCATAACCCCTTTCTTCGGTTCTCGGATGTAATAGGCTTATTACTTGGTGCACAAAAAAAATCCTTGACAGGGGCATTGCTACGTTTTAATAAATTGTTTTAGAAATCTTCTTTGTGGCTTTCACTGCACCTTCCTGTTTCAACCAGATCAGACCGCGAGCAAGAGCATGAAAGACGAGGGAGTTACCATCAAGGACGTTGCACGAATCGCCAAGGTTTCGCCGTCCACGGTTTCCCTAGTCTTGAATAACAAGCCCGGCGTCCACCAGGAAACCCGGTACAGGGTTCACAAGATCGCCGAAGCCCTCAACTACAGGCCAAACCTGGTGGCCAGATCTCTTGTGAAGGGCCGGTCTCATGCCATTGCGCTGCTGATCACCAGCACCTTGAACCCCATTTTCCCGGAAATGGCCGCGGGCATGGACGAAGTTCTAAGAAAGCACGGTTATTCCCTCAGCATAATTTCAATCCACGGGGACCAGGGGGTTGAAGCCACTGAGATCCAGAAAATCCGGGCCAGAGGCATCGATGGCATCATAACCTCCGATGCGCTCATTGACAGCGGGACTCTTAAACAATTGGCCAGGTCCGGTTATCCTGTGGTCTCGATCCTGAGGCGCGTTTACGACTGCGCCGAACTCGATTTCGTGGTTGTAGACTGCTTCAGGGGAGCCTATTTGGCGGTGGAGCATCTCATTCGATTGGGGCATACCAGGATAGGGATCATCAAGGGACCCCTCAACACATCTACCGGTATAGAGCGAGCGGAGGGCTCCATAGGGGCCTTTAAGGACTACGGCATTGCTCTTGAAGACGACCTTGTTCACCTGGGCGACTTCTTCAAGGAAAGCGGTTACGTGGGGACCCAACGGTTCCTCGATCTCCCGTCGACGAAGAGGCCGACCGCGATCTTTGCTTGCAACGACGAAATGGCCCTTGGTGCCTTTGAGGCCATATGGGACGCAGGTTTGAAGGTGCCCGAAGATATGGCCCTGGTCGGATTTAATAACGTGGCGACGACCGCCATTCGGTCCATAGAAATTACGACCGTTTCCCAGCAGAAACAGGAGATGGGGCGCCTGGGACTCAAGCGGCTGATCGACAAGATAGAAAAGAACCGTGGTTACACAAAACCGTACCATGTTGTGCTGGAGCCTCGACTGATCGTAAGAAAGAGCTGCGGCTTTTCCGTTTCCTCCAAATACGTGCTCCCGCCGAGCGAGAAGCGTCAGATATAGACATATTCGTGTGTGTAAGGAGACTTATCATGTTTAAAGGCAAAATAATTGATCTCACACAGGAAATCTACCAAGGCATGCCTGTCTATCCCGGGCATCTGAAGACCGTGATCTGGACCCACATGTCTCACGAAGAATGCCAGAGGCTTTTGGGCACAGGCTTTTCCTATGAGACACGTGGGATCATGTTTTGCGATCATGGCCCAACTCATATTGATGCCGTGAGCCATCTTTCCAGGAATCCGGATGCGGAATCGGTGGATCGACTCGCTTTAGAGAAGTGTATCACTTCGGCCATTTGCCTGGATGTCAGCGACATTCCCCAAAAGACCCAGTTTGGGCGGAAAAAGATCGAAGAAGAACTGACTAAATGGCGACTGGATATTCGGAAGGGCGACACAGTTCTGTTCTACACGGCTCAATATGACCGGTACTACGGGAAACCCGAGTATATGACCGACTATCCAGGCCTGGACCGCGAAGGTACCGAATTCATCATCGACCAGGGTTGCGTTAATTTCGGAGTCGATTCAGCAAGCCCGGACATGTGGTACGACAAAACATACCCTTGTCACAGCGTTTGCGCGGAACGGGGAATCACCCACATCGAGAACCTGTGCAATCTGGATAAGGTGGTCGGCAAGCGATTCACGTTCATCGGGCTCCCCTTGAAGATACGGGAAGGCACGGGCTCTCCTATCCGAGCAGTCGCCATCCTTGACGAATAAAAGGTTATTTATCGGTTGATTCCGGGATGCGGATTTAGGGTGCGGTCCTGCGCAACGCGGGATGTCTCTATGAGAAACTGCGAACCTCAACCTGCGGCATTACAGAAATCAAAGGGGCGGATCGGAATGATAAGATACTTGAAAAGGGCAGTTGAAAAGCCGAAAGAGGACCTTACCGAGGTCCGGGAGACCGTACGAGGGATCCTCGAAAAAATCAAGGAAGAGGGCGAAGCGGGGCTTCGATACTACTCTGAGAAGTTCGACAACTGGTCGCCGAAAAGCTTTCGCGTGACGGATGATGAAATCCTGGCAGCCAAAAAGGGCTTGCCCGCAACCGAGATAGAGGACATCGACTTCTGTCAGGCCCAGATCCGCAATTTTGCGAGCGAGCAAATGAAACGCCTGGTCAACTTTGAGGTCGAGACCTTCCCTGGAGTTCACCTGGGTCAGAAAATCATCCCTGTGGCATCGAGCGGCTCCTATGTTCCGGGTGGGCGTTATCCCATGCTCGCGTCCGCCCACATGACCGTGATCACTCCCAAAGTCGCGGGCGTCTCGAGGGTTGTGGCCTGTTCGCCGCCGGTCAAAGGGCAGGGGCTGTGGCCTGCAACTCTTTACTCCATGGTGGCCGCGGGTGCTGACGAGATCTACTGCATGGGCGGTGTCCACGCTTTGGCAGCGATGGCCTACGGCATAGAAGGGCTGGAACCCGTGGACATGGTTGTGGGAGCCGGCAACAAGTACGTGGCCGAGGCAAAACGTCAGATCTTCGGAACAGTGGGAATCGATCTTCTGGCAGGGCCCACCGAGATTCTGATCATTGCCGATGAAACCGCTGATCCCTTTATCCTGGCAGCGGATCTACTCGGACAGGCCGAGCATGATCCCAACGCGAGACAGGCCCTAATTTCCCTTTCCGCAAAGACCGCCGAAGAAACCATGAAGGAAGTTGACCGCCAATTGGTCGATCTCCCCACTAAGGATGTCGCAGCGGTGGCGTGGCGGGACAACGGGGAAGTCATTGTGGTCGATACGGCTGACGAAGCGGTAAGGGTCAGCGACGAATGGGCCCCTGAGCACCTGGAGGTCCAAACCAATGATTGGAAGTATTACCTCGATCATTGCAGGAATTACGGCTCCGTATTCTTGGGCGAAGAGACAACTGTAGCCTATGGCGACAAGACCATAGGAACCAATCATGTCCTGCCCACCATGAAAGCCGCTCGTTACACCGGGGGGCTTTCCGTGGGCAAGTTTGTCAAAACGGTCACGTACCAGTACGCCACCAAGGAGGCATCGTACAAGATCGCCGATGTCTGCGAACGAGCCTGCAACTATGAAAACATGTTAGCCCACGGGATCTCCTGCAAGGTGAGAAAGGAAAAGTATTCAAAGTGAAAAAGCCTGAGATGTCGCTCGATAACAAGGTGGCTCTGATCACCGGCGCTGCCGGTGGGATCGGCAAGGCTATTTCCTTGGCGTTCGGGGCCGCGGGCGCACGGGTCTTTCTCAGCGGCACCAATGAGGAAAAGCTCAAAGATCTGTCGGCTGAATTGCGGGCCGAGGGGGTCGAGGCTGCGTACAAAGCGGTTGATGTCAGAGCGGTCGGAGGTTGCAGGGAACTCGTGGATGCCGCTGTTCAAACCATGGGCTCTCTAGACATTTTGGTCAATTCAGCCGGTATCAACAGGCCTCAGAAATCGGAAGACGTGACCGAGGAGAATTGGGACGCGATCCTGGACATCAATCTAAAGGCCACTTTCTTTCTGTGCCAGGCAGCGGCAAAGGAAATGATGAAAAAAGGCGGCGGAAAGATCGTAAATATTTCGTCGCAAGCCGGTTTGATCGCCCTGCCCCTCCGAGCGGCTTACTGTTCGAGCAAAGGCGGCGTAAACCAATTGACCCGTACGCTGGCCGTAGAATGGGCCAAAGACAATATTCTCGTGAACGCGGTTGCACCAACTTTTGTGGTCACTCCCTTGACCAAGGGGATGTTCGAAAACAAGGCTTTCTTGGACTATGTCCTGGGAAGCATTCCTCTCGGCCGGATGGCTGAGCCTGAAGAGATCGCCTATGCGACACTCTTTCTCGCCTCCGACCTTGCCAACATGATTACAGGCCATATCCTCACTGTGGATGGCGGATGGACCGTCCAGTGAGCGTTACCGTAAACCGGGGAAGGCCCCTTTTGTTAGATCACACACAGGAGGAAAAATCATGAGATCGCGAGGATCGTTTGGGTTTGTCGCGCTGGCGCTGCTGGGGCTCGGTCTGTTGGCTGTAAGCCTCTTTGTGGTCGCTCCGGCTGAGGCACAGGAGAAGGTCATCAAGTACGGCACCATGCACCCGCTTACCGGTGCGTATTCGGTCCTGGGCCGGGACCAGCAACGGGCCACCGAGCTGGCGGTGAATGAATGGAATGCCAAGGGTGGAGTTCTGGGGCACAAAATAGTTTGGGTCAGCCGAGACGACCAACTCAATGGCGCCGTAGCACTTCGAAGAGCCAAAGAGCTTGTTGAAGAGGAAAAGTGCGATTTTATCGGCGGCACCCTTTCAGGCGCTATCTCCCTGGCCATCAACGAGTTTGCCTGCAAAAACAAGGTCCCTTACGTCGCGTACTGCCAGTCGGACATGGTGACCGGACCCGATCAATGCAAGTTTGGCGCTGCTTTTATGGTTATCCCCTCCTCGGCGGCCCTGGCTGTCTCTAAGTACGCGTTTGAGAACCTCGGCAAGAAATGGTTTGCAATCACTGCGGATTATCGGTGGGGACACAGCCTGTTGGAAGGCTGGATGTGGCAAAGTGAGCAGATGGGAGGGAAATTCCTCGGCAACGTGTATGTACCGCTGGGCACCTCGGATTTTTCCACATACTATGCCAAGATTATGGCTGCCAACCCTGATTTCATAGTCATGAACAACCTGGGAGCCGATCAAACAGCCGCGATCAAGCAGGCAAGCGAACTCGGGCTTACCAAGAAGATGAAGATAGTATGCTCCAAGACCGCTATGCACACGATCAAAGAGCTTGGCCCGGTCTATGACGAGAACGTCATGGGAGGAATGACCTTTTTCTGGAAGTTGCAAGACAAGTACGCGACCAGCAAAAAATTCGTCGAGAATTATATGAAGAAATTCGGCGATCCTGTCGAGCAGGACGGTGAATCCGGGTACGTAGCGACAAATGTCCTTTTTATGGCCATGGAAAAAGCCGGTACGGTTACTGACAAGGAAAAGATCATGAAGGCCATGGAAGGGCTCAAGTACGAGCTTACCAAAGGCCCTGAAGAGGTCCGTGCTTGCGATCGCCAGAGGGTCCAGAGCTATCTGCTGGTCAGAGGCAAGGGAGCCAAGGCGAAAGACTGGGATATCGCAGACATCATCGCTGAAATCCCTGGTAAAGACATTATTATGTCTTGCGAGGACAATGCAAAGAAGCTTCCGTTCTCGAATATCAAGCTACCCAAGTAGAACCGTCGCAGGTGGGTAAAGAGGCTGACCGGAGCCTGGACCTTCATCCGAGAGAGGGTATCCTATGTTTGCGGATCTGCCCTGGAACGTTATAGCTCTACAGCTCTTCTTCGGGGTGGCGCTGGGTTGCGTGTATGTTCTGTTGGCCAGCGGTCTGTCGATCATCTATGGCCTTCTGGACGTCGTCAACTTCGCGCACGGCACGTTTGCGATGCTGGGAGCGTATGCCGTCTTCGTGGCGGTTTCCATGTCGGGAAGTTTCTTCATAGGCATTCTGAGTGCGGTTGTTATCGTAGGCCTCATAGGCGCGGTCACCGAGATCTTCCTTCTGAAGCCCTTGTACGGAAAGGACCCTCTCTTACCTCTTTTGCTCACCTTCGGACTATCTGTTGCCATCCCGGACGGGATGAAGATCATCTTCGGGCTCATCGGCAAGCCTGTGAACTATCCCAGCGCCCTGAGCGGGGCAACCCTTCTGGGACCTATGATTTTTCCCAATTACCGGTTGTTCATTGTCCTCTTCACCTTGGTCATCATGATCTCGCTGTGGCTCTTTCTCAAGAAGAGCGATCTAGGCATGATTATTCGAGCTTCCACGCGGGACAGCCTGATGGTGCAAGTATTGGGCGTGAACGTTTCACGAATTTGGACGATCGGTTTTGCCATGGGAATCGGGCTGGCCGCTTTGGCCGGCGCTATATCGGTGCCCATGATGTCAGCGACACCCGACATGGGAGTTGATATGACTATGGTCGCTTTTGTAGTCACCGTGGTCGGAGGCCTGGGAAGTCTGGGAGGGGCTATCGTGGGCGGCCTGTTCATCGGGTTGGTTGTCGCGGTAGCCAGTTTCATCGCGGGCGAGTATGCCAATGTCGCCATGTACTTTTGCATGGCCGTGATCCTTCTGGTTCGCCCCAGGGGACTGTTTGGAGAATTGGGCAGAGAATAGGAGCGGCATTGATGGAACAACCAAGCGAACCGATGATTCCACGAAATACCGAGCCCATACCGAGGCCCACTGTTGTCGTGATAGCTCTGGTGATTCTTGCGTTTCTCCCTTGGGTCACTTCGACACCATTGGCGACTGAAATCCTTATCTGGACCATTTTCGGATTAGGATTCAACCTGTTGCTGGGCTATACGGGTGTGCTCTCATTCGGGCATGCGGCATATTTCGGTCTGGGTGCGTACAGCGCGGGTTTGGCATTCAGATACTGGCACGCGAGCATTTGGACCGGCATCGCTTTGGGTATCCTGGCACCCATGCTTCTGGCCTGCTTTATCGGGGCAATAGCCATCCGAAAACGAGGCGTCTATTTTGCCATGATTTCTCTTGCCTTTGGCCAGATGCTTTATTTTCTTGCACTCTCTCCTTTGAAGGACATCACGCGAGGTGAAGACGGCCTGACGCACATCCCGGTGATGGAGGTCTTTTCCATTTCCCTGAACAAGCCTGCGCCTATGTATTATTTTATCCTGATTGTCACGGCCGTCATGCTTTTCCTGACCTGGCGAATACTTCAGTCGCCTTTTGGCAAGCTGCTTCAAGCTTTTCGTGAGAATGAAGAGCGTGCCAAAGCCTGCGGCTTCAACACTACGCTGGTGAAGTTCTTCTCTCTGGTGCTCTCCGCGTTCTATGCGGGCCTTGCCGGGGCGCTATACACTATCTTTCTCGGTTATGTTCCATTGAGCACACTGTTTTGGCTCACATCCGGAACTATTGTCATGATGACCATTCTGGGAGGCAGAGGAACTCTCTTGGGGCCGTTGGTGGGCGCCGGCGTTTTCCTTTTTCTCCAGAACACCATCAGCGTTCTTACGCCTCGCTGGGAGCTTTTTGTCGGTGCAATCTTTGTCGTCATCATCCTTTTGTTCCCGGCCGGGATAGTTGGCACAATCCAGGAGAAGTTCTCCGCGTACCGGATTGCCAGACAAAAGACCTGAGATTTGCCGAACGTCAACCGTTGAAAGATTGAAGGCTGATTCCATGGTCATACGAACAGAAAAGGTCTCGAAGCACTTCGGTGGCCTTAGGGCGGTGGATGGAGTGGATTTTGTCCTGAAAACAGGGCAGCTCACTTCCATTATAGGTCCCAACGGAGCCGGAAAGACCACGCTTTTCAACCTGATAGCGGGAGTCTATCAACCCACCGCGGGGCAGGTGATTTTCAAAGATAGAGACATTACCGATCTGCCATTGCATCAAGTGTCTCGGCTGGGGATAACAAAGACGTATCAGATCAATCACATCTTTCCCAACCTGACGGTCTTCGAGAATATTCGCATTTCCGCTCAATCGAAGGAAACCTCGTTCAACTTCTGGAAAACGGCCGCCTCGTACAAAAAAGTCAACGAGATGGCGGAAAGAGTTCTTGAACGAGTGCAACTGGCTGAAAAAAGGAATCACCTTGCTTCGACGCTGTCTCATGGCGAAAGAAGGTACCTGGAGATTGGAATAGCCTTGGCGACCGAGCCGGAAGTCTTGCTCCTCGACGAGCCTACCGCGGGCATGAGCTGCGCCGAGACGTTCCTGTGCTCGGACCTGATAAAAGAACTCAATGTCAGTCTGAGACTCTCAATCGTTCTGGTCGAACACGACATGAGCGTTGTGATGAACATTTCCGACGAGGTCGTGGTGCTAAATGAAGGCCGTGTCTTGGCAGTCGGGACCCCGCAAGAGGTCAGCGACAACGAGGACGTCCAAAGTGTCTACCTTGGGGAGAAATAAGCCATGCTTCGTCTCGAAGACGTGAATACCTATTATGGTTACAGTCACATTTTGCAGGGTGTTTCCCTTGAAGTCCGAGAAGGGGAGATCGTGGTCCTCCTCGGTCGAAACGGTGTGGGGAAGACCACCACGATGAAGACCATAATGGGCATTCAGCCTCCCAAGACAGGCAAGGTCCTCTTCTTTGGGGAAGACATAGCGGGCCTGCCGCCGCACAAGATTGCAAAAATGGGCATCTCGTTGATCCCCGAGGATAGACGAATCATCCCCAATCTAACGGTATATGAGAACCTCAAGCTGGGTTCGTTGGTCCGTGGCAAAACAAACGATCGTGATCGGCTCTTTGAGATGGTCTTTGACTATTTCCCCAAGCTCAAGGAGCGGTTGAAGCAAGATGGAGGGAAACTCTCCGGCGGCGAGCAACAAATGCTGACCATCGCCAGAGGATTGATGGCCCAACCGAAACTTATGCTCATTGATGAGCCCAGTGAGGGCTTGGCCCCCAAGATAGTTCACGAGATCATGGAAATTATAAAGAAGCTTCAGAATGACGGAGTCACGATCCTGCTGGTGGAGCAGCACGTGGAAATGGCCATGAGGCTTAGCGAGAACCAAAGGGCCTACATCATGGAAAAGGGCCAAATCCGGATGACCGGCAATTTGGAAGAGCTAAGTTGCTGCATGGACGAAGTGGTTCAATGCTTGGGAGCAAAGATTTGAGTAACCGTTCACCGGGCTTGAGGCGGCTTTGCGCCAGAGAAACTATTACAAATTCGAAAGGGAATCCGGAGGCAAGAGCATGAAAATATGCCCCCGCTTAAACAACCGGGTCATGCGTTGTGGGTGCGGACCTCTGTCGCCGCGCCCGGGCTGCCGTGATTCCCGCCAAGGGGTAGGCGCGGGGGCCTGCCCCTACCCCCACGCACGGCGAATCACTTGTTCAGGGTTCTGCGACATGCAATGCCCGCGCCCATTCTAAGTTGCGCCGCCCATGAACGCATCTGAAGAAAAAACAGTTCTCATCATCGGCACGCTCGATACCAAGGGCGAAGAATGCCTGTATATTAGGGATTTCTTGGGAAAACACGGGATCAAAAGCCTCCTTGTGGATCCGGGGCCCATGGGCAAGCCGATCGCCCGCGGAGACATTCCGAGAGAAGAAGTGGCCGCAAGGGCAGGTTTTAAATTAACGGAACTCGTAGGGACTCGCGACAAAGGGAAGATCATCCAGGCCATGACCAAAGGCCTGACAGCCTGCCTTTCGGATTTGCATCGTGAGGGAAAGATTCACGGTGTCATCGCACTCGGGGGCGGACAAGGCACGGCCATGGGAACCGCGGCCATGCAAGCACTCCCGCTTGGATTTCCAAAGGTCATGGTGTCCACCATCGCGGCCGGGGATATGCGGCCGTTCTTGCAAACGCAAGACATAGCCGTCTTTCCTTCTGTCACTGATGTGTTCGGGCTCAATTACGTTTTTGTGAGAATCCTTGAGAACGCGGTCAGCGCCCTAATCGGCATGGTGAACAACTATCGCCCCATTGAAAAGGGGAATCGGCAAGTCATTGGCGCCACCGCTTTCGGCGTAACCACTCCCGGACTGATGAGGATGAAAAAGATCTTCAATGAAAATGGCTATGAGATGATCCTTTTCCATGCAACGGGAATCGGCGGGACGGCCATGGAGCATATGGCCCAGGCGGGGTATTTCGACGGGATCATGGACTGGACGACGCATGAGATTTTGGACGAGGTCGGCAAGGGGATCTTCGCTTCAGGTAAGGCTCGATTGGATGTCCTGTCCAAAGCCAAAATACCCTGTGTCATGGCTCCCGGCGCCATAGACTACATCTGCAAAGGTCCTTTCGACGGTCTTCCCGCTGCATGGAAAAAAAGAAAACACATCATCCACAATCGAAATATTACCCTTGTGCGCGGCACGGGCCATGAGATGATCAAGGCCGCGAAATTCATGGCCAAGAAGATCAACAAGGCGACTGTGCCTGTGAAAATACTTGTGCCTCTCAGGGGCTTTTCAGAACCGAACGCCGAAGGGAGGCCTTTTTACGATCCGGAAACCGACAGAATGTTCATTCAGACCTTGCGGCAACATTTGAAGGATAAGTCACGGATCATTGAATACGACGCACATATTAATGACGATTCATTTGTTCGCGAAGGAGTCGCGCTTATGATGAAGATGCTGGATCGACAGATGTGAACGCGAGGAACGACGCAATGGATGTGAAGATCATTCCGATAAACACCGGCTACATCAAGTTGGACAAGGGCGCATACATTACACCGGGTCATGGAAACGGAGTAGAAGTAGAGGTCCCCACCTGGGCATTTCTGATCACCGGCGGAACAGAGAAAATACTGGTTGACACGGGAATGAGTGACACGAAAAGGGCTGACTGGCATCACCCGGGGTCATACCAACCCGAAGGGTTTCGCATCGACGAACAGTTGGAAAAGCTGGGAGTGAAGGTTGACGACATAAACGCGGTCCTGTTCACCCATCTCCACTGGGATCACTGCTCTAACATGAAATTGTTCAAGAATGCGGACTATTACGTTCATGCAAAGGAATTGGCTTTTGCCTTGAATCCGCATGTCCTCTATCATAAGTCCTATGAATCGAAACACCTTGGAGTCACCGCGCCTTTTGACGGGGTCGATTTTCGGACCGTGGACGGGGAATACCAATACAATGACTTCATTACTCTTTTTCCTACTCCCGGCCATTGTCCGGGCCATCAGTCGGTGGCTGTAAAGCCCGCCGAAGGAGTTTTTGTGATAGCGGGCGATGCGGTGTTCGCGGATGAGAACCTTCAGCCGGACAAGCATCGAAACCTTCCTTTTACGCCCATGGGGAGG
Organism: Desulfomonile tiedjei; assembly: GCA_016212925.1. NCBI lineage: Bacteria > Pseudomonadati > Thermodesulfobacteriota > Desulfomonilia > Desulfomonilales > Desulfomonilaceae > Desulfomonile > Desulfomonile tiedjei. The sequence continues at coordinate 64,627 of JACRDF010000015.1, forward strand.
TACGTTAATGTTTTCGAGATGTTTTCCAGCATGGAGAAGATCTTCGAGAAGGCGGATCATATCTTGACCGGGCACGGCACGGGCGTGTCCGAGAAAAGTGTATATCCTTAGGATCTTGTAAGGTCATCGTTGTGCTTTCATTTTCATCAGATCGAAAAGAGTTCATCAGGACATGCCGAAGGGCCCTTCAAATGGGCATGCAAACCTCAAGCGGCGGAAATCTCAGCATGAGGCTTCAGGGAGAGCGTTTCCTTGTCAAGCCGAGCGGTATAGCCCTCTTCGACCTCCAAGAAGAAGACCTCCTGGTGACTGACAGCGCAGGCGGTCCAGTGGAGGGAGCAGGCAAACCCACCAAAGAGGTCAATTCACATTTGAGCATTTACCTGGTTCGGCCGGATGTAGGTGGCATTGTTCACTACCACCCGCCTTTTGCCACTACCTTTGCGGTGTGCAGGCACGAAATCCCCTTGAAAACGGTTCACGCGAAACGCATCCTCGGCAAGATTCCGGTCATCCCACCCCACGCGGAGGGCAGCGAGACGCTGGCAGCATCCATTGCAAAAGCGTTCTCGGACAAATCTGTTCAGGCAGCTCTTCTGTTTGATCACGGGATAATCGCAGCCGGCCCTGTAATCTCCCAGGCCCAGAACCTGGCGGAACTCGTGGAGGAATCGGCTCGAATCGCCTACCTAAGTACTCTGCTCTCAACAGTAAAATAACCTCTCAAGTGCCACTCATAACCAGCCAATAGCCCTTCCACGATTTTGTTCCGGATAGACATCCAAAAACATAATAAACGCGAATTTAGTTTGCCCCTAATACAGCCCTAACCAACGCAGACTATACACACCAATAAAGTTCGTCAGCCAAATCCGGTTTCTACCATTTTGTAATGCTTTGATGGGGAAGCGTCGGTAAGCGCCCCTGCCGCATGTCGGGGTATACAATTTCGACGGCTTAAAAAGGAGTCAGCCAATGAATAGGTGTCGCAAGGTGCTATTCCGTGCAATTAAGGCAATGCTGATTATGTTGATCATATGGGTCTTGAATGTTTCCGCCCAGGAAAACAACATCGTACGAATTAGCGGCTCAAGATATATGTATTTCAACCTTACGGATCTCGCCAAGTACTACGCTGAACGACGGCCTGAAGCAAACGTGTCGGTAACCTGTGCGGAACCTTATTCCTTTCTTACCTCAATGTCGGATAAAACCAGCGACGCAATCATGGCCTTGGGAAAATTGGACGACGACCTGAAGAACGAAGCTGCTGAACTGGGGATGCAATTGCACGAACAATTGGTGGGTTGGGGCGCCGTGGTTATGGTAACTGACCCTGCAAACCCTGTTGACTATCTCACGTTGGAACAAGTGCGGAAAATATTTCTCGGCGAGTACCAGAATTGGAAAGAGGTTGGCGGGTCGGATGAGCCCATCGTGACGATGTCCCGTGATGAGTCGGTTTCGGGCACAGAGAAGTTCTTCAAGGAATTCGTCCTCGGCGGCTTCCCAATGTGGCAGCAAACAGTACGGCTGTTCGATCCCGACATAGTAAGGGCCGTCCGAGCGCGAAAGGGTTCCATAGCCGATGCGCGGTACACGGAAGCGATCCGGGGCAGAATCAAGGGCATGGTCAAGATAATAGGCATAAAGGAAGATGAGGGTTCGCAGGCCGTCATGCCGTCTGTGGACACAATTCGAAATCAATCGTACCCGCTGTCTACACCACTCTTCCTGTACTATGATGTCCGCTCTGAAGCACATGAAGTCAAGCAATTCGTCAACTTCTGCGTTCGGCGGGGTCTTGGGCGCCAGTATGCCGAGGCCCCTGGAACCGCTGCTCTTAAGTGAAGAGATGACTCTGCGAAGGAAATACATTCACGAAGAAGGGGACGCTTAGGGTGCCCCCATAATTCCGTAGAAAGGAAGGAATCAGGAAATGCCTGTATTGCCCGTTCCCGAAGTTGTAAAAGAAATGGCAACGAGGATCGATCAAATTGCCCAGCGGGTCAGTGATTTGGACCGGAAAGTAGAACGTTTCTGCGAGGGACTTCGCAATTTGAGAGCCAGCGAGGAAAACGTGAAGTCCATTGGACACAAGGTTGACGCCTTGACCGGAAGCTTGGACGTGGCAAGGGACCAGCTATCCATGCTGTGCGCAACGGTAGAAAAAGTAAACTGACAGAAGCGGCAGCTCCACGGGCCTTCCGTCGGCGAAACATCTGGTCTGATGTTTCTTTCCAAGGCTGAATCCGACACGCCGACACTGCCTTCATGCGAGGCAGGAAATCCGGACATGCAGAGAGCCCACGGCTCTCTGCATGAGCTCCTTTATTCCTGAAGCTGACCGAACAGATTCTACTTCCAAACCGGTGAGCCGCCGGCACTCATGTCCTTTGCCCACACAGACTCCACGAGAGTAAATACTTTTGTCGGCATGGGCACATAGTGAAGCTCTTTGGCTGCGTCCGCGCCATTCTTAAAACACCAATCGAAAAATTTCAAAACGGCATGGGCTTTTGCGGGATCTGCCTGGTCTTTGTGCATGAGTATGTATGAAGCTCCAGTAATTGGCCAGCTTTTCTCGCCAGGCTGATCGACAAGCACAATGTAGAAACCTGGGGCCTTTTCCCAATCCGCGTTCGCAGCCGCGGTCTGAAATGTCTCGATGGTAGGAGTGATGAATTTCCCCGCGTTATTTTGAAGCTGAACGTACTTTAGCCGTTCCTTGAGAGCGTACGCATACTCGACATAGCCGATGCCTCCTGCCGTCTTCTTCACCAGAGCGGAGACACCTTCATTTCCCTTGCCACCGACACCGGTCGGCCAGGAAACCGATTTGCCGCCGCCGATCTTTTCCTTCCATTCGCTGGAGACTTTGCTCAGATAGTTGGTGAAGATCCAGGTGGTTCCGGAACCATCCGCCCTGTGCACCACAGTTATTTCTTGGTCGGGCAATTTCACGTCCGAATTAACCGCCACGATTCTTCGGTCATTCCATTTCTTGATCTTACCGAGGAATATGTCCGCCAGCAGTTCCGGCGTAAGCTTGAGTTTTCCTCTGCTCACCCCTTCAATGTTTGCTACCGGCACCACTCCGCCCATGATCATGGGGAACTGGATCAATCCGTCCTTGGATAGGTCTTCAGCTTTCAGAGGCTCATCGGAAGCTCCGAAGTCAACGGTTTTTGCTTTGATTTGAGCTATTCCCCCACCGGACCCAATGGACTGGTAGGCGATCTTCAGGCCGGTGTATTGGTTGTACTTTGTAGCCCACTTGGCATAGACGGGGTACGGGAATGAAGCTCCGGCCCCAGTAACATTTTCGATGTCCGGCCCTGCATTCACAACGCCCGGCAGGGCAACAAGAAACATCAAGGCCAAAGGAAGCCACAAAGAAAGTCTTACCCGAGCCGGCTTTGTCAAATTCCTACATTTTCCCATTTGCATCCTCCTCTTTGGCTTAGTTTTAGGCTCTACAGGGGTCCTTATCAGATGCCGTAAGTGCAACAGGATCAACGGCATTGCGGCCCTGCCTGCGTGCGCAAGGAATAGAAGGCCTCCAGGGCCGGATCTCATTAAAGAAGATTGCTGTTAAGGGATGGCTAGGGAGACGTTAGAATTCAGATAGAAATTAAGACATGGTTGCGCCGGTTGAGAACGCGTCTGAGCCATATATGCCGGAAGCACCGGCTGAACAGGTCTATCGGCCCGAAACCGTGTTCTCATTGTTCCTTGAACCGGTACCCCACGCCTCTGACGGTCTCGATCGCGTCCCCCGATTTGCCGAGTTTTTTTCGTAGATTCACGATCTGGACATCGACAGATCGCTCGGTAACCGCATAATCCTCTCCTCTTACGCCGCTTATTATATGATCTCGGCTGAATACCCGGCCGGGCCGGCGTGCGAGAAAATGGAGAATCCGAAATTCAGTAGTCGTGAGTCCCATCGGTCTTCCCTCTAAAAGGACTTCGTGACGGTTAGGGTCGATAGTCAAATCGTGCATGTGAACCACTGCGTCTTCGTCGGAGGCAAGACGTTCCTTCCGGCGAAAGACTACTCTTAGTCTGGCCAGAAGAATTCGTGGACTGAAAGGCTTGACGATGTAGTCCTCAGCACCCAACTCCAGGCCGGTGACGACATCCGCGTCCTCGCCCTTTGCAGTTAGCATGATTACCGGTATGTGCCTGGTAGCCGGATTGTTTTTTAATTGGCGACACACATCCAATCCGTCCAGATCAGGTAGCATAAGATCAAGCAGTATCGCATCAGGATGCTCTTCGGCTGCCTTTCTCAAAGCTTGTTCACCGGAAAGTAGGCAGTGGACACGATATCCTTCCTTCGCCAGGTTGTATTTAACCAACTCCAGAATGTCTGGCTCGTCATCAACCACGAGGATCTTTTCTTTAGCCATGGCGGTCTCTCAGTCTCTGATCGTTAGGTCAGTTCCGGAAAAGTCGATTCTCCGGCAGATGTTTCACAGTCGCCTGCAATTTTCGAGGGGCTTGATTTGCGCCACATACAAGCCGGTCGCCCCCGATTTGGTTTTGCTATTCTCTAACGAAATTATTGGAGAAGGGTTACGAGGTTGTTAGAAGATTGTTAAATCCAGAGGCCGGATAGCGACTTGATTTCACTCTGCCATTAAGAGCGAGGGCTCGCGTCTGGTGGGGCTGACAGCGGCTATCCCAGCCTTCCGGACTCGGCGCACAAACTCTTTAAGCCGCGGTATCACGCCTCTCGGATTCCAGGCTTGCCAACAGCACCTTTGCCACGTCCGTCCGGCCGAACCTTAGGGCCTCTTTTACGGCCGAGTTGCCCTGTTTGTCTTTTTGCCGGATGTTAGCACCATGGTCCAAGAGCATTTCAACAACTTCCCGTTGACCCGCAGAGGCTGCCCCAATCAGCGCTGTGCGGCCGTCCTTGTCGCCGGTTTGTATGTTCGCGCCGCGAGCCAATAGAAGCGCGACGGTTCGGTGGCAGCCCGCGAGTGAAGCTTCCATCAGCGGGGTCTTCCCGTACTTGTTGGCCGCATTCACATCAGCCCCCTTTGCGAGGAGCAGCTCAACGATCTCGGGTTCTCCGGTGACTGCCGCAGCAATAAGGGGCGTTGTTCCGTACTTGTTCGTTACATTTACGTTAGCCCCGCGACGAACCAGCATTTTCACCAGTTCCGTGTGGCCCGCAAAAGCTGCTTCCAGAAGGGCGGTTCTGCCGTCTTTGTCTCGGGCCTCGATCTCCGCGCCCCCATCAAGGAGATCTTTGGCGATTTCCAAGTGGCCGGCCAGGCAGGTGAAAATCAAGGCCGTGGCCTCCAGAAGGCGCTCCTTTGCTCGAACGTCCGCGCCTTTTTCCAGCAACAGTTTTACCACCCGACCATGCCCCCAGAGGGCGGCTTCGATTAGTGCGGTGGAACCGTTCCTGTCCATTCCGTTAATGTCAACAGCGTTTGCCATCAAAAGTTTCATGACCTGGCTCCTTCCTTCTATGCATGCCCACATGAAGGCCGTCTTATCGTCTTGGTCCTTGAAATCCACGGGAACACCTGTACTCAGAAGGCGCTTCACGCTCTTCAAGTCTCCGGACCGCGCGGCTTCAATAAGTTCATGCCCGTAGTGATCGTGGTTCCTATGTGCGCCATGCCCCAGCTCTTCCAGATGATTGATTTTCATTCCACCTGCTTTCAATTCGACGTTTATCCTTGAACCGGATTTTCGCGGTGAAAAGTTAGATCAAGATTAATGTTGCACAAGATCTTGGTTAGATTCGCAAAATCGGCCAAACGGCCGGAAGGAGGGCCACGCGGAGAAAGCGGGATTGCCCGTCCTTTTTTGGACTGGCGAGACGCGGGTCGCATCAATCCGCAGCGTGCTAGGTATCAGTGCCAGACGCGGCAATCAGTCAAAACTTTCAACAACCGCTTCACTGGCAATGATCGAAAAGGACGGTTTATGAAATCCTGTTCAGAATATTTTCAGGCAGTACTAAATTGGACTATCCATCGCCTCAACCAGCAGTTCTATTACCGATTTGACTGTCACCGGCATGTCGTAACGACTTTGCAAGTCTTGGAGTTGGCTTAGGCAATTCTGACACGACGTCGTAACAATATTTGCCTGGGTCCTCATTATCTGGTCATGTTTTGCTCGAGCATGTTCAAGGCGCTTCGTCCCCATGTCCGCGTTTTGGCCTACGCTGCCACCCGCTCCGCAGCAGATACTGTATTTTCTGTTCGGCCACAATTCCACGAAGTCGGCGGCGATGGCTTTGAGAATCGCTCTGGGCTCTTCGAACACACCCAGCTTGCGGCCCACGTTGCAAGGATCATGGTACGTGACCCGTCCGTCGATAAGGCCGGGTTTTATCGCGAGTCTGCCCTGTTCCAGATATTGATGAGCGAGTTCCACCACCGACAGGACCTCGAACCCAAGAGGTTCGCCGAGCCAGCGTTCCGCATCTTTTCTCAGGATTTTGAACCCATGCCCGCATTCGGTAGACAGGAGCGTGCGCACTTTGAGGCGCCGAGCTTCTTCAACAAGGTTTCGGACGATGGCCACAGCGTCTTCGTGGTCTCCGAGGTAGTAGGCCCAATTGGTAATGTCAAAAACCCGCGAAGACATTGTCCAGTCAGTGTTTGTGTACGTGAAGAATTTCATATACGTCTGAAACATGGTGGGATTTGACGTGTACTCTCGAGGGTTGGGAACGTATAGGACCTCTGCTCCTTCCTTGTCCATTGGAACAGCGAGACCCTCTTCAGGCAGATCTTCCATCTCGTCGGCCAGTTCTTCGGCAAGCCACTCGGCCATATCAATAAATGCTTCCCCCTCCAGGCCTGAATTATTGCCGAATTCGACGGCCTTCTTGACGCCTTCGACTATTCTCTCCGGCGCATTCCCCTTTTGCCACGCGATCCGGCGCAATTGCCTCACAAGGATGTCCATTTCGATTCCTTGGGGGCAGTCCGTGGTGCACCGCGCACAAAGAGTGCAAGCCCAGATAAACTCGGAACCCGCCAGTTCCTGGTCATGTCCTGTTGCCATTCTGTGGACAAGTTTCCTCGGATTCATCTCCGGGTAACCGTAGGTCAAGAAGCATCGGGAAATGCACTGGCCACAAGTCATGCACGCGCGATACGCCTGCTCGTCGGCAATTAAGGGGTTCGTCGTGGTAGGTCCGCATCCCCGCGCGGACGACGGGTCAATCATGATAGTCTCCTGTGTGCCCAATCCGGCCATTGCCGGCCGCCGCACATCGGTCGATGAACTCGCCCAAAAGCCGTTGAAAACGGGCCGGCTCGTTAGCAGCGACGGTAAGGTAACCGATTCTCGGCGTTTCCTGACCCAATATCCCCGAGGCCACACCCCGTTGCACCCGCGCGGCAGCCCAGTGCGTGCCCGTGCGGGAAGCGCAATTGCCGTTGTGGCATCCGACCAGGAGAACTGCTTTTGCCCCTGCCGCCAGAGTGGACCATATCATGTATTCCGAGACATTACCTGCGCACGGGACGGCTTGAAAGCGAACGTCTTTCGGCAACTGAGCAGACTCGGCGATCACTCCGGCGGACCGCCGGCATCCGAACACGAAAGTGGTTTCCCCTATTTCGGATGGACTTGAGCTTCTCATAGTTGAGATCAGGGATTCCTCCGGACTGTCTTTCAACCGAATCGCCATGGTCGGGCATACCGATTCGCAGATGCCACACTTTCGGCAGAATGGCAGCCACGGCTGGACACGGCCCTGAGATGACTCGGTTCCCAATAGCAGCGCCTCATGCGGACATATACGATAACACGTCAAACATCTCGCGCAAGCCGTGCTGACGGAAACGGCCTGGTCTTCCGTTTCCAAAGAGGACCTTCTTATGCCGGCCACAGCTTTCGCAGCCGCGGCCCTGGCAGTGGCAACACAGCCGAGCATATCAAGGCTTCCCGTAGCCTCACCCACCAGGAAGACCCCGGAACCAAACGAAGACCCCGATGCACAGTGCACGCTATCCGCCAAAAGAAAACCGCCGGAATCCAGCTCCCCTTTTGCCATTTCCACAGCCCATTTCGGAATGGACGAGGGATCAGGGCCGGTAACCGAGATTACTCTGTCGCAGTCCCATGCCCACTCGTTTTCTTCGTCAATCACATCCACGACAGAAACTCGGAACCGAGCGGGACCTTCGGCGCCGGTCGAAAAGACCACATGCGGCAATTGATCCCCGAATCGAACAAACTGCACACCGGCTTTTCGGGCGCCTTGGTATATAGTTTCCCCAAAGAGGTGCATCACAGGGACATTTCTGAAACAAACTGCCGATGACCCGCCATTGAGGACGTTTTGAACTGCAAGTTCGATCGCGGCCATTCCGTTCGCTGCATCAGACGGTTCCAGAAAATCCAGCAAGAAGGCTACCCGCTCATTAGTTCCAACCACCGTCCGGGCGCTAAACAGCTCCGTGGATTCAGGCAGCATGGCCGGCACGGGCTTCAGCGAAATTCCCGGCGCCAGAAAAAGGCAATCGAAGAGCGCATCCGCGTGGTCTTCGAATACTGCTCTGAAGCCACCCAGGGCTCGATTGACAACGGGCGCGGAGTCCACGTCCAGCACTTCGACACCTTGCGGGTCGTGTTGCATGAACTGCGACGCTTCCTCCATAGTGGTGCCGGGGTGCGCAAAACAAACGTTAGGTTGAGCGCCTCGGACTCTGGCGAAAGTGACGTCAATACCCATCTCGGCCATGGAACGTGCAGCCACCTCAGCGGCCATGCCGCTTCCAACCACAAGAACTCGCGGCAACCGTGCGCAATCTTTCGGGTTTGCTTCATCTCCGATGGCATGATTCATCATCACAGTAATCCCTCTCGTCGAAAATCCTCGATAATTGCCGCAGCGGTCTGGCCTGCATTCTCAAGTGTCTGCTCGATGTCTTTTGGCCCGGAGCAAGTTCCGGCGACATAGACGCGTGGAACCGCTGTCCGACTATTTTCCATTACCCCTAATGGGTCGATGAATCCGAAATCGTTGACGGTGAGGCCCAATTGTCCGGACAGCGAGGATAAGGCGTGGGCAGGCCTTTGGCCCACTGACAAGACGATACGGTCGAAGGATTGTTTCACGTTTCGGCCATCCTGTTGCACTATTACGTCCAGAAGGCCTTCGGGACCCTCTGTGACTTCCCCTGGCACACCTTGGCGAAGGCGGACCTTATTCTGTTCCGCGTTTCTCAACAATTCGCCGCTGTACTTCCCCGCCAGTTGCAGGTCGATATAGAAGACGGTGACTTCGGTCCGCGGACATTCGTGGATCATTTTCAAGGCCAGCCGCAACGCAGCTTTGCAACAATACTGTGAGCAGTAATTCGCTCCGGAACTCGGGTCCCTCGATCCGACGCATTGGAAAAAGGCAACGCTGAGGCCGTTGTCCCCGCGAGTAAACCGCGACAACAAGTCCTCACGCAGGAGCGTGTCTACTTCGGCCAGGGTGTACACACCCTCCAGCCGCTTATAACCCCATAACGTCTTTTCAACGGGGTTATAAGGCTCGAAGCCTGTGGCCAAGACCAGAGCCGTCGCTGCCGCGCGCACTTCAGTACCGGTGCTATCCTCTCTGACCAGGAGTTCTATCCCATTGCCATCTGCGTTGAGGATGGAAGACACCTGCCGGCCGGTTAGAACCTGAGCCCTCTCAGATGTGCATATGCCGCGAACAAGGTCCTCGGCAACGCAGCAAAAGCACCGTTGGCATTGATCTGTGGCCATGCAGGCCCAATCGTGAGCGTGGCCGCCGAGGCCGACGCCTTTCTCAATTATCGTGCAGTCTATTCCACTGTCGATAAGCGTTTTAGCAACAGACAAACCGGCGACTCCGCCGCCGATGATGATTACCGGTTCCTTGACCATTTCGAGAACCTCGGATCACAGACGCACGATTCAGGGAATATGTACCGTTTGTCAGATTTTTTTTCCGATTTGCCTGGGCGATCTCGCGTCATTCCTACGAAAGCAGGAATCGTAGGGCCGGCGTCCCTGCCGGCCAAAATGTGCACCGGCACGGAGGCCGGTGCCTACAAGGTTCCCGCTTTCGCGGGAACGACGGGCGTGAGAAGCGCGTATTGCGGGGATGCAGGGTTACGATCCACCGACCACACTGTTCATCCCGTGGCCAAACGGACATTATTTTTTTTCGCCATCAGTATAAGAATCCATTGATTCATATATACCACGATTTACCCAGACGGGACTGTACAATCGTTGTCGTAATGAAGAAGCTGGGTCAGGAAAGGAAAACAATGGTGCGGCGATGACAGAATGGGGGTGAAGCCTAGTCGAAGGCGATGTCAGTCCAATCTTTCTGCCTCAACAACCCGCGTTTCCACGCTTCCAGGCGCGGGACTACGTACGGCAAAAGTCGGAGAGAATAGTACGAACGCGGAATGGGAATGCCAAGTGTATCGCCGAAAATCACAAGCAGGAGCAGGTTCTCCAGACTTGCTTTTTCCTTGATTGCCACGAGCATCGGTTCACGAACCACCGCGCCCTCAATGAATTCCCTGATTACATCCAGAAATTTTAACTTCCGCTCTTTTCCCTCGGCCATGATAAACGCCTCCGCAGGAAGTGCCTCGTCCGGAGTTCATAACTGTGCCGCAAAGAACTGCAAACGCCGGTCAGGTACGCGGGAGAAATCGAGGGCACCGGCAGGCCGCACAGTGGCACCAGGATCTTGCCGGTCGATTTTCGGCAGTAGTTGACCTGCGATCTTCCCCGCGTGATTGAATGGTTACCTGACTACCTTACTGAGGTTAGCCGGAGGTCAAACATTTAGCAAGTCTTGAAGTTGGTGGGATGTGTGAGGTTGGTGGTTACTGAAGCGAGCCTGCATCGCGGCCGGTTTGCCATCGCGGCACAGGGCCTTTTGGCGCCTCGGTGGAATTCCGGCCCGTGGTCTTGATTATTTGTATTTGCCCAGCTGCTTCCCTTTTCTAACGATGTTCTTAAGAACCGAGAGGACCTCCCCTTTCTGCTCCTGGGAGCAGGTTTGGAGATATTGGGCCACATGTTGTTCCTGGATCTCCCGGATTGCATCGAGACACTTCAGCGCCATGGGGGTGATTTGCAGCATCGTGAGGCGCTCGTCCTTCGCGTCGTTCTTCCTTTCGATCAAGCCGGCCTTTTCCATGCGTTTGGCAAGTCCGGTTACATTTGCCCCTGTCACCAGCATACGCCTGCTGACATTGCCTACAGTGTCCAGGCCTCCTTCACACGCAACCAAGTACTTCAGGACATTGTAATGTGAAAAAGTAAGCCCGTACTGCTTAAAAATGGATGAAGACTTCTTCTTGAACATCTCCGAAGCCATGACGATAAAAATCATGACCCTTTCGTCCAAGGCCATGTCGCGTTTTGTCTTATCCTTCAGCATGAAATCCCTTTTTCTGAAATGTGTTGCGGTTCCCGGGCTCCTGGCCATCACATCCTACGCGAACCGGGACCGGTCCCCAAGCTTACGTTTCCCCTTGAATCACGCGCCCTGTTTCTTCTTTTCCTCCAGAGCTTTCAGGATTCTTTCCGGAGTCACCGGGAGTTCATTGAAATTCACGCCTATTGCGTCGTAGATGGCGTTCACGATGGCCGGAGCGGGTGACAGTTGTGTGCCTTCGCCGGCCTCTTTCGCGCCGAATGGGCCCACAGGATCATCGGTCTCGATGTCATAAGACTCCATTTCCGGGACTTCCATCGTGGTAGGGAAGCCATAATCAAGGAATGACGGGTTCATCACCTGCCCCTTCTCGGTAATTACGTTCTCATATAGGGCTTGTCCCATTCCACCGGCTATGGAGCCTTCCAGTTGTCCTTCGACGAGCATGGGATTAATAGGCCGGCCGCAGTCATGCGCGGTCACCATTTTGATCACTTTTACCTTGCCCGTGCTAGTGTCTACTTCCACTTCCGCTGCCTGAGTCATGAAGGAGTAGTTCGGAGAGAAGTTCCCCGGCTGGTTGAACAGAGTGGTCGGCTCGCTGGTGTCAGCCATCCAGGAAGCTCTCCCCACGAGTGGCATTGGCAGGTCCTTGTACTGATATGCTTTCAGGGCCTTGGGGAAAGTAATGTTGATTTCCGGTGACCCGGTGACAAATATGACTCCGTCCTTGGCCACTAGATCGTCAGGATTGGCTTCCAGTTCGTCGGCCACGCACTCGAAAAGCCTTTTCCTCACTGATTCCGCGGCTATTTTAGCGGCGTTGCCGGCCCTTACCGTTACTCCGCTTCCAAAAGTGCCGGGATCAAGAGGCGTGATGCCGGTGTCAGCCGCTGTAACCCGGACATCCTCAAATCGGACGCCAAGGACCTCCGCGACAATCTGGGCTATCACGGTCTCGGCTCCCTGGCCGATATCCGCGGCCCCGGTGAGCACATTTACCCCACCGTCCTGGCCGACTTGGACCACGGCGCCGGAACTGATATGGCTCATATTGGTTACTCCGCTGGGGAACGACGCACCCCCCATTCCCACTCCCCGGCCGAAGGGGAGCTTGCCGCGCTTTTCCTTCCATCCTATCCCTTCGGCAGCCTGTTGCACGCTCTCGGCGAAACCGCAGGTATTTATAACGAATCCTCCGGGATGCGGTTCCCCTGCTTTGATACTATTTTTGACGCGGATCTCGGCAGGGTCCAAATTCAGTCGCTCTGCCATCAGATCTAGTTGCCGTTCCACAGCGAAACGCGCCTGGGGAATCCCGTGCCCGCGCATCGCGCCTCCGACAGGCTTGTTGGTATAGACGTGGTAGCCCTCGTAGAGCAGATTGGGTACGTGGTACGGAACCATGAGGAAAAAGCAGGATAGAGCCATCATCGTGGGCGCGGTACTGTTATATGCACCGCCGTCGGCATATGCCAGAAACTGTTGGCCCAGGATTCTCCCATCCTTGGCCATTCCCGTCTTGACCGTGAGGTACATCGGATGCCGCTGGCGAGTAACTATGAAGACTTCGTCCCTTTCGTAAACAAATTTGACCGGCCGGCCAAGTTTCATAGCGAACCATGCAGCGCAGAAGTCCTTTGCAAACATGTCGATCTTCTGACCGAATCCCCCTCCGACTTTGGGCTTGATGACGCGAACCCTGCTTTCAGGTATTTGGAGAGTGGCAGCCAAATTCCTTCTCAGGAAAAATGGTATCTGGGTGCTTGACCACAAAACAACCTGGCCCCTGATAGGATCGTACTGCGCCACCGCAGCGTGAGGCTCCATCGGCGCGTGGTTCACGGCCTGAGAATAGAACGAATCCTCGGAAACCAAGGCACTCTCGGCAAATGCCTTTTCCACATCGCCGAATTCCTTTCTTATGGCGAATGAGGTATTGTTGGTCACTCCCTCGTGTATTACCGGAGCCCCCTCTTTTATCGAGTCTCGCGGGTCGAACACCGCGGGCAGTTCCTCGTATTCAACCTCAATGAGTTCCACCGCCTCTTCGGCTATTTCCTGATCAATCGCGCACACCGCGGCCACTTCGTCGCCGATGTAGCGCACCTTCCCTTTGGCGATAGCGTATTCGTCTCTTGCCTTGGGGACTATTCCGTACTGGCGATCCGGGATTTCCGCGCCTGTCACCACACCCTTGACGCCCGGAAGACGCATTGCCTTTGAGACGTCAACATTCAGTATCCTAGCGTGAGCATGCGGGCTCCTCAGAATCTTCCCGTGGAGCATTCCCGGAAAGACCAGGTCGTCGGTAAACTGCGCGGAACCGGTTACCTTCGCCGCGGCATCCACCATAGGCAATCTACGGCCTACCACATTGAATTGCTTTTCCATCTAGCGTTTACCTCCCATCTTTCCGGACGCATCCATGACGGCCTCTACAACTTTCTTGTACCCGGTGCACCGGCAGAGGTTGCCGGCCATCTTCTTCTTGACGCTTTCTTCAGTGGGTTCGGGTTCCTCGTCGAGTATGGCCTTGGCTGTCATGACAATTCCGGGTGTACAGAAGCCGCACTGCAATCCGCCCACCTCAACGAAGGACTTTTGGATCGGGTGTAGCTCACCGCCTTCACCGAGGCCTTCTATTGTCACGATTTCTTTGCCGACCGCGTCCACGGCCAGCATCAGGCACGAGAGATAGGCCTCACCATCGAGCAAGACAGAGCACGCGCCACATGCACCCAGGTCGCATCCTCGCTTCGTTCCTGTCAGTCCCAGCTTGTCCCTGAGCACTTCCAGAAGGGTCTGGTTGGGAGAAATAAGGACCTCGTAGATGTCTCCGTTTACATTCAAAGCGATAGCTTGCTTCACTTTAACGACCTCCCGTGGCTTCGCTGAGTGCGCCTTTGACCAACACTCCCATTAGTTTTCTCTTGTATGAAAGGGAATCGATCGACGACATCATCAATTGGACCTCCTTGGCAACCAGGCTGTCCACGGCTTTGAGGGTTTCCTCGTCTAGCCGCTTGCCTCTCAGGAAATCCTCCAGTTGGCGGGCCCTGACTGGTTTGCGATCGACTGCGGTCAAGGCTATCCTCGATTCTCCGGTCGAACTTGACGTCCACAAAGCTGCTCCCACAATTGGGAAATCAATGCTCCCACGATTGGCGGATTTCTTGTACGTGGCGAACCCGTCCGCAGCCTGCTCAGGCACGACTATCTCGGTAAGGATCTCGCCCTGCTCAAGCTTAATTGGTGTTTTGCCCGCTCCCGAAAATATGTCTTCCAGCGGAACCTGCCTCGATCCCCCTTTTCGGGTCAGAACCGCCTCCGCATTCATCACCAGTAGCGCAGGTGCCACGTCACCACAGTAGGTCGAGTAGCAGACATGCTCTTTCTTCGCGACATGGCACTGATCACCGCCGGCTTTGAAACAAATGGGCCTGGCGCTTCGCCACCACTTGGATTGATTGAAATACTTGCACCGGGTTTGTTGGCACAGATTTCCTCCAATAGTCCCCATGATTTGATGATGATAGGATCCCACGGAGGAAGCAGCGATGGCCAGGGCCGGCAACTTCTGCGCCACATACGGATCGTTATAGACCCTCTTCAGAGGCGTGAGTGCGCCAATCCGTAGGGCGCCATTGTCCTTGCGCACGTAATTGAGGTCCGGCAAACCTCTGAGGCTGACCACAATGGACGGCTTCTCGACCCCGTGTTTCATGTTTACCAAGAGATCTGTCCCTCCTGCCAAAACCTTTGCGTCAGGGCGATCAAGCAGGATCGCACAAGCCTCTTGGATGCTCTTCGGCTGATTGTGATCGAATTTTGGTAACCTCACGGTCTGCCTCCTGTCCGTCGAGAAATTTGTGGGCGCAGATCCGGGCCCTTTGGTCGTTTACCGGTTGGCAAGGAAGCCTTCACGAGCATGATGCACCTCCTATCGCGTCGGGAGCGCCATCCAGAAATTAGTGAACATGTAATTTATTTACTAGTAAACTAAATCATATGTCAAACCTTTTTTCACATGAGCTGCCATTCAGAGTCGCTGCCGAGACGTGCGAAATTTGTAAATTGAACCTGTTAAGAAAGAAATAGAAGGGCTGAAAGAGGGGGACACGCGATTCTGAGTTCGGACGAGCTGATGCGCAAATCTTATGAGAGAAGTCCTCGTGTCTGCGTCTCCACTCTATCGCATCAATTATGTTTCGGACTAATACTGCCTATTCAGGCTTGACAATTGGGCCAACTTGGCCGAAAAAGATTCCGCGCATTCGGGAGTGTTTCTGTCTTCTCGACCAATCTCATAGTTTCGCATCAGTAGGTACGGAGCAGCTTGCCGTGGCTGAAATTCTTCACACGAGCCTTCAAGGTTCCGAGGAAGTGAAGATTGTCGGCAGATGTACTAGAAACGGTGCTTACAGAGGACACCAGTGGGAAAACCTTACGCCCAAGAACTTGAGCAGCTGCATTCGACCTATGCGGCGTGCATGAAGATGGACATCAGTGGCCTTACAAAGACGTTGGAAGACTGTTACTGTCTTCCACTGGTCGCTATTGGCTCTGGAGGATCTTTTACTTCGGCTCTGGTAGCAGCTCACCTTCATTATCGCCATACCAGATGTATGGCTTTGGCTCTCACACCGCTGCAATTTATCCAAGACGGACAATTCAGAAAGGAATCCGCCGTCCTATGTGTGAGCGCGGGGGGACGCAATTCGGACATTAGGAAGGCGCTTCAAGTCGCTTTGTCCGTCGAAGCAAACAAGGTTATCGTTGCTTGCGCAAGGAAACACAGTCCGCTGGCAAGACTAGCTGAAGGTAATCTCAACGCGAAAACTATTCAATTCGATCTGCCTGCAGGAACAGATGGATTTCTAGCGACCAATTCGTTATTGGCTTTCTCAACTCTTTTTACCCGAGCATATGTCAACGCGTTTGGAGAAGACTGTTCATTACCCGCCGATCTCACCACCTTGATGAGCGCAACCCAAGACGGGCAGTTCTCGCTGGCTAAACTGCAGTCGAGATGTCGACCGCTCTGGCAGGCCGGTACGTTGATTGTGCTCTACGGGGGAGCGACACGAGCCGCGGCGTACGACCTTGAATCCAAATGCGTGGAAGCAGCTTTAGCCCCAGTACTCATTTCCGACTATCGCAATTTTGCACACGGTCGTCATCATTGGTTGGCAAAACGTGGCGACTCCTCGGCAATCCTGGCCCTTACGAGTTCGGAGGACAGAGAATTGGCTCAAAAAACTCTCCGGTTAATTCCGAAAGGCATTCCCATTGTCGAACTGGATTTTCCTGGGCCAGACCCGATCGCGTCTCTCGCTGCCATAACCACAGTTATTTACATTGTCGCCTCGGCCGGACAAACAAAAGGAATTGACCCTGGGAGGCCTGGTGTGCCGCAATTCGGGCAACGTCTTTACAACTTACGAATGGAGTCCAGTTCAGTGGTCAGGGAGAGTACGAGTGGCTCAGCTGTAGCTATCCGCCGCAAGACCGGAGCATTGCTAGAATCCTCTCTTTTGAAGCTGGATATGCATGCCTGGCTCACCCATTATCGCGGGTTTGTCAGAAAACTTACGAAAATTAAATTCGATGCTTTGGTTCTTGACTATGACGGAACGTTATGCGATGTCTCCGACCGGTTTGGCCCTTTAAGTCTGTCTATAGGGGAAGAAATAGAGAAATTGTTGGCGAATAACATAGCCGTTGGAATAGCCACAGGGCGAGGTAAATCGGTCAGAACAGCACTCCAGCAAACGCTGAAGCGAGCCCACTGGGACAAAATTGTTGTGGGATACTATAATGGAGGAGAGTGTGCCCTCCTCGCAGATGAGGGTTCACCGCAAAAATCGGAAGCGACTTGTGACGAGCTTGCCGCCTGCGCTGCTGCTCTAGAGAAGACATGGTGGTCCTCTATTTTCTCGAATATTGAAAAGAGAAAGCATCAAATAACCCTGAGCGCGGGGCCCGCAGCATCGTGTAAGAAATTCCGAGAGGTGGTCGGTGCGCTTGTTGAACAACATGGTCCAGTGGGAACTAGGGTACTGACCTCAGACCACTCAATCGACATACTAGCACCGGGAGTGAGCAAGCTCTCGGTAGTCCATGGAATCAAAAACCTGCTCCTCGGTGAAGACGATGCAGAAATTTTGTGCATTGGTGATCGCGGGGCCTGGCCTGGAAACGATTTCGAACTTCTTCGCGAGCCTCATTCCCTGAGTGTTAACGAAGTTTCAGCCGACCCGGTCACATGCTGGAACCTCGCACCTTTGGGCTCGCGAGGCGTTCAAGCGATGCTATATTATTTCAGATGTATGATTCTTGAACAGGATGGATTCAGATTGGACTTCTCGGGGGTCAAGAGACGATTACATGAAAGATGATCTGGCAGAGCGATTGTTGGGCGAGGTCATGCACTGGACGCCTCAAGAACTGGCTAGTGAGCGTCCCTGGCTCTTGAACATGGCTACATATAAATACAACGATTATCAACAGTATTCCCCAGGTATGCGCTTTATTGAGACCTTGGCCTTATGGTTAGATCAGTTTTCCATGGAAGAGAAGCAGATCGCCTATCAATTCGTGAAAGACAGACTGGTGTTCATTTCTCACGCCGAGATGAATCATGTTGTTTCTCTTGCTTATCAAGACTCCATCCGACCTTGGCTTCTTCGCCGGACTGCCTCAAAACTGGGGATTCCGGAGTGGAAACTTTCGAGCATCTCCAGGAGTCCAGATTTCAAGCAGTTGAAGAGAAGATGCTTGTTCTTGGGCATGAGTGACGGTGCGCGAACCGACCTGTTCAGACGAGTGAATAAGCATGAGCTGGATCACGAGCAAATACTTCAGTACTATGACATCTCGGAGGAGAAGGCCCGGGATCTCCGAGAAAAACTTCAAAAGGATTTATCGGAGTTATCAAATGGCCGAAGCAACTCATCGGACAGCTATTTTCAAATCGTGTTTTTGATGGATGATTTCTCGGGAAGTGGCACTAGTATCATTAAGCGGGGCGCCAATGAACTTTCGGGAAAAATGGCCAAGATACATAAAGAGATACGGAATTCTGAGGGCGCTTGGGCCGACTTGATTTCCTTAGAAGATCTTCACATATGCGTTGTTTTGTATGTTGCGACTCAAAAGGCGATTAACCATATTAACAATTTGGCGGATGAATTGTTGGGAGGCCAGGGTGCAAAATGGAAATTAATATGCGTGCACCCGCTTGATGAAAAGGTTCCTTTGCAGGGAGGCCGAAATGACGATCAAGACTTCCTGAATTTGTGTGACCAGGATCGATATTATGACAGCTCTGTTGAGGACGAGCATATGCGCAAAGGCGGCACCAATGCCAAGCGGGGGTTCGCCGGGTGTGCACTGCCGCTGGTGCTGAATCATAATACTCCTAATAACTCAGTGTTTCTGCTCTGGGCGGATCCAGGACGACACGAAAAAGGACAGCCAAGGGGACTGTTTCCCCGCATCCCCAGGCATGGTGGAAAGCCATGAACTCGCGACGGAATCCTTTTCGTTTGAGAGCTTCAGAACATGTGGAATCTGACGACGACTTCGTTAGGCTCTTCGCTCCACAGGTCCTTGATATTTTCGGCCACGACGATCAGTGGGCGCGGCCTAGACTCATCCGAAGCACTCCGGGTGAGGGCAAAACTTCGTTGTTAAGACTCATGACCCCTGGAGCCCTTCAGGCCGTCCAGGTTTTACGGAAGACTGAAGATAATGTGAAGGATCTGTTTAAGCGCCTTAAGCGGCTGGGAGCAGTTGACGATAATGGACCAAGAGTCCTGGGCATCTTGATTTCCTGTGCGCACAGCTACGCGGCTTTGGGAGATCTGGAACTGGAAGCAGTTAAGCACAAACGCTTTCTGACAACTCTTTTCAACGCGCGAATTGTGTTAGCCTTTCTCAAGGCAGTGCTGTCTTTTCATGGCAAGAGAAAGATTGAGGAACTCAGGGCAATCGAGTTAGTGCCCCCTGATCCCATGGTTCAGTGGCCAGGGCTTACCTTTCCAAGCAATGGAGAAATTCTCTATGAATGGGCACGGAACCAGGAACTGAGTGTATGTCGTGAACTGGACAGCTTTGCTCCGTTCACTGAATCAAATGTTCAGGGGGCGGATGAATTCTATCCACTCCGCTTTCTTGGTCCTGATTCTGTGAATTTTAGCGGTTTGCCCCTTGCCCCTCACGTCTTGCTCATGTTCGATGATGTTCATACGCTCACAACGTCTCAGCGTGAGTATCTTGTACGGACGGTTATCACAGCACGACCGAAAATCGGTGTGTGGTTCGCCGAGCGGATGGACGCGATGCGTTTCAATGAACTTGTATCGCCCGGAGCGAGATTGGGCAGAGATTATAGTGAGCCGATCGATCTGGGGGATTACTGGAGAAACAAAAGCGGGAGAGCCTTTGAAAAATTTGTGTCGAATGTGTCAGATAGTCGGGTCAAGGGTTCTGATGTTGTTGAGGTGAGTTCGTTAGTGACGTGTCTCAGAGACTCTCTTGACGGGATTTCATGGGACAGCAAGTTTCAGAGTTGCGCGGAGGAGATACGAAACCGCGTGGAGAAAAAAAGGGAAAAGTCACAACGGTACTCTGACTGGATGTCCTTTCAGATTAGCCAAGAGGACGATCTTGCCCCAAGAGAGAGCGCCCTGGAGTGGAGGAAGCTGGAAATACTCATCGAAAGGCGCGATCAAAATGTTCAACCAGAATTATTCGATCTTCCCATTCCGAATGATACTCTCGAAAAACCACTCAAAGATTCCAATTTGGCTGCGGCAGCCGAGCTATTCCTTTCTTTGGAATATCACGTGCCATACTATTACGGCCTCAAGAGGATTGCTGATATGGCTTCAGGCAGCATTGAGCAATTCCTTAGCATTGCTGGTGCCCTTTTTGAGGAGGTAATATCTTCCATTCTATTAAAACGTTCGCCCATTCTCGAACCTGAAGATCAGGAACGCATCGTGAAATCCGAGGCCCAACAATATTGGGATCATGCCTGCAGTGGACTCAGACACGTGCGCGAGGCAAAGAATTTATTGGAATCGATTGGTAATTTCTCTAGGTGGCAGTCCACCTTGCCGAATGCCCCTTATGCCCCAGGGGTCACCGGAATAGGCATTCGAATGGATGATGTCGAAAGGCTCCAACGGTCGATTCGAGATTCAAAAGGAGATGATCAGCGACGGCTGGCTTTTGTTATATCTTCATGTGTTGCCAACAATATCCTAGAGGCCAAGCCAAATGTACGATGTAAAGATCGCGACTGGTTGGTACTATACCTAAATCGGTTGCTCTGTGTCCATTTCGGATTGCCCTTGCAACGAGGTGGTTGGAGACAGAAGAGCCTTGAGGAACTGGTCGAATGGACAAAAGAAGTCCGGACAGGCGAAAGTCTGCCTAAGGGATCAGTATCATGAGCAACACCGAATACAAGCCACCTCGTTGGGAGACCTATGTTTATTACGAACACGATCCGTGCAAGAAGTTTTGGAAAGACTACTTATCAGGAGAGCGAAATGTTCTGATGATTGTCGGAATGGGCTTTGATCCTCGTATGTGCACCGGCCCCGAGATGATCCTCAGCGCTGGCGGCCAAGGTAAGCGAAAATGCTTGCTGATTCGATATATAGAGGGAGAGGACTCGATTTCCCGGAAGCATGACGATGATGTTCGCCACAATCGAGAACGTCTCAATCGACTTGTGAGTGACCCACACGATATTGAAGAGAGGTCCTTTGATGTTTGGAATCAAGAGGATAGATGGGTAGGTTCACGGAGAGCGGCGAATCAAATTGATGAAACAATTTTGTCCCAATTTACGGACATTATAGTGGATATAAGTGCCATGCCAAGAGGCATCTATTCGCCCATCATTACAAAGATCCTTTGGTTCATTGATCGCCGAAAAAACCAACACCTCCGATCTGCCAACCTTCACATATTAGTATCAGAAGACGTGGAACTGGATATACAAATTCAGGAGGAGCCCGCCGGCTTGCAAGCGGTGTACCTCATGGGTTTTTCAAGTGATTTTGATCAGCAGGCGGATGCTGATCGGCCGAAGGTGTGGATTCCCATTCTTGGAGAGGGGAAGCGCGAGCAACTGGAGAAGATTTATCGGTTTGTAGCCCCTGACGAAGTGTGTCCAGTATTGCCATCCCCGTCTGTCAATCCAAGACGGGCGGATAATCTTGTTGGTGAGCACAGGGAATTACTTTTCCAGACTTTTCGTGTGGAACCGAGTAATATTATTTACGCATGTGAATGGAATCCTTTCGAAGTTTATAGGCAAATTCGCCGCACGATTGTACAATACGATAAGGCACTCGAACGGCTGGGCGGATGTAAAGCTGCGGTATCAGCAACATCGAGTAAGCTGCTGTCCATAGGAGCGTTGCTGGCGGCATATGAGTGCAAATTCGATTTGGACTATCGAGTCGGGATTGCGACCGTCGAGGCCCATGGCTATTCTAAGAACAAGAAAGAGTCTGGTCTGGCCAACCAGGACAGGCTGCATACTTTATGGCTCTCCGGAGAATTTGAGGATGTTTAGGCTGATAAGCGAAACCGTTTCTCACGGCCAGCCTGCTTGCATAGGAAGTGGACTAGTAACGCTCGACGTGGTGATCTCCAATCAAGCCAACTCGACGTTCCGATTCTGGGCAGGGGGCTCGTGCGGCAATGTCCTTACCATTCTCTCTTACTTGGGTTGGCGGTCTTTTCCAGTGGCTCGTCTGGGGGACGACCCAGCCGCAACGGCCATTCTGGAAGACTTGAGCCAATTTGATGTATTGGACCGTTTCATTCACGTGGATGAGCGAGTGAGTACGCCCATCATTGTGGAGCGAATTATTAGACGGCTGAGCGGGGTCCCAAGTCATCGTTTCGAATGGAAATGTCCACGATGTGGCGGATGGCTGCCCCGGTTCAGGCCAGTTTTACGGGAGACTGTGAGACAGATTCTAACAGGACTTCCAGAAGCGAGAACCTTTTACTTTGACCGAATCTCGTCTGGCATTCTCGAATTGGCCCTCCACCTCAAGTTTAACGGGGCCTTGGTAGTGTTCGAACCGTCGGGCATGGGAAAAGAGCATGATTTTATAAAGGCACTGCAGGTAGCTCACATAGTCAAGTACTCTCGGGAGCGGCTTGCGGGAATCTCAACACTAGTCTTTAAATCGGAAGTGCCCGTGGTGGTCGAGACTCTTGGCTCCGAAGGGCTTAGATACCGATTGACGCTGAGGAACGGTTTACCAACAGCGTGGAGGCATTTGCCAGCAATCGAAGCGGGCAAGTTGCGTGATGCTGCAGGAGCGGGCGATTGGTGCACCGCGGGCATCATCCATTTCTTGGGCCAGGAAGGTGCAGCGGGCTTGGGGGCTAGTTCAGAGAAAGAGATCATTCAGGCTCTGCAACTAGGTCAGGCTTTGGCCGCCCTGAATTGTTGTTTTGAAGGGGCACGAGGAGGCATGTACGCGTTGGATAAAGCTCGATTTGACCAGTGGGTCAAAGCTCTTGCCAACGAAACCCAAGAAGAAACATGTGCATTCGATCAAATCGTCCAAATGCCAGGAGAGAAACGCACCAGTATCTGTCCTTCATGCACAGTTGAAAACGGACTCGTTCAATAAGGGTTGTCGGTCACCAAGTAGACGCGTCAATCGCAATTTCACAGGGCCTCTCCGGACTAACCCGCGATGCCGAACCCGGTGATCTCTATCCCTTCCAGAGAATAACCCCAGGAAGGACAGGCACCTTCCTGGAGGTCAAATACAGTGATCTTACCTCCTTCGCGTTCGATCAATTTCATTGAACATGCAGGACAGTGCGTCGCATTTACGTCTCTCCCGGGCGTGTTCCTGATATAGACGTGGTGGAGCCCTTCACCGATTCCAATTTACTTTGCGTGGCAAAGGCTGCATCTGACCTCACCTAGTTCCGATCGCTCATAGAGATAGGCTTCTCGCATCGCCGGGTCTCAAAACCGCACAACTACTTTGCCGAAGTGCGCGCCGCTCGCCATGTAACGGAGGGCCTCTTTCACATCCGAGAATGGAAAGATCTTGTCTATGACCGGCCTGATCCGGTGCACCGAGACGGCCCTGACCATGGCCTCCTGCATTTCCCGTGAACCGACGAAAATCCCCTGGATGCGGATGCTCTTCATGATCGCAGGCAGGGGATTGACTTCACCCGACTGGCCGGTGAGCACTCCGATCAGGCTGACAAGGCCGCCCACTCGAACGGCTCTGAGCGATTTGGCGAGCGTGCCGGCGCCGCCGACTTCGATTACCCGATCCACGCCCTTGCCACCGGTGAGTTCGAGCACCTTCTCATCCCAGTCGGGCTCTGTCCTATAATTGATTACCTCGGCCACACCCATTTCTTTGAGCCGCTTGAGTTTTTCATCGCTGCTGGATGTGCCGACGATCCTGGCTCCGGCAGCCTTGCCGAACTGCACCGCGAAGACGGACACTCCTCCGGTGCCGAGGGTCAGCACGGTCTCGCCGCAGGTGAATCCTCCAGTGTTGAGCGCGTGCCACGCGGCGAGTGCGGCGCAGGGCAACGTTGCGCCTTCCTCGAAGGATAGATGCTCAGGAATTGCAACCAGCCCATCTTCATGAAGGGCCACGTCTTCCGCCAGCACCCCATCGACCGCTCCTCCCAGAGCTGATTTTGCTGCCGCATCCGTGATCGGCCCTGAAATCCAGTTCTGAAAGAAGGTGCTCATGACCCGATCACCCTGTTTCCAGCGGGTCACACCGTCGCCTATAGCGACCACTTCACCGGCTCCATCGGAGAAAGGGATGAGCGGCAGAGACAGATTACGGCTGTATAAGCCGTTGATCATCAGCAAGTCCCGGTAATTGATCGAAGTTGCTTTCATCTTGACCACGACTTGCTGGTGCCCTGGTTTCGGTACTTCGTCTTCCACAAGTTTCAGCTCATCGATTCCAAATTCTTTCTCGATCCGATATAGTTTCATGGGCGACCTCCACACGCTTTTGTAGTAATTCCCAAATGGATTATTCCTTTAGCTCCGCCTGATGACACGGGATACCATAATATGTCATTGCGAGGGCGCAGCCCGAAGCAATCTCCATTGGTGGGCCAGGCTTCCAGCCTGTCTATTATAGTGATTCTCAAAAGTTATCCCTGAATGGAGGAGCACTGCTGGACGAGCCAGCAGTGGCACCCTTCGATTAATCCGTGATTACTTTCGAGAACCGCTATAGAATGACCGGCAAGATGCCGGTCCCACCGAAAATGAGATTGCCTCGTCGTTTCACTCCTCGCAATGACAATCCTGCCTGGCATCCTGAGGGAAAACGTGCGGAGTTAAGTAAACCGTCCATTCCCAAATTGTTGAACTTATTCAATAGTCGCACTCCAAAAAACCGGTAAGTTTAGGTGTCCCTGCCGGTCCATGCCCGGTGGGCGGTTAATTTGTTTGTTCCGGGCACATACCATGTTTAGTATCCGAGGTTTTCGCCAACCAACTTAACATGAATGCGGTCTTTGACCATGTGTCCTTCAATTATGCTCCACATATTGCAGATTCGCTGAGAAGACTTGCAGTCAACACAAAACCCTTTCTCTTTGCAGGGGTTCTTGAGGCCCAACCGGATCGTGTTAACAGGGGCGGAATAGTGCTTGACCCTGGCCATGGCCGCGTCCAAGTCCGGAGCGACCTTGTTCATTCCCACGACCAGGACAACCCTTCTCGGCCCAAAGCACATGGCCGCGACCCGGTTTCCCGTAGCGTCAAGGTTCACCAATTGCCCGTCCGACGTGATGGCATTGGAACTTGCGATCATGAAATCCGCGGTCATGCCTTTGCGTCGGAGTTCAAAAGCCTCCTCAGGCGAAATCCCGGGAAGGAAAGGATCAATCACCTGCACGCCGGACAGATCGCGTATCTTCTCCCATAAGCCCATTCCAACCGTTGTCATGGAACCGCAGCGGTAGACCGTGGCGCCGTCTGGTATCATGGCGACGATTTCATCCACGGCTTGAGCTACATTAGGCGCGTAGCTCCCTTCCATGCGGCGCTTCTCCAAATTTCGGATTATTTCCTTCGCCACCAATTCATTCCAGATCATTTGATGGTCGTCCATTTGTTGTTTACTCCTTGTGAATTCCATAAGACCGAAATTATTTGACATGTCTCCGGAATTTGCGAAGCCCGCCGGAGACCTTCCCACCTATCGTCCTCGTCCTTACGCAGTCTATCTCACAAACTTCGTGATGCATATACCGGCGACCAGAATGATGGGTTGCGACTGACTTCGTAGGGGCAGGCCCCCGTGCCTGCCCAAGGCGAGACCTTTTCGATACGAACAAAAAAAGTATGGAGGTGGCAAGAATTCTGACCACCTCCATACACTATGTTTTGACCGCTACCCGATCCGAGCATCAGGTGCAAACCGGGACACGGTTTCTCTTACAGGTCTGCTTCGAATTTGTAATACATCCATACGACCTGTCCTACTAGCTGCCCGGTGGCTTGCATTTGCTGTAAGCTGTCATTGAACTCCCCGCGCGACTTCAGCCACCACGTGACCAATCGGACCGGGCTGTATTTCCCTCCCGCGCCAATCATCTGCACGGACCCGGGAACCTGCATACGACCTCCAGGTGTAATCCCCGAGAAGGTCGAGGGGAACTTGTCCCCTTCGAGGGGAAACGCTTTGGGAAACGCGGCTTGGATTGCAACGGGATCCTTCACTGTTCCGGCCGCGACCATAGCCCGGGCCAGGGCGTGCATAGCACTGTAGTTGAGGGCTACTTCCCAGGTTAGCATTCGCTTGTACTCGCCAACGTATTTCTTGTCGAAATCGGCTGACGCTGCCGTGGGAGACTGGGCCACCGCGGCCACTCCAATGGTCTCGCCCATCAGTTTGGTGCCCTTTAGAATATTGGCAATGTAATCCATTTTGGCCTGGTCGATCAGGATAAATCCTCCTTTGTACCCCAGGCCCCGGGCCTGCTCCATGACCAGCGCCGTGGTGGCGGAGGGCCCGCCGATGAGCAAAGCATCGGGCTTGGTCGCCAGGGCCGCGGTCAACTGGGAGGAAAAGTCCGTCTCAGTGTAATAGTTGGCCGGCTTGTCCGCGGAGATCTGGCCGCCCTTGTCCTGCCAGTATTCTTTGAAAGCATGCCTCCATTCGTCCCCGTACGCCCCCAGGGTCACCACCATTGCGACCTTGCGCCATCCCTTTTTCCAAGCGAGATCGGAAAAGGCCTTCACGTAGACTGTGAACGGCGGGGGAATGGCCGTCAGCAGTTTGTTGCCCATTTCCATGGCTTTGGGCGTGCTGGTGTAAGCCATGAGAATGAATTCCTGCCCCTTCTCCTGGTTGACTCTGGCCATCGCTGCAAGGGTGTTGAAGACAGGGTTGAAGACCGCCGGCGCCTTGTGCTGATCCATCAACTTGCGTGAGTTGTTGACCGCCTCGGTGGGATCGATTCGATCGTCGAGCTTGACAAGTTTAAGCATGCACTTGTCCGCACCGACCGTGATGCCTCCGGCCGCGTTGATTTCCTTGATGGCCATTTCGACGCCGTTCGCGCAGTCCTGGCCGTATTCCGCAGCTACACCGCTGAGGGGTCCGGAAAACCCGATCACAACTTCTTTCGTCGCCTGAGCCGAGGCGCCGGCGGCAAGCCAGGCCGAAGCCAGAGCTACCGCCAGGAAAAACACAAAACCGATGAATCCTTTCGAATGCCTCATGGATTTGCCCTCCCTTTCTTTAGGTTGGAGTTGACTGGGCGTCCTTTTTCCGAACTTGCCGGTTACCTACAACCAACCACCGGCGCAAATGGTAGTTATATGCGACTAGGACTTTAGTGTGCCGTTACAGGTGGGCAGCTCCAGAGCCATGAAGGAGCAAACCGATCCCGGCACGATGAGGCACGGACTACGCCAAGCGAGGAGATAGGGCCTGGCGAGAATTTTGTCCTGTTGGTGCTTCGCATGGCCTCTATGTGGTGCAGCTGAGGCCACTCTCCAATGGGTTCGGTGGCGGAGTGCTTTGCATTCGCGCACAGCCGACGGGGGCTCACGTTCCGATGTACGCCTTCTTCACCTTGTCGTCGTTCATCAACTCGGAACTCGGCCCTTCCAGCACGATTCTTCCACTTTCCAGCACGTAGCCTCGCTGGGTGACCATCAAGGCCATGTTGGCGTTTTGCTCGGACAAGAATATCGTGGTTCCCGCTTCATGGATGGCTTTAATAACTTCCCCTATGATCTGCCGGACCACAAGGGGCGCCAATCCCATCGAGGGCTCATCGAGCAGCAGCATGTCCGGTTTGGACATAAGTGCGCGCGCAATAGCCAACATCTGCTGTTGCCCGCCACTGAACGTGCCGGCCAGTTGATTTTTCCGCGTCTCCAGGAGAGGAAACAGAGCGTAAACCTGTTCGAGAGATTGCTGCACGCCTTTTCGATCCTTGCGACGCGCGTACGCTCCGAGAGTCAGGTTCTTATACACCGAAAGTTGCGGGAAAAGCTGCCGTCCTTCCGGACACAAAGATAGGCCCAGACCCACGATTTTGTTCGCCGGCATCGAGTCGATACGCCGGCCATTGAACTCTATGGTCCCGTGAGACGGCTTCAACACGCCCGCTATGGTCCTGAAAAGCGTGGTTTTGCCGGCGCCGTTACTTCCCAGCAGGGTGAAACACGCCCCCTGCGGGATCTCCAAGGAGATATCCCGAACAGCCTCAAATCCACCAATAAATGTGGAGACATTGGTAAGTTTAAGCAACGTACTTTTCTCCCAGGTATGCCTCGATCACTTCAGAATTATTGCCAATTTCCTCAGGCGATCCTTCTGCGATCACCCTGCCGAAATTCAAAACTACGATCCGATGTGCCAAACCCATCACCATGCGCATCTTGTGTTCCACGAGACAGACCGTGATGCCGGCCACCTGATGGATCTTCCGGATCAGGTTGGTGATTTCCTCGGTATCCTCCAGGACTAAACCACCGGTGGGCTCGTCCAGCAGGATCACCTTGGGTTGACTGATCATGGCCACCCCGATGGACAGGCGCTTCTGCTCCGCCTGGGAAAGGGTGGAGACCAACTGAAACGCCTTTTGCTCCAACCCGATGAAGCCCAGGGTTTCCATGACCCGAGCCGTGGTCTCGGCCTTGTCCACACTCCACCCACGGCTGTGAAAGAGAGTGGACCAGAAGCCGCTCTTGGTCCGCAGCCGGTAGCCGATTGCGAGATTGTCCACGACCCGCAGTTGGTCGAACAGGGCGGTGGTCTGAAAGGTGCGGGCGATCCCTTTACGGGCTATGCGATGCGGCTTCAAGCCGGTAATCGCATGATCCTGAAGATGTATTTGGCCTGACGTGGGCTTGATCAGGCCGCTGATCAGCCCGAAAAGAACGGACTTCCCTGCCCCGTTGGGTCCAACAATGGCCAGTATTTCTCCCTCGCGAACATGCAGAGACACGCCCTCCACAGCCGCGAGGCCGGCAAAATGCTTGGTGAGATTCTCAACCTGCAACAGCACTCTTCGTTCCCTTCCTTGGCTCCTAAGATGCCCGCACTCTTTGCCGCAAATCGCTGATTGCGCCCATGATCCCGCGGGGAAAGTAAATGATTACCGCTATCAATAGTACCCCAAAAATAACCATGCGGTATCCTTCCAGAAACTGCAGGTTCTCCATGAGCACCGGAATAGCGAACGCGCCGACAATGGGTCCGGCCAAAGTAGCCGCTCCCCCCAAAAGGAGGTATACGAGCCAATTAAAGGTCAGCTCGATGGAAGCCGTGCTTGGGCTGATGCTGCCCACCAGGCTCGCATAGATACCACCGGCCATCCCGGCGAAAAAGTTGCCCACCACAAAAGACAGGATCTTGCCCCCGAAGGTGTCGATCCCCACCGATTCGGCCAGGACTTCATTGTTCCGAATGGCCATGAAACTAAGTCCCTGGAGAGAATAAACCAGCCGGTGCATGATCAGTAGCGTAAAGAGCAGGAAACCAAGAACCAGATAGTATTGGGCAGTCATGGTTTGAAAACCGATTGTCCCGACCCAAGGAATCGAGAGCGGGTTCGGCAGGGAGATACCCACGATGCCGTTATGCCCGCCAGTAAGGTCGATCCAATTGCCGGCCACAATGGAGACGATGACTCCGAAGCAAAGCGTGGCAATGGCAAAGTACGAACCCCGTGTACGAAGAGTGGGCAGCCCTATCAGAAAGCCGACCAGAGCCGCCAGCAGAGCTGACAGCGGAAGGGCCAGCCAGAAAGAGAGACCGCTCTTCGTCAGGATGGCCACACCGTAAGATCCTATGCCGAAGAACGCGGCGTGCGCCAGTGAGGCCTGGCCGGTATAGCCCAGAATGAGGTTCAAGCTCAGAGTGCAGATGGAGAAAAGGCAGCCCATAATTACGATCTGGAAGGCGTAGCGGTTAGTAATAACAAAGGGAAGAATCAGCGCCAACACGAGTAGAAGGACATAAGGCCAATTCTCACGCAAGAAGTTCTTCTCCGCCATCAGTGCACCTCCCCCCTGCCGAACAGACCGGTGGGCCTGATGGCCAGGATCAGGATCAGCGCGCCGAAAGCATAAACATCCTTATACGCAGCCGACAGATAGCCGCCGCCGATGGCTTCGAGGAGCCCCAGAATATAGCCGCCCAAGATCGCGCCCGGAATGCTGCCAAGCCCGCCCAGGATAACTATGATGAAGGCCTTCATCCCCAGAAGAGCGCCCATTGTAGGGGAAATCATAAAGATGGGGGCCACCAAACAGGCTGCCGCAGCAGCCGTGGCGGTGGAAATGGCAAAGGTCAGCGAGGAGACCAGGTTGACGTTGATCCCCACCAGCATAGCCCCTTCACGGTTCTGGGCCACCGCTTCAATGGTCGTCCCCGGAGTGGTTTTTTTGATAAAGACCTGGAGCAGGACAATGAGAACGATCGCGGCCACGATGACCAGCAGGCGCTGGTAGGTCATGGTGATGCCTAACACCTCCACGATTCCGGGGTAAGGATTAGGGATTCGCCGCCCCTGAGGTCCCCAAAGAGAGATTACCCCGGTCTCCAGGATCATCAACGCTCCGATCGCAGAGATAAAAGAGTTAATGTGAGGCTTGTCCTGTAAGGGCCGAAAGACGACCCTTTCCACCAGCATGCCTACGAGGGCCAGGATAACCATAGAAGCTACCAGGGCAGACCAAAACCCGAATCCGTGGAGGGTCATCAGGAAGAAACTGACGTACGCTCCCAGCATATAAAGATGGCCGTGGGCAAAATTGGGGATATTAAGGATGCCGAAAACCAGGGTCAGTCCTAAGGCCACTATCGCATAGGTGCTGCCCAGCATGATACCATTGAATACCTGTTGCAGAAAAAGTTCCATTGGCCTCTCGTCCATAGGGCCCGTCCAAAGCTACGCTCCGGAGGGGTCCTGCTAATTCATTCTGTCAAATCGGGATTCACTCTTGATCGCGCCGGCGTTTACACTTCGGCGGTGATACCGTGCGAGTCATCCCCGTTGGAAGCATGCCCCCACCTCTTGGAAGCGGGGGCACCGAGCTTCCTACTCTTCCTTCTCGAACTTGTAGAACTCCCAGGTCGCGTTGCCGACCGGCGCGGCCTCGGACTTAAATTTGTTGAATTCCTCTTGCGTTTTCAACCACCACGCACACATTTGAACCGGACCATATTTTCCCGCTTCGTCAATCGTCTGCACAGATCCCGCAACCTCCATGCGGCCTCCCGGCGTAATGCCCGAGTACTCCACAGGGTATTTGTCCCCGCTCAGAGGGAATGCCTTGGGAAAGGCGGCTCGGATCGCGACCGGATCCTTCACGGTTCCGGCCGCAGCCATGGCGCGCGCCAAAGCGTGCATGGCATCGTAGTTGAGCGCCACTTCCCAGGTTTGCATGCGCTTGTAGTCCTTCACGTATTTCTTGTCAAAAGCGGGCGCGGCTGCCGTGGGCGACATGGCCACCGCGGCCACGCCAATGGTGTTGCCCATCAGTTGGGTGCCCTTGAGAATGTTGGCGATGTAATCCATCTTGGCCTGATCGATGAGGATAAATCCGCCCTTGTACCCCAGACCTCTGGCCTGTTCAATGACCAGCGCCGTGGTGCCGGAAGGCCCGCCGATGAGCATAG
The DNA here is from genome assembly GCA_016212925.1 of Desulfomonile tiedjei. Taxonomy (NCBI): domain Bacteria; kingdom Pseudomonadati; phylum Thermodesulfobacteriota; class Desulfomonilia; order Desulfomonilales; family Desulfomonilaceae; genus Desulfomonile; species Desulfomonile tiedjei. The sequence continues at coordinate 96,235 of JACRDF010000015.1, forward strand.
CATCGGGCTTGGTGGCCACGGCTGCGGTCAACTGAGCGGAGAAGTCCGTCTCAGTGTAGTAGTTGGCCGGTTTGTCTTCAGTGATCTGGCCGCCTTTGGCTTGCCAGTGCTCTTTGAAAGCGGACCGCCACTCGTCCCCGTACGCTCCCAGGGTCACCACCATGGCAACCTTGCGCCATCCCTTTTTCCACGCTAGATCGGAAAAGCTCCTCACGTAAACCGTGAATGGAGGCGGTATGGCCGCCAGCAGCTTGTTGCCCATTTCGATCACTTTGGGCGTGCTGGTATAGGCCATGATAAGGAACTCGTGCCCCTTCTCCTCATTGATTCTGGCCATCGCTGCAAGGGTGTTAAAGACCGGATTGAACACTGCCGGCGCTTTGTACTGATCCAGCAACTTGCGGCAGTTACTGACCGCTTCTGTGGGATCAATTCGATCGTCGAGCTTGACGAGTTTGAAAAGGTGCTTCTCACCGCCAACGGTGATGCCTCCCGCGGCGTTGATTTCATTGACGGCCATTTCCAGCCCGTTCGTACAGTCCTGGCTGTACTCCGCTGCCACACCGCTGAGGGGCCCGGAATAACCTATTACCACTTCCTTGGCCGCCTGTGCGGAGGCGTCGGCGGCAAGCCAGACCGACGCCAGCAGTACCACCAAGAAAAAAACAAAACCGGTGAAACCTTTCCAGTACCTCATCACTATCTTCTCCTTTCGCTTAATTGCCGTGAAGTTTTCCTATCCAGAACTCGATGCCTGCGACGGTCGGCCAGGTTGCGCTTTTGCCTGACTGACCTGCCGGCGTTTTGTCGCTAAACCTCCAGGTACTTGGCCCGTGCCTCCGGGTTGGCGTTCAGTTCATCCATCGTCCCCTGGAAACCGATGTGCGCCTTGCCCATGAGGTAAACCCGATGAGCGAGAGACATGGCGACCTTGAGGTTGTGTTCGACCAGAAGGATGGAGACCCCTAAGTTATTGATCTCGGCCAGTACGTTGCGGACCTCTTTCACCATGATCGGGGCTAAGCCTTCTGTGGGTTCATCCACGAGCAGCAGTGACGGATTCCCCATGAGGGAACGGCCGATGGCCAGCATCTGCTGTTCTCCGCCGGAGAGATGGGCCCCTTTGCTGTTGGCTCTTTTCTGGAGGCTGGGGAAATGGTGGAATATCCTTTCCACTGTCCAGGCGTTGGGATCGCTTGAATTCACCTTCCCGCCCTTTACTCCGAGAAGCAGATTGTCCAAAACCGACAACGTGGGGAAAATTCGCCTTTCTTCCGGCACGTAACCTATGCCCGACATGGCTATCTTGTAGGGCGGCAGCCCGAAGAGAGGTTTGCCTTCGAAGGAAACCGTCCCTGAACGAGGCTTTACCAGCCCCATGATGCTCTTGAGCGAAGTGCTCTTGCCCATGCCGTTTCGCCCCAGGAGACCGACGATCTCGCCCTTCTCTACGGTCAGGGAGAAGCTTTGAAGCGCGTGACTGGAGCCGTAATAGGTATTGAGTTCTTTGACTTCGAGCAGCATCTCAGACCTCCAGATCACCCAGGTAGGCATCCCTAACCGCCTGGTTCCCCTGTATCTCCTCGGGGGTCCCTACAGCGATGATCCGCCCGTAATCAAGAACCGTCACTCGGTCCGCGAGGGAAAAAACCACATCCATATCGTGCTCTATTATGACCACGGTCTTGCCTTCGGTAAGCCTCTTGATCAGTTCCACCGTATGGTGCGTTTCATCCCGCGACATACCGGCCGTGGGCTCGTCCAGCATGATCAAATCGGGATCGGTCGCCAGGGCCAAGCTGATTTCCAGGGCACGATGTTTGCCGTACGATAACGCCCCTGCGGGAAAATCCCGTTCCCCGTCCAGACCGATCCTCCGCAGGACCTCTTCGGTCTCTTCGGTAATGTCCTTCATCTTGTCCACCATACGGAACAAGTTGAAACGTATTCCTCTTTTGGACAGGATGGCTAGGCGGATATTCTGAAAAGCGGTCATTCGGTCAAAGGTGCTGGTAATCTGAAAAGACCTTCCCAGGCCGAGCCGTGTCAGCTCATGGGGCTTGGCGCCGGTGACCTTCTTGCTCTTGAAAAGCACCTGTCCTTGCCTTGGCACGTAAGTTCCGGTGATGATATTGAACAGGGTCGTCTTTCCCGCCCCGTTGGGCCCAATGACCGCGTGCCGCTCTCCTTTTTCCACTTGCAGGTTAACGTCGAACAGGACTTTTAGCCCGCTAAAATCATGATACAGTCCGTTGGTTTCCAGGATGTTCATGAAGCCCCCTTCAAGGCAACTCTGGCGGTCCGGGACGGAAACCATGTTTGTTTCAAAAGGCTTATCGCGCCCATAAATCCCATGGGGGCGAACATAATGACCAGAATCAGGATAAGACCTATCACCAACTCAACCTGTTCCGTGTAGCGGCTCGTAAGTTCCTCTATGACCTGAAAGATGCCCGAGCCCACTATGGGGCCGAAAAAGCTGCCGACGCCTCCGATCATGGTTATCGTAATCGGAGCAAAGGAGGTCAGGACGTTCAATGCGGCGGACGAAATGAGGTTTTGAAACAATGCGTACATGGAGCCGGCCACCCCGGCAAAAGCAGCCGAGACGACATAAACCACCGCCTTGGTCTGGGGCACCTTGAACCCCAGGTAATCGATCCTCTTAGCGTTGTCACGTACGCCGATTTGGATCTGGCCAAAAGGCGTCTTTGTAAAGAACCAAATGATGAGAAGGCTGATCCCCAGGCAGACGACGGCAAAATAATAGAAGTTCTCCGGTTGTCTTATATCAATGGATACAATGCCCGGAATACTTACCGGCGGGATGGGAAAGCCCCCGATACCGTCCTCACCTCCTGTTATGTTTCGCAGTTTCAGCGCAAGGACGTGCATGAGTTCGCCAAAAGCCAGGTGTAGCATGGAAAAGGCCGTGCCGCTGACCCTGACGACGAGTGGGCACAATATGAGAGCAAGGGCAGCCGCGGATAACAGACCGATTAAGACCGCCGGCAACAGTGCCAGGCCCTCGATATGCTTCAGAGCCAAAGCCGTGCCGTAACCTCCGGCGCCAAAAAACATGGCATGTCCGAAACTCAGAAGCCCCGTGTAGCCCAGCAGCAAATTAAAGGAGACTGAAAAGAGGGCGAAGATGGCGAAGGTTACGAACAGGTTCGTATAGTAAAGCCCGAATAGTTTCGGGTAAGCGGCCAAGATCACAACGAGAACCAGCCAAAACACCCATTTAGAGACCTTGTTCGTCATTCCCGTTCTCCAAACAAGCCTGTAGGCTTAATCGCCAGGACTATGGCCATGAATAGAAACATCAGGACCGGCGCGAGTTGGGAGAAGAACTGAACTCCATAGGAACTCAGCAAGCCGAATATTATGGCTACTATAAACGCGCCCGAGAGGCTGCCAAGTCCCCCGGTAACCACCACCACGAAAGCATCCATTCCCACCTGGTCCGACAATCCGGGGAACACGGTCAGTATCGGGGCAACGGCAACTCCGGCTATTCCGGCCAGCCATATGCCAATTCCGAAAACCAACATAAAGACCAGGGGGATATTGATGCCGAGAGCACTCACCATACCCGCGTCGGAAACGGCAGCGCGCACGATTTTGCCCAAACGGGTTTTGTAGAGGAGTAAAGACATGATCGCCAAGACAGTGAGGGCCATCCCGATGACGAACAGCCTGTACACAGGGTAGTCCATGCCGGCAATGGACACCAAGCCCGTCAGCAACGGCGGGATCTTGACCGGAAGACTCTCTGTGCCCCAGAAGATCTTGACGGCGGCCAGAATAACCAAAGAGACGCCCACTGTCAGGATCAGCTCAGCCATATGTCCAAGGCCGCGCACTTGTCTAAGAAGAAATCTCTCCACGAGAATCCCAAAAAAAGCGGTAGCAACCGGCGCCAGGAGCAGAGCCGCCCAAAAACTGCCGGTCAAACTCACAAACTGGAAGCAAAAATACGCGGAAAGCATGAAGAAAGCCGCATGGGCGAGGTTCAGAATCCCCATCATGCCGAAGATGATATTCAGGCCGGAGGCTACCAGGAATAGGATCATGCCATAGGCTAACCCGTGTATGCCCTGGGCAATATACATTGCAGTTTTTGGATCCATCACTTCGCCCTCTTAGCGGAAGAGTACGCAGACCGAAAACCGTACGGCGAAAGCCACCGCAATCTTCATGCTATCCGAACCTTGAATTTGAGAAGAAACTCCGACGTTGTCTCTACGCTATGCGTTGTTCCTCGTCTCCCGACTCACTCTCCCCAACCGTTTTTCCCCTTGCACCGATCGAGTTTTTCGTCCATGAGGGGGAGCACTTTGTCTGCCGGGATTTTCGCCGAAGGCCCGGCATAGGAACAGCCCGTAAACCAATGGTGAGGAGGAATGTTGAAGTCCACTTTCTGTTCGTCAGGTACCACAAATTCGGCCACATAGAGGTCCTGGATCGCCTTGTGGTCGCAAGGCCTCATTTTCAGCGTCTTTCCATTCACAAAACGGTACGTATCGCCTTCCCAGACCTTGATGATCTTTTCAGGATCCGTGCTGGCGGCCCGCTCAATGACACTCAGGAGCCAATAGGTCTGCTGATTGTAGGAGCCTATATTCCCCCCTCCGTGTTCGAAGAGCTTCGTATTGAAAGGCGCCTGCCATTTGGTCTTCCACAGGTCGTTCCACATTTTGTAGTATTTAATTTGTTCCGGTGTCTTGAAGTAAGGATTGTCCGTGTACATCTGGCTAAGCTGGACCAAACCTTTCGTACCGTCAACACCTACTTCATGCAGGAAGTTGGGCTCGTCCAGGAAGATATGCGCAAAGGGAAGCGTAATCCCCATTTGCCTGGACTGCTTGAGGAGGTTGGCCGCGTCGGGAATCCAGTCGCCGGTGTAAACTACCTCGGCGCCGGCAGCCTTTATCTTGGTCAGGTAGGGAGCGAAATCGGTGAGGAACAGTTTGTGATAATCCTCTCCGACGATCTCGGCCTCAGGATAGAATTCTTTCAGCCCTTTCTTGAACCCGGCAGCCATCGCGTGGCCGAACATGTAATCTTGGCAGAGGATGTAAAACTTCTTTTCCTTCTTCCTTTGGCCATAGTAATTGGCCAGGCCGCGGCCGATCTGGTCGGTGGAAAAAGAGGACATGAAGGCATAACGAGAGAAATTTGTGGCATCCTGAAGGTCGTCGGTCAAAGAAGCGGTGTTATGGGCAATAACTTTGTATTTGTTGGCGGTTTCATTGATGATTTTCATCAGATGGCTGCCATCAGTGCCCCATAGCACGTGGACCTTGTCCTGGAGGACCATCCTCTCGCATATCTTCTTGCACTGGTCAGGCTTGCCCATGTGATCGGCCTTGATGACCTCGACCAGCTTCTTTTTCCCATCAACGAGGATGCCTCCTCTTTTGTTGATGTCGTGGGCTGCCCATAGGACTGAAATATAGTATATCTGTCCCACTAAGGCGGCCGGTCCGGAGAATGAAGCCACAAGGGCGATCTTGATGGTATCCCCTGTAGGGATCACGGGCTTGTTCGGATCAAAGTCGGACATATCGCCCATTTTGTTGACTTCAAAGGATGCATTGGCCTTCGTTAGGTCCGCTGCTACGGCAAGAGGCAGCCCCCAACCCAGGATTACAGCGAAAGCGACTACGGGAATAAAGACCTTCCAAAACATTGTTTTCATGCTTTTCTCCCTTTATGACAACATGATAAGGCTGACGCGATCTCCAGAACTCCAGGCCCGTTTCCGCCTCTCGCCACCTCCTTCCTATCGGGAAGAGAATGATATTTTAGCCTGTACGCTCCCCTCCGTTTTGCCATTCACGGGCAAGAAAGGCATTTTCTCGTGTTCTTCGCGAGAGAGTTTTCGATAGAGATGGTAGAAGAAAACACTCATTATCTCCCTCGCTTGTACCGATCGCATGGCATATTCAGAAGCCGAAAGCTGCCCCGACCCCGCTTGCCTGTAATATCTATGGCTCATGACCACGATATCACGGAACAAATCGCTGTAAAATTTTAACGCCTCAGGGTCAAAACCGTCCTTAGGTCCCAGTCCGATCCTGTCCATGTCCACGACGACCTTCCCCAACGTGAGGTCATCCTGGGAATAGATTTTTTGATCGTTTCGGATCTGGGGGGTTATGATACGCCATTCCTCCATCTTGGCCAGCCACCGCCGACCCAAGCCCGTGGCTTTCCGGAAATCTTGTTCTCCCGCTATCTCGGTGGGGAGAAGCTTGTCCACAGGGCGAAAGTAGTCGGTGTGAAGTTGGAGGTACCATTCCCTTTCCGGGGAGCCCTTCTCGTATTTGAGAATTTTTTTGATCACAGATAGCGGGAGAAAGCAGTGGTCCTGGAATTCCTTGATAATGCGAATTCGCTCCACATAGCTTTCGTTATAGTCGGCGACGTTCTTCCCCAGTTTCCGGGGTCGCGGGAGAAGGCCCTCGCGGATGTAGTAGTGGATGGTCTCCTTGGACACCTGGGTCTGTTTAACCAGCTCGCTGATCTTCACTAGACCCCTCCTTGTGAATCGCTCGTTCTCCCTCCTTGCCAGGTAGAAGATGGAGCTTCCGCTCAGGCATTCGTGTCCGTTCCAAGAGGGCAGGCCGATTAGTGATCAGGGCATTCTATAGAACATTCGGGTCGGGCTGTCAAACATAAAATTTGCGCGCAGGGGATAGTGCGATATTTTTGCGTGACTTTTTCATAAAGCATGTAGTAATACTTATCGCTATCATGGACGTGGCACCTTTCCGGGTGCCGTTCCGCCAATTCAAATCAAAAGCGGGAGGTAATGCTCATGGAGTCCAGGCCCTGGCAGCGGCACTACGACTACAACGTCCCCTTCACAATCCGATACCCTCGGATCCCACTCCACGATTTGATCGGTATCCCATCGAATTCTTACCCCGACAAAGCAGCCCTCAACTTCTTCGGGACCGAGATAACCTTCTGGGAGCTACGCCTACTGGTGTTGCGCATGGCGAACGCCCTGGCAAAGCTGGGCGTGCAGAAGGGAGACAAGGTCGGGATGAACCTGCCCAACTGCCCCCAGTACCTCATCGCCAACTACGCGGCTCTCTCTTTAGGGGCTGTGGTGGTGAACCTGAACCCCATGTACACGACGGCGGAACTAAAGCACGCTGCTGACAAGACCGGGATGACAACCCTCTTCACCTTCGACATGGTCCTACCCAACATCCGCGCGCTTTGCCAAGAGGTAGAAATCCAGCGAGTGATAGTGACCAAGGTGACCGACTACATCACCGGGCTCGGCCAGAGCACAAAGGAAAGTCTGGAACTGGAACCGAAGTGGTATCATTTCTCGGAGTTGCTGGACGGCTGCACGGAGACGCGGCGCCCGCGAGTGCAAGTGAACCCCGAGGACCCTTGCATGATTCAATTCACCGGAGGAACCACGGGCGTCCCCAAGGCCGCGGTTCTCACCCATGCCAACCTCGTCGCCGCCACCTTCCAGTGCGCGCTGTGGGGCTCTTCAACCACTACTCTCACGCCTCCGGAACGTCGCTCTGTGGTGGCTGTGCTCCCGTACTTTCACGTTTACGGGAACATCGTCGTCATGAATTGGGCCATGCTCAACTGCGCCACCCAAATAGTTATCCCCCGGTTCCAGATCGACGAGATCATGGGCACCCTCGAGAACTTTAAAGAGATCACTTTCTTTCCCGCTGTCCCGACTATGATTACGGCGATTATCAACCATCCCAAAGCCGCGGAGATGGATCTCGGCAAAAAGCTGGGTCTCCTGAATTCGGGCGCGGCGCCAATGCCCCAGGAACTCATCGAACAGGTCAAGGACATGGGCATTTTCTTCAGCGAAGGTTGGGGGATGAGCGAGACAACCTCCTTGGGAGTCGCCAACCCCATCATGGGTATGAAGAAGGTAGGCAGCATCGGCGTACCGTTTCCGGACACCGATATCCGGATCGTGGACGTGGAGCAAGGAGTGGAAGACGTCAAGCCGGGTGAGCCGGGTGAGCTGCTAATAAAGAGCCCCCTGATCATGAGGGAGTACTATCGCAATCCGGAGGAGACTGCCGGACAGATCAAAGACGGATGGCTGAGTACCGGTGACATTGTGGTCCGTGACGAAGACGATTATCTATTCGTTGTGGATCGCAAGAAAGATATGGTTATTGCCGGTGGATTCAACATATATCCCCGAGAGATCGACGAGGTGCTCTACCAACATCCCAAGGTGTTGGATGCTGTATCCGTAGGCATCGCGGACGAGTACCGGGGTGAGACAATGAAGGCTTACGTCGTGCTAAAGCCGGGAGAAACCGCGAGCGGTGACGAAATCATCGCTTTTTGCAAGGAGAAACTCGCCACCTATAAGGTGCCCAAGTTAGTGGAGTTCCGGGACGCCCTCCCCAAGTCCGCGGTCGGCAAGGTCCTCCGCAAGATCCTGAGGGCCGAGGAAGAGGCGAAGCGGAAGGCCTAATGCGGAATCGATTTCAAACGGTGAAGATTGTTTGATCCAAAATCAGCACGGACCTGAGGTCTCTCAGGTCCGTGCGGGATTTACCTGATCCTTCAGTGTTTGAACGCGCCTTGGTATGACAGACGATCCTGGTAGTACCATTTCACCGCAGATACCGCGGAGATGCCGGAGATACAGAACAACTACAGTATTTGCCAAAAATTTTGTCAGATTCGGAAGGACGACATTCCGTCATTCCTGCGATCCCCAAGTTTGCTCCGGTGAAAACCGGGGCAAGCATCGAGTTCCGCGTCTCACGGGATTGCCAGGATTACCCCTTTCGCGGGAACGACGTGCGAGCCGTTGGCGTCCACGGACATTATTTCCGGCAAATGCTATAATGGCTCTGCGCGATCTCTGCGGTGGTAGACCCCCAGCTCTACTGCACGAAGCATCCTTGCCTGACTGAATGCTTATGAGTGAATTCGTTTCACGATTCATTCTCGAACTGTGGCACTACAAACAAAATGGAGGTTGTCCAAATGAGCGTGCCGAAAGTGGCAATTGTTCGCTACGGTAAGCCCCTGGAATCGGTTAAGAAAGCTGTCGATCTATCGGGTGGGCTTGATCATCTCCCCAGTGGAGCCAAGGTCTTTGTGAAACCTAATATCGTCTTCTGGACACGTTTGGTTCCGTTTCCCAAATATGGCGTGATAACGACATCCAGAGTAATAGCTGATGTGGTCCACTTGCTGAAGGAACGGGGGATCGACGACATCAGCATTGGCGAAGGCACCGTGGTTTACAACCCGAAGGACTATGAAACCGCGGCCCACGCGTTCGAGACTCTGGGCTACGGTTCCCTCAAAAAGCGCTACGGGGTGAAATGCATAAACGTATTTGAGAGGCCCTTTGAAAAGGTTGACCTCGGCGGCGGGGTGACGCTCGCTTTCAACACTGACATTCTCCATAGCGATTTTGTAGTGAACGTGCCGGTGCTGAAAACCCACGCGCAAACAATCGTAACCCTTGGAATCAAGAATCTCAAAGGGATGATAGACGTTAACTCCCGCAAGAAATGCCACTCTGCGGACCCTGAAAAGGATCTGCATTACATGGTGTCGAAGCTTGCCAACAAAATTCCACCGTCGTGCACCATTCTTGACGGCATTTATACCAATGAGCGCGGACCTTCTTTTGACGGCAGAATAAGGAGAAGCAACATACTGGTGGCGTCCGGGGATGTGCTCTCCGCGGACAAGGTGGGAGCCACAATACTAGGGTACAAGCCCTCCCAGATCCCTCACCTCGCGTATGCCGCCAAGGACATGGGCAGGACATCGGATCTGTCGGACCTCGAAATAGTCGGCGAAAAGATCGAAGATGTGGCAATGAATCTGGAGTACACTTTCGCGTACAGCGCGAGCGGCGATCTGCCCGCGCCGATGGAAAAGATGGGGATAAAGGGACTCTCTTATCCGAAGTACGACTTAAGTCTGTGTACTTATTGTTCCGGGCTCACGGGCGTTGTGTTGACGGCCGTAGGTCGCGCGTGGGGAGGCAAAGCTTGGGACGATGTCGAAATCCTGACGGGCAAGATGATGAAGCCCACACCCGGGCGCAAGCACACCATCCTTTTAGGGAAGTGCATGTTCGAGGCAAATAAGAACAATCCCGACATAAACCATATGATAGCGGTGAAGACGTGCCCGCCGGCCCCTGAAGCGGTCGTGAAAGCGTTGCATGAGGCCGGGATTCAAGTGGACCCGGAAATTTTGACCGGCAGGGACAAGGTGGTTGGAGCTTACACGAAACGATACGAGGGAAAGGCCGAGTTTGACGAATCCTTTTTTACCGTCGGCTGATACTGTGTCGGGATCAATCAGGTTTAATTATTGAAGGCCGAACGAGACGCCTGCCGCTGCCATGTTGTGGTAGAGGCCGGCGTCCCCGCCGGCCATTGCCAATGTCACTTCTTTGAAGGCGTATCTGTATCAAAGCTCCATTTCTATTAAATGGGGTCCGGGTTCGGCAATCGCCTTGAGCAATTCTTTGGCCAGCCGATCGGCAGTATCTACGGCCACAGCGGGAACACCCATTCCCTGGCTGATTTTCACCCAGTCGATAGGCGGATCGGAAAGATCCGAAAGAGAAAGGGCATTCTTGCCCGGCGGCGTGTAACCGGACCGGGAAAGTTCCAGTCGCAAAATATTGTACTTCCTGTTTGAGCAGATCAGCGTGGTTATGTTGAGGGACTCTCGCGCTTGAGTCCACAAAGCCTGCAAAGTGTACATTGCACTCCCGTCGGCCTGGAAATTGATCACCGGGCGATCCGGACACGCAAGCGCGGCCCCGACAGCGCACGGCATTCCCTGGCCGATTGCCCCGCCGGTTATCGTAAGCAGACTGTGGGGTCCCGCGTTCGCAGCCAAAGGATAATAAGTAGCCGCAGTGGTGATGGATTCGTCCACAATTATGGCCCCTTCGGGCTGCAGCCTCGCCAGAACCAGGGAGGCCTTGTCAGCAGTCAATGGACCTGAAGGGAGGTCTGTCTTGCCGGCTTCCGCGGATGGTTCGGTTTTGAGAGCACTGTACAGGGGAGCATTCAGGGAATCAGCCAGGCACTCCAGGGCCTCGGTCAAGTCTTGGTTCCCGCCACCCATGCGGAAGGTCCTCTGGCTGTCCGTCAACAACAGGCTGGGCATGCCTTTGTACCCAAAAAAAGCCACCGGCTCTTTGGTTCCCGCCAGGACAACCGCTTCATATTTGGATAGAACAGCAACAGCGTGTTCGGGAAAATAGGGGAGCCTGCTCACGGATGGAATTCCGGGGCCTCTTTCCATGCGAGCAAAGACCCTCTCCGAAAGCAAATCGCAACCGGTAGCAGCTCTAATACGCGCAGCCGCTTGAAGACCCGCTTTACGAAGTGCCTTTCCGCCCACGATCAGTAAGGCTTTCCCTCCAGCCCGCAAGAGCTTGGCAGGTTCGTCAATTGCTGCTTTATCAATTTCCTCTGAAGATGATTGAGGAACGCTTATCGTCGTGTCGCTGCACTCGGTCCACTGGAAATCGTTAGGAACAATGAGTGTGGAAATCTGCCCTCTCATAGCCGCGGCAATTGCGTCTGCGGTGTTTTTTGACAGTGAGTCCGCAGAATCACACGTACATTGCCACCCCGATACGGTCCTCGCCAGGGCTTCGATATCCATCGTCAGAGGCGCGTCAGCGGCACGGTGCCAGGAAGCATGTTCGCCGATCACGTTGAAAACCGGTGTAAATGCGCGCTTGGCATTATGCAAGTTGGCAAGCCCATTACCTAACCCTGGGCCCAGGTGCAACAGTGTCATGGCCGGCTTGTTGCTCATTCGCCCGTACCCGTCAGCGGCCCCGGTACAGACACCCTCGAACAGGCCCAACACCGCTCGAATACCGGGCATAGAATCCATGGCAGCGACTAAAGGCAGTTCCGTTGTGCCGGGATTTGAAAAACATATTTCAATCCCCGCTTCCAAAGCAGTTTTGACTAATATTTCCGCACCGTTCATGAGCTTCCTTTCCGGCAAGGAGAAACACCGCGGCTTTCGGGCAAAAGCCTATGACGCTTTCGATCGGTAAAAGTGCCGAGTGCCTTCTTTGAGCCTTGTCGCAAGCCCTTGCTCTTCCAGTGCATCCAGATACGCCCTGGCAGAAGACACCGCAAAAAACAACTCTCGTCCGGAGATTGAACCGAAAAGCTCCGTTGCCACCATGTATTGGGTCTTTCCGTCGTGGTTTCCGGCCGAGCCGTCCTTTTGGCCGAGAATTCGTAGTATTTGTTTGGTGCGCCGACCGTGGTATCCCCGGATGTCTCTCAGCCGAGCTTCCAGACTGTCGAAAGGCAATCCGTGCCCTGGAAACACCCTTTTCACATCCAGGCCGCCGATGAGTTCCAGTGAGGCCTGGTGGCCAACCAGGCTTTTGTAATCTGTGGAGCCGGTTTTTTCTATCGTGGGGTTGGAAATTAGGGCTGGCAACAGAGTGTCCCCGGTGAACAACTCGCGGTCCGCCCGGTTCCAAAGGCATACACAACCGGGGCTGTGTCCGGGAGTATGAATGGCCTCAAGATCGAAGTCGTCAAATTTGAAAACCATCCCGTGTTCCAGCATCCTCTCTGTGGATACAGGGTGGCACATTTTCCTGAAACCCGATATAAGCGATGCGACGAGTTCATCGATAGAGTCCGTCGGTAATCCCGCTTCCAGGAAGAACGTTCGGAAATCACCATGTTTGTCTCCGGCGTGCTCGCCTCCACGATCAGCCCATCGAACGGTATCCCACTTGTGGACGAACACCTCTGCTCCACTGATTTCGGCAATTCTTCCAGCCAATCCGATGTGATCAGCGTGGCCGTGAGTCGCTATTATCCTACGCACGTCCTCGAGTTTCCCGCCTTGAGCTTCTATTCCACGTTTTATGGCCTCCAGAGTGTCCTGCAGGTTCACCCCGGTATCAATCAAGGTTGGAACCGAACCCGGGATGTAATAGCAATTAACCGACTTGACCGGAAACGGTATCGGGACTTGGATCCTCTTTTTTTTGGTCATGACTCTCGCCTATATTGTCCACGCGCAATCGTTGATAGTTAATGTGAATCGCGTTGAATTTCGCGGAATGGCTCAAACGGGCACGGCATGCCGTGCCCCTACCAACCCCGGGTCCGGCCGGTTCTCGTTGTGAGGTTCTGTCTTGGAACGCATATCGAAAGGCCCCGCCTCCGCAACCGCGCGGCAATGACACTCGCTTCCGGGCTCTGTCCGGAAGGTATGGGTTCCCAGGCAGCGCCTGGGAACCAGAGAAGAAGCAGTGACTTTATTTAAGGCCGGCAGGGACGCCGGCCCCACCAGAATACGGTGGCGGTCCCGCGGGACGCGGCATGCCCGCCATGTTCACCTCTAGGAAAGCGCTTCAGATTTACAGGTTTAATCGCGAACCGGTCTCAAGCCCCAAGAGAACTCTGTCCCGGGGGAGCTTGGCTTCACTATCAGAAGGTCGTAGGCCAGTTGGCCAGCTGCCGCTTGCTGCGGTACTCTCCATCGTGCCCCCTCGCCAACTTGAGGATTTGGCTCAAGACCTTTCGGGTATCGCGTGGATCGATAACATCTTCCAACAAGCCCAGACCTGCTGCTTTCCAAGGAGCGCCCGCGGCCCTGATTTGTTGTTCGGCTTGATCCCGTGCAGCCTTGATGTCGTCTGATTCGTCTATTTTCCTGCGATAAACAACGTTGGCAGCGACTTCCGGGGCCATGAAGCTGATTTCCGCGTTTGGCCAGGCCAGGACGAAATCAGCGCCCATGCCTGTCCCACACATGTTGGAGTATGCCATCCCATAGGACTTGCGAATTACCAGGGAGATCTTCGGAACACTGGACAGTGCAACCGCCTCGATGAAATTGATGATCTTGCCGGGCATGCGCTTATATTCTGCAGCTTTGCCCACCAAAAACCCCGGCGTGTCATGCAGAAAAATCAGAGGAATATTGAAGGAATCACATAAGCAGATAAAACTTGTGCATTTGTCGCAGCCATCAGGTCCCATGGCCCCGGCGGTATGCATCGGCTGATTTGCAATGATTCCCACGCTGCGGCCGTCGATGCGCGCGAGACAGGTAATCACGCTCCGGTCGAAGTCGGGCTTGAGCATGAATACGCGCTCATCGTCCACAATGGTCTTGATCACCCGGCTCATGTCATAACCGCGACGAGACTCGGCCGGAACTATGGACAGCAGCCGTTCTTGCCTTGTTTCCTGGTCATCTCCGGTCGGGGGCACGACGGGAGGTACTTCCCCGGCGTTGGAGGGCATATAGGCCAGGAACTCGCGCACAATCCGGAAGCAGTCCTCTTCGCCTTCCGCTACCCTGTCCACCTGGCCGGTTATTTCAGCATGGAGTTTCCATCCGCCAAGTTCTTCGTTCGTAACCTGTTCGCTGGTAGCGACTTCCAGTACCCTGGGACCGGAAACAGCCATACAGGAGCCCTTCACCTGAACCACAAAATCGGCGAGCGCGGCCAACCAGGACGGCCCGCCGAAACACTCCCCCATGATCGTCGCCACAAACGGCACCTGACGGCATCGTACAGCCATCTCTTTTCTCATGGTCATGGAGCTGAGGCCTTCCGAACCCATTATATCGGGTATGCGAGCGCCTCCACCTTCGCCCAAGTTGATTACAGGATAGCCTTTCTCGGCTGCCCAGCGTGTGAGGCGATGCTCCTTCTCGACACCTACTCGACCTCCGGTCCCGGCAAGAACCGTGGCATCATCCGCGGTAACCGCAACCGTACGGCCATCAATCGTGCCAAAACCCGCGATCTTACCGTCAGCCGGCGTCTTGTCTTCCATGCCGGGGACGTCCGAATGACAGAGCGCCCCCATCTCGAAGAAGGTGCCCGGATCCAGCAACTTTTCCACACGCTCTCGGGCGGTTCCAAGTCCCTCAGCGTGTTTCCGAGCCACTTTTTCAGGGCCGCCCATCTCCAGGGCCTTGGCCTTTCGTCGCTTCAGCTCTTCCGCGGCCTCTTTCATTGCCATTGCTAGTTACCTCTTCATGGAGCGCTGAGGGCACGGCACGCCGTGCCCCTACACCAGACCCATCGATGTCTATAGCAAACTGTAGGGGCGCACGGCCGTGCGCGCCCTACCCTACGTGGCCGATGATCGGTTCATATGTCACATGTCTGGACCTATTGTGCCTGTGGCGCCCGGTGCGATTCGTGAAAATCATTTCCGATCTTGTATTCCCGTCATTCGGCAAGACGTTTGGAGAAAGGCTATAGAAGATCCTTTCCGCGGGTCCAAAACCGGAATTGTGCGACAGTCATTCCGTTTTTCGGGTCCATCGAGTCCTTGGCTTCAAAATTTCATGCCCGGCAAGTTGAGGGAAGCGGTGTTGCCTCCGTCCACCGGCAAAGCCTGACCCGTAACATAGCTTGCTTCGTCACTGGCGAGAAAAAGGATGGCCGCGGCAACTTCTTCGGGTCGGCCGTAGCGGCGCAACTCGCAGCGGCTGCCTAGTTTATCGAACTTTCCTTTTTCCCGGGCCAAATCGAACACAGGCTTGGTCATACCAGTTTCGATCAGCCCGGGGCAGACTGCATTGACCCGAATATTGTAAAGGCCGAGATCGCACGCGGCGGTCTGGGTAAAGTTGATGAGGGCCGCCTTGCTTGCGCTGTACGCATTGCCTCCGGCACCGGAGCGGATTCCGGCCACCGAAGCCGTATTTACAATCGCGCCCGCCTTACGCTCCTGCATGTGCCCGGACACGTATTTTGTGGTGAAGACCGCACCCAGAACATTCACTCCATAAACCTCGCGCCAGTCATTTCCGTCTTGTTGGTCCAGAGTGGCGAAGTGTCCGGTGATTCCCGCATTGTTGCAGACGATGTCTATGACGGAGTAGCTTCGGAAGGCCAGTTCCATAAGTTTCTTGACCTCCTCTTCATTCGCCACGTTTGTTCTCTGCATGACGGCCTCTCCGCCCCCTTTGAGGACAAGCTCGAGAGTTTCCTTCAGCCCTTCTTCATTCCAATCCGACAGAACAAGTTTGGCTCCTTCTCTGGAAAAAAGAATTGCCGTTGCCCGGCCAATGCCGCTGGCAGCCCCTGTAATGACCGCAACTTTGCCGTCCAGTCGGCCGGTTTTGTCCATCTTCATAATTCTGCCTCCAAATTAGCAGGTGCCTGATGCCATTTCGCGCTCTAAAACACGTCTTTGGGATCGGCCCACGTCGGAATATAACGGTAATACTCGGGCGGATTGGCTTTTTGCAGGCCCGGGTAAGTTACCCTGGCAAGGGAAATGCCCTTTCGGGTTCGGTACAGCCCGGCCAGACCCTGCTTTTCAAGACTTTCCAGGTGCTTGACCAAATCTGCATCCGAGATCTCGAGCCATTCCTTGATATCCTCCATGGTCATGTGCAGACCTGGGTTCACCCTATAGTTCTCTGCCAGTACCCCGAGTATGTCCTCTTCACCGTGAACCGGTTTCTTGGGCAGCGGCTTGCCCACCGGCAAAGGCGTCTTGAGTTCCGGATCGACAACCCTTTGCGGGACCCTCAGGTCAGGCTTCAGGTCCTTCACGCCCTGGCGGTAGATGAGCAGCTTGAGGACCTCAGAGGTTCCCGCGGCTATCTGGGCATGCTTGGCATCACGCATTATCCGCTCTACGGGATAAATTTTCAGAATACCGTTGCCTCCCATGCATTGCACTGCTTCAATGGCCGTCTCCATTGCGGAATCGCTGGTGAACATCTTAGAGATTGCCGCTTCAACCGGAACGTTGCGGCCGAGGTCAGCGCAGTAGGCGCCGTAATAAACCACCAGCCTGCCGAGATAAAGCTTCCAGATCATGTCCGCGAGTTTGAACTGGTTGGTGGCGATGTCACCGGTCGGCCGACCGAACTGCAAGCGTCTTTCAAGGTGCTGCTGAGTGTAACGGATGCACTCCCGCATGGGGCCGAGCGTGGGAGCGGCATTGAGAATCCGCTCGACGTTGAGGCCGCTCATCATGATCTTCCAACCCTCCCCTTCCCGTCCGAGGAGGCTGAAAGCGGGAATCCTGGCGTCATCAAAGGTCAAATAACAGTTGTAAGAGCTGTCATAGCCCATTGTGTCGTTGACTCGCTCAATGTGGAAACCAGGCGCCCCCTTCTCCACTACAAAGGCGCTGAGGTGGGTGTAAGCCTTCCGATCCTCCGGCTTTGAGCTTGTGAGGAAATAGCACATATACAGGTCAGCGGCAGCGGCGATTGTCTGGAAGCGCTTCTTTCCGTTGATGACATAGAAATCACCGTCGCGCACGGCGGTTGACTCGATTCCCGCGATATCCGAGCCCGCGTACGGCTCGGTCATAGTGATGCAGCCGATAAGCTCGCCTTTGTTAATCCCCGGCAGCCACTTTTGTTTCTGCTCTTCGTTGCCGTTGTGAATGAGCTGGGTGGCGCTGCCGAACATCGTGGTTGCCAATGGCCCGCTGACCTCCCCGGCACGTGACGTCTCTTCAAGGATGATAGCCGCGCCGGTGACGCCCCACTCTTCAGCCCGGCCGCCGTGTTTCTTCGGTATGAGCGCGCCGAACCAGCCTTTGCGGCCCATCTCTTTCACGGCTTCCCACGGAAATTTTCTCGCGAGGGCATCGCGCTCGCCGATCGGAATTAAGACCTCGTCGGTAAATTTCTTCGCTTCTTCGGCAAGTTCAATCTGTGCTTCGTTCCACCAGGGAAAGGTTTCCATGGTTTTGTCCCCCTGAAACTTGAAGAATCAGCGTCAATAACGAAGTGCCCCTCCCCGCTGAGACAGGAAGGGGCACGTAGACCGGTCAATCCATGACTTAACGGTCCATGCGGAGCTTCGGTTTACTTCTTTGTCAACTTGCTCAAGGCTTCTCGGTCCCCGCCGCTCATGCCCGCGATGTATCTAACCAGCTTTTTCCTGGACTCAATGTCATACTGGCTAGTGATGGCGATCTGCTCCATGACCGGTGAGCCGCCGCCATGGTAATTGCCCACTTTGCTTATGCCGCCTGTAGCGGAGCATAGGACGTCACCCAAGTACCGCCAGAACTGAGACTGGTCTTCCACTGGCATGTTTGGATTCCGCTGGGTGTATTTCTCGAGAAGGTCCTTAACTTCCGGGTTGCAGAAATCCTTTTCGTGGGGGAAAGTGGCTACTACGCCGCCCGCGATATCGCAAAGGATCTCGGCTTCCCTGTAAACCGCCTCTCCCGAAAGGCATCGGCCCACATTACAGTAAATTGAATTCGGGATATAAGATCCGGGCCCGTAAGGCACAAAACCCATGCCCGGAATGTAGACCTCCGGTTTACCCAGGTCGGAAGCCGTGTATCCGGCCGCATAGCCCAACTCGGTGGTCATAATGATCTCGGAAAGCTTTTCGCGGACGTGGGACGCCTTGTGAACGTTGTTCACTTCCGCGGCCAGAGCGGCTGTCCCCAAAAGGATGTCGCCGATTGCAGGCTTGCAGCCCGAATAGGAATGCCGGTGGAAGAGAGCGAAGAGGAGAGCCAACACGCCTCCGTGTTGCCATTCGCCCGCCAGGAACACCCTATCCCACGGAACGAAGCAGTCGTCGAAAATCATGTAGGAATCTGTAGCGCCCTGCATGAACCCGCGCGGGAAATGCTCTCTAGGTCTCAGGTTGTGAATGGTAACCACCTGCTTCAGTCCGTCCCAGTCACCCGGAATGGCGAAAGCCACTGCATAGTCCTTGTCCTCGGGGCGCAGAGCGCGGGTCGGTACCACCAGCACCTCGTCGGCTACAGAGGCCTCGGAAATGTGCAGCTTGCAGCCGCTGACCACAATACCGTCGCTTCGTCTCTCCTTGATCCGGACATAAGCGTCGGGGTTAGGCTGCTCCGCGGGCCTCAGCATCCTATCGCCTTTGACGTCGGTCTGAGCGCAACAGCCCACCAGGTCTTCGGTCTGAAACCGGGCCAGCCACTTCTTAAAGTTCTCATGGTACTGAGTGGTGCCGTTGTTCAACTTGTCCGCCTCGTAGGAGACATTGTAGACGGCATTGGTGGCGTCGATCCCCATGCAGCGCTGGATGCAGCCGCCCACCTTGTGGCACAGCGCGCGAGTCATGTCCTGCTTCCTGTGGAGATCTTCCGTATTCTGATGAATATGGGTAAAGCGGTTGATTCTCTCACCCGTGAGATGAGAGATGGCGGTAAACAACTCCTGGTTCTCAGGCTTGGCCGCCTCATCATACGTGGTGCCCATGGTATCGAGGCATGCCTGCTGTAGTTCGTCTGTCCGGTCGAGAAGATTGCCGTTGAAATAGATATTCCGCTTCATCTTGGCCAGACCTTGGATGTACTGTTCCTTTGTTCTCATTTTGCCTCCTGACAGAGTGGGTGTAATTGGCTCGGGGGTTAGCGTTTCATACGGTGTCTCGATCTATCGGGTGGAACCGGCCTTCGCCTGGTCCATGGCCCTTAACTCCTTACGGAGGATCTTGCCCACCGCGCTTTTTGGAAGGTCCTTAACGAATTCCACGTACTTCGGGACCTTGTACTTCACGAGGTTCTGCTTGCAGTAGTCAACGATCTCCTCAGGAGCGGCCGTTTCCCCTTCTTTGAGCACCACATAGGCCTTGATGCGCTCGCCGGAATATTCGTCCGGAACTCCTATCACGCATGCTTCAAGGATTTTCGGGTGCGAGAAGAGGACTTCGTCCACATCCCTCGGATAGATGTTGAATCCCCCCGAGATAATCATGTCCTTTTTTCTGTCCACGATGCTGAAGTAGCCTTCTTCGTCAACGATCGCGATGTCACCGGTGAGGAGCCAGCCGTCTCGTAATGTGGCGGCGGTCTCGTCCGGGCGATTGATATAGCCCTTCATAATCTGCGGACCCTTGAGACACAGTTCGCCGGGCTCTCCGGGTGTTGTGATCTCTTTGCTGTAATCGTCCACGTCCACGAGCTTGGCGTCTGTATTGGGCATCGGCAAACCTATGGTGCCGAGCTTGGTCTTGGCGCCAAACGGATTGGTATGGGTGACGGGCGAGGTTTCAGTCAACCCATAGCCTTCGCAGATCTGAGCACCGGTAAGTTCCTCGAACTTCCTCATGGTCTCCATCGGCATCGGGGCCCCTCCGGAGAAGCACCCTTTAAGGGATTTGAGGCTGTATTTCTTCAGCTCGGGGAAGTTGATCATGCCGTTGTACAACGTCGGCACAGCGGGTATGAAAGTTGCCTTGTACTTGTCGATCGCCTCCAGAATTGGTTTGGGCTCAGGTTTGGGAATCAGGATGTTCGCGTATCCGTGATAGATCGCGACGTTCATGGCCGAGGTCATCCCAAAGGAATGAAAGAACGGGAGGCAACCGACCACGATCTCGCCGCCCGGCGCGAATTCGGGAAACCAGGCGTTGGTCTGCTGAACATTACTGGACAGATTTGCATGAGTCAGCTCGACGCCTTTGGACACACCAGTGGTTCCGCCCGTGTAGAGCAAAACAGCCGTGCTGTCCCACTCCAGTTTTGGCGGGTTGGTTATCGGCTCGTATTTCTTCACCAGATCCATGAACTCGAAAACATCGGGAGCCGCCGGGGTTTTCAGGTGCATGCCTTTCTTGACGAACGGGAACAACTGCTTGAGAGGAAAAGGCAGAAAGTCCCGAATATGACAGGAGACGATCTTTCGAATCCCTGTCTTTTGCCTCAAATTGATCATTCTCGGGACCAAGAGGTCGAGGCTTACAAGGTATTGGGAACCGGAGTCGTTGTACTGATGCTCCAGTTCGCGGTCCGTGTACAGGGGATTGTTCATGACCACCACTGCTCCGGCTCTCAAGGCCCCATAGGTTGCCACTACCGTCTGAACGAGATTCGGCATTAGGAGAGCCACCTTGTCGCCGGGCCTAACCCCTAGGGCCGCCAGGGCTGACGCAAACCTGGAGACCAAGTCATCAAGTTGGCGGTATGTTATTTTTGTGCCCTGGAACAGCAGAGCCGGGCTATCGGGGTACCGCTCGGCTGATCTCGCAAGGGCCTGCGGCAGGGTGATTCTTTCGAAGGCCACCTCTGGTGGAACACCATCCGCGTACGCTTTCAGCCAAATCTTTTCCATGTGACGCTCCTCTCAGTGTCTGTACAAGGTAAATAATCGGTAAACCCGGTACGTAACGAAGTACTGCCGGCCGCCATTCTTGAAGCTGCCCCAAATCTCATTGAACTGGTGGAAATCGTGGCACGAATACCCCATCGCGAGTTCCGAAACAGCTTTCAAGCACCGCCACAAGCCTGAAAACTGCTTCGGCAGGCTCACCAATCGTAATCGTTCACCGGGCTTGAGGCGGCTCGGCGCCCGGTGAGGATGGAGGGGGAGACCATCTCCCCCTCCAAGCCTCCCCCATCGTGATTCCGAGCGGTTGCGCTTGTCCCGGTGAACGCTCACCATCAATCGTTAGACAGTCCGCTCGATGATCGTGGCCACGCCCTGACCGCCACCCACACACGCGTTGGCGCATCCGTAGCGTCCGCCGTTTTTCTCCATGATGCGGGCCAGGGTCCCTACGAGCCGAATACCGGTCGCTCCCAGAGCATGCCCAATGGCTACTCCTCCGCCCATAACATTGACTTTTTCCGGATCGAGCCCCAGTTCCTTGATGCAGTTCAGGGCCACAACGGAGAAAGCCTCGTTGATTTCCCAAAAATCGACATCTTTGGCCTGCAAGCCCGCCTTTTGAAGGGCTTTTTGGCTGGCAGGCACCGGGCCCGCGCCCATGATTGTCGGATCCACACCCGCGAAACCAATGGATTTGATGGTCGCCAGAGGTTTGATTCCCTTTGCCTCAGCAGTCTCTTTGGCCATCAAAATCATGGATGAGGCAGCGGCATTGAGAGGCGACGAATTGCCTGCGGTAATCTGATGATCCTTCTTGTAAGCCGGAGACAGTTTCGCCAGTCCTTCAAGGGTCGTGTCCGCCCGTACCGCCTGGTCCGTTTTCACGGTAAGGACTGAACCGTCTGCCTGCTCCGCTTCGATCGGCAGTATCTCACCATCGAAGAAGCCGGCTTCCTGGGCTTTTGCAGCCCGGTGGTGAGACCGCACAGCCCACTTGTCCATGTCTTCACGATTCAGGCCGGCCTGGGCGAGGAGCTTCTGAGCTGTGAGCCCCATATTCATGGTGGTCATCATGTCCCAGTGCAGGTACTCCGGAGCCGCGAAAAGAGCCATGTTCGGGACGATCAGCCCGCCCTCGGTCGTTGATTGCCCCATGGGAATCCTCGTCATGTGCTCCATGCCTCCCACCATGACGACGTCCGCGTTTTGGGTGGCAACTTCCAGGAAACCCATGTGTATGGCAGCCATGGAGGAACCGCACTGCTGATCTACGAATTTGGCTGCGATCGTATTGGGGAAGTTGGCCAAAAAGATCGGGAAGCGACCTCCATAAGCCCACTGTTCGCCAACAGCGGTGGCGCATCCCACGATGAAATCATCGATTTCCTCGGGCTTGAGGCCTGCTCTCTTGACCAACTCGGGGAGCAGCTTGGCCAGCAGCTCATCGGCCCTCATTTTGCAGAATACGTCTCTGGCCGGGTCCTTTGGCCGGGAACGGGATTGAGCGGTCCTGAGGTATCCTGCGATAACTACGTCTCTCATCTGCGTGTCTCCTTCTATAGATCGTTAGGCTTTTCTCTCTCAATCGGATGTTCTTGTTTAGTTTCCGGCGATTGCTGGGCAGGAGGCCTGCATCGCACGTTAATTCCCGTCAAGATACTGCATATGTCCAAAGCCTTGGTCAGTCATCAAAGACTGCGCTGCTCATTTCCACTGTCAGGCCGTCGGTCTCCATGAGCCTCGCGGCCAAACCGCAGGTCTTAGGTACCTCATAGTGAAAGAAGTAACGCATGGTGTGAAGCTTGCCCTCGTAGAACCGTTTGTCCAGGGTAGCGCAATCGGTCTCTAATCCCTTTTGAGCGGCTACACCTTGGACCAGCCATTGCCAAGCAATAGCAATAATCCCGAACAGTTCCAGATACAGCGTTGCGTCGGCCAAAAACTTCTCCACCTGACCTTGCATGCCGAATTGCACAAGATGAAGGGTAACGCCCTGGAGTGTTTCCAGAGCTTCCTTTAATCGCTCCGCATACGGCCTAAGTCCCTCGTATGGCATGGCGGCCTGTATGGTGGCCTGGGCCTCTTCAAGATAGATTCGCAAGGCTTGGCCGTTCTTCATGACTACCTTGCGGCCAAGCAGGTCCAGGGCCTGTATACCGGTAGTCCCTTCGTGGATGGGATGTATCCTGATGTCGCGGTAGTATTGCTCCAGGGGGAATTCCTGGCAGTAACCATAACCTCCAAGTATCTGGAGCCCCTGACTTACCGAGATGATTCCGTTTTCAGACGGATAGCTCTTTGCCACGGGAGTCAGTAGATCGAGCAAGAGTTCGCAGCGTTCTTTTTGCTCCGCATCCTCTGTTTTCGCCAGATCCGAGTACATAGCGCACTGAAGAATCACGGACAGGGAGCCTTCCGACACTGCTCTTTGGAAGAGAAGCATCCTTCTGATATCCGGATGTTCAATGATGGGAATTTGCGGCAGCGTCGGGTCCTTGCTGGACAGCCTGCGGCCCTGAGGCCTCTCCCTCGCATATTCCAGAGACGCGTAGTAGGCCGCGGAAGTAATGGCAGTAGCCTGCATGCCTACGCCTATACGTGCCTCGTTCATCATCTGAAACATGTACGAGAGACCTTTGTGGGCCTCCCCCACAAGGAACCCGCGACAATCGTCGTTTTCCCCCATGCTGAGCTGAGTGATCGGACACCCTCGGTAGCCCAATTTGTGATACACCGTCGCCACGGCCACATCGTTGGGTTCGAGGGTCCCGTCACTCGTGAGCCTCTTCTTGGGGACCAGGAAGAGGGAAATGCCCTTGACGCCGAGCGGAGCGCCTTTGATCTTGGCCAGCATCATGTGGACCACATTCTCCACACCGTCATGGTCCCCGGCCGAGATGAATATCTTCTGCCCTCGGATCTTGTAGTATCCTTGATCCGTGGGTTCCGCGCGGGTGGTAATGTCGGAAAGAGAGCTGCCGGCCTGGGGTTCGGTGAGGGCCATTGTCCCTTGCCACTCGCCGCCCAGCATCTGGGGAACGTAGGTTTCCCTAAGGTCGTTCGTGCCGTAAGAGAGAATCAGGTGAGCGGCTCCCGTCGTTAAGCCCGGATAACCCGTGGCGGGGAAATTGGCCGCTCCAAATATGTAGTTGCAAGCCATGTGCACCGTGATGGGCAGTTGTTGGCCCCCCACGTCGTACGGCATGGAAGAAGAGATCCACCCGCCCTCTCCCCATTCCTTCATCATGGTCTTGACCACAGGATGGACCTTCACCTGGCCGTCCTCCAGAAACGGCGCCTTTTCATCCATTTCCCGGAAGTACGGGTAGATCAAGTTACGAGCCAATTTCAGGGCCGTATCCACAACAAGATCGTACGTCTCACGGGTATGATCTTCGAAATAGGGCAACCTCGAAAGTTGTTCCACTCCATGCACTTCGTAAAGCAGGAAATCGAGGTTCCGCTTGCTGACGAATTTTTCCGCCATGAGGCCTCCGTTATGCCGGGTAAAAGGTCTTTCCGGATTCCGCCATCTCCTTGAGGAGTTTCGCCGGCTGGAAACGGACCCCGTACTGCTTCTCGAGTTCGACCAATAGGTTGTACACGTTCGCAACGCCCCATTTGTCTGCGTAGCGGAATATGCCGCCCCTGTACGGAGGGAATCCGGTGCCGTAGATCATGGCCAGATCCATGTCCTGGGGCCTGTCGCAAACCCCTTCTTCCATCATAAGGGCCGCTTCGTTTATTGCAAGGGCGAGCATGGCGTCGACTATCTCCTGATCAGAGACCTTCTTGGGTGTCACGCCCTTTTCGTTCAGATACCCGACTACAACATCCACAACCTTTTTGTTGGGCACAGGCCGGGCGCCACTATAATCCATGTAACCGGCGCCTGTTTTGCGCCCATAGCAACCTATCTCGTAGATCCGCTCCGTGAGGGGGTGGATCTTGTATCTCTCTCCCAATCTCTGCTCGAACGTCTTGTTCACGTGATAGTTGATGTCGATACCCGTTAGATCGGCCAGTTCAGCCGGTCCCATGGGCATGCCGAAGTCCTTCATCACCCTCTCTATTTGAGCGCCGTCCACGCCGTCGGCACTCAGATACACGGCGCCTCCGAAGAGACCTCCAAGCTGCCTGGATACATAGAATCCGGGGGCATCATTGACCACTATGGGGATCTTCTTGATTGCGCGAGCGAACGCCACGGATGTGGCAAGGGTCTGATCGGAAGTCTTCTCCGTACAAATGATTTCCAGGAGCATCATGCGGTGAGCCGGATTGAAGAAATGCAGGCCTATCATGCGCCCCGGGTCGCGGAGCACCGTTGCCATTTCCGTGATCGGAAGGGCCGAGGTATTCGTGGCAAAAACGGTTTCGGGCTTGCAGACCTCGTCGAGCTTTTTCCATATGTCTTGCTTGACTTTCATGTTCTCGAGCACGGCTTCGATGATCAGGTCCGCATCCTTCGCGTCCTCCAGGGACGTTGTCGTTTTCAACTGCTTCTGAACCATTGTGTCCAGGTCAGCCTGGGTCATCTTCTTCTTTTTGATGGGATACTCGAAGGTCTTCCGCACCGCCGCTACACCTTTGTCCAGCGCGTCCTGGTTAATGTCCCAGAGGACCGCCTCAAAGCCGCCGGCGAGCAAGAGGTTGACGATTCCCGAGCCCATTACGCCTCCACCCAGCATCGCCACCTTCTTGATCTTGGCGGGCTCAATTCCTTCAATGCGGGGTAGCCGGCCAGCGGCTCTGGTGTTGAGGAATATCCCGATCAGGTTCTTGGCCACGTCCGAGACTACGCAGTCGGCAAACAGTTCGGCCTCACGGTCGATATCGGCTTCCATGTTAAAGGACAGGCCGTTTTCCACGGCTTCGATTACCTTGAAGGGCGCGATGTACCCTTTGGCTTTGGTCATGGCCATAAACTTCGCGCCGTTCGAAATGGCCTTGAGTTCAGCCGCGCTGGGGAGCCGATTGTACCTATTGCAGGTGCGTTTGCTATCCAAAGAGATCAGGCGCGAGGTAAACTTGGCCGCAGCGGCCACGGCAGTCTGCACAAGGTTTTCTGCGTCGGTTACTTCGTCAATGAGCTTTCTGGACAGGGCCTTCTCAGCGTCGATGGGATTCCCGACGGTCATCATCTCCAAGGCATTGGGCAGGCCAATAAGCCGGGGCAGGCGCTGGGTCCCACCCGCGCCGGGTATCAGGCCGACCTGAACCTCGGGTTGCCCGAGCTTGACGCCCTTGGACGCGACCCGATAATGGCAGGCCATTGCGATCTCCAACCCGCCCCCGAGCGCATTTCCGTTGATCGCGGCTATTACGGGCTTGGGGCCCTTTTCCATCTGGTTGAGAAAGGCCGACATGGCCTTCACTTTCGGCAGCATGGCGTCTTTTTCTTTCGCCTTGTAGACTTCCGTCAGGTCTGCGCCCGCTACGAAGTTCTTTCCCGTTCCCGTCAGCACGATCGCCTTAATTTCCGGGTCCTCGAAGCCGCTCAGAATAGCCTCGACGAATTCCATCACGAAGTGTTCCGAAAGCTGGTTTACCGGTGGGTTGTTCAAGAACAGCACAGCCACGCCGTTCTGAACTTCTACTTTCACAGTTTTGAAGTCAGTCTTCATCCTTATTCACTCCTTTCGGCAGGAAGGGCTTGCCATAACCGCTGATGTCAGCAGCTCGGTTATCTGATCGATCTCCTCCATTCTGTCAACATAAGCGGATTCACGCAAAACAAACCATCGCATAGCCATATGGGAAAAGGCGCCGAGAAACATATTACGGAAGACCCTGGAATTGACCGTTGTTCGAAAAACACCAGCGGCCTTCCCTTCCTCGATCACGTCTTCGATAAGTCTGCAATAGTCACTGAATGCCTCGAAAGCCTTGGACGCGAAAAAACGATCGTTCATCTGAAGTCGGAGCAGAAACACCTTGAGGAACTCTGTGTCGCTCAAAAAGCTGGAGAAGTGATACCTGATCAATCTGCGAAGCTTCCGGTCGGGGCTCTTGATTTCAAACGCACCGGAAACCTGTTCCAAATATGATTCAAATCGATTTGTGGCCATAGAAAGAAGAATATCTTCCTTGCTCTGGAAGTACTCGTAAATCGTTCCGTCAGCAACCCCGGCCAAACTCGCGATTTCGGATATCGTTGCCTTGGCAAAGTCCTTTTCAGCGAAGACTTTCTTTGCCGCGTTGAGTATGGAGTCCAAGCGGTTTACCCGGCAGCCTTCCGGCGGAGTCTTGGGCACGATCATGGAATCCACGAGGTCCACCACATTCGAGAAATCCGACTCACCTGCTTCCAGTTCGCCGACCGTGAGGGAGCTTAGGGTCTCCATGTCCAGAGTTCCTAGAATCGTGTCCCGAATAAGGCGGATGGGGATGTCCGAGCGGAACCTCCCCTCTTTGACTCCCCGACCCAATACTGAAGCGACTATGCGAGAATATTCACGAACAATCTCATAGGCAGGACTGGAATAAAACGCTTGAAAGGACCTGCATTCCATAAGCAGCAAGCGGGCATAGGCCCTGTGAGCGTCGTGATATCGGAGCTGCAACCATATGAGCTTTTGTAGTTGGCTTTGAACGTCCGGAATTCCTGCCAGATGCTCGTCCAGCAAGGCCAATTGCCTTTTCAGTTTTTCGCCGGGCACCGAGAAGAGAAGATCTTGCTTGCCTTTAAAGTACTGGTAAATAACAGAATCTGTCACATTGGCTTTACGGGCAATTTCCGAAATGGACGAGTTGGCAAAACCCTTCTGCGACATGATTTCTTCGGCCGCGGCCAGGATCTTCCATTTGGTCGCGCAGGCCAGCCCGTTTTTCTGATCTTGTTCAAAATCGTTCGAATGACCGCTCACCGACCGCATAGTCCGTTCACTGCCTCCCAATCTTGAGGTCCGGAATTACGAGTTCGTTTAACGTTCCCTCTATGGCAAGTGAACCCAATTCGTAGAATTCGATAGCTGGTGTCAACTCCTAATACTCCCGATTCCCCATCCGGCCGGGCCGACTTTTGCAGCGGCCTTTCACGCGGGCATGCTTCCGGTCCATCAGAGGCCCGTAATCCGGACCGTTGAAGGATTCAGGAACAACGTCCGCGCCGCCTACTGTTGCCGTCGTTGACGTTCTTCCCGCTTCCTTATGGTTCAGTGAGGGAGAGTCGCGTCGAATAAAAACCTCGGCGAAGGCGCGAATCACGCCTAAGCCGCCTGATCCAAAAGTAATTTCGCTGCTGAAACAGCAGCCCTGCAGTTTAACTAAGTTGCTGAACGCGAATCCCCCTCAAGGCGCATATGCTTGTTCGGAAAATGCTCGTCCGCGCTTGACAAGATCACTCTAACACGATATTGAAATGAAAGTAAAGTTAATTTCTTTTCCGAATGTGATTCTGGCGGCACAATGCCGCCAACGTGAATCAACCGGGCCATAAAGGCCTATCGCCTTCTGAAGCAGGGAAAGACAGACTTCGGGATACCTCCAGCCACCCCAATGGGACTGTCCGAACATATCAGGCTTCATGCACAAGAAGGCGCCCGAGATCAAAGGGGATTCTCAACCGAGAAAGCACACTGCGGAACTGTTGGTTCAGCAAACCTTAGGTAACCGGCACTCTTCTTCACCCCGCCAGGGGAGAGAGTTTTCAAGCCACTCCCCGGACTGGAGGAAAAAAAGAGGATGGTGACACGCAACTAAAGTCCTTGAGAGAGCGTGTGGTTGCTGAAGTGCCTATTTCCGGCACGCTTAATTCCAGGCCGTGGGAGCCAAAGACAGGCACGGACCTTCGACGACCCTTCCAACGAAGGCGGTCACGGAGCCGGACTATTTATCCTGGCGCTCCAACCGGCCAAACAGAAGTCTGTTACAATTCGGCGCATAGCCGAATGACATTCGGCAGCCCAAAACAACCACGTTTCTTTTAAGGCCATGGGTTTAACGAAACATGAGGGCAACAGGACCCTGCCCGAGCCATTTTTCATCCTGACGGAAGGAGACGACAATGGGTAAAAGAACACTGAGGACAAAACTTTGCGACATGCTGGGAATGGAGTATCCGATCCTGAGCGCAGGCATGGGCCCTACGCTGATAGGCGAAAAAACCGGCGCTCCTGTTGAACTGGTTGTTGCCGTTTCAGAGGCCGGTGGACTCGGTGTCCTTGGAGGCAGCGGCTTTACGGTGGAAGAACTTCGAAATGCCATTCGGGAGATCAAGGCCCAGACCGACAAACCCTACGGAGTCGATCTTCTGCTGCCCAAGAGCGTGGCTTCTCAATCTTTCGGGGGAGCGCAAGAGGTGCCGCTCAGTGAGGTGCTCAAGACTATTCCCGAACCGCATCGGGAATGGATCAAGAAAGTGAAAGCTGAGATGGGGCTCCCTGATGTGGATGTCATGATCAAATTGAATTCCACTACCCATCGTCCGAAGGAATCCATTCAGGTTTGTATAGAGGAACGAGTGCCGCTCTTCTGCGCAGGGCTCGGTAATCCGGGCTTCATGGTGGAAGAAGCTCATGCAGTGGGAATGAAGGTGCTGGGGATTACAGGCAATGCGAAGAATGCCCGCCGCATGGCCGAGTCGGGTGTGGATTTCGTTGTAGCCCAGGGACATGAAGGGGGAGGCCATACCGGAAGGATTGGGACCATGGCATTACTGCCCCAGGCCATCGACGCTGCCGCACCTGTGCCCGTCCTGGCCGCAGGAGGTATCGGTGACGGCAGGGGCCTGGCGGCCGCATTGGCAATGGGATGCATAGGCGTTTGGGTCGGGACGCGCTTTCTTGCAACCAACGAAGGAGGCGCCTTAGATACCAACAAGGATAAAATCATCAAGTCAACCGATGAGGATACCCGTGTGAGCACGGCGTATACAGGGAAAACCTTGCGGGCGAGCTTGAACGAGTATCACAGGTTGTGGGACGGATCGGGTCTTGATCCCCTCCCCTTCCCCACTCAAGTCATGATTTCTTCTGCGCTCCTTTGGGGCTTTGTGGAGGCCAACAAGACGGACTACGTGGGTGGTCTGGCCGGGCAGGTTTCAGGCCTTATCCACGAAATCAAGCCCGCACGACAAGTCCTCGATGAGATGGTGGAAGAGGCGGTGGACATTCTAACCCGACGGCTTCCGGCCACCGTGGTTGCCAAATAGATCGCCGTCCATTTCTTCCAGGTCCGGGAAGGTCCTCGGGAACGCTAAGATCCACCGGTCCCCCGGACGGAAGTCCTTAGGGACATCAGGAGGCAGGAGACACGCATGTTGCTTTTGGACCTAATAGGGAAGAAGTCGGGGCCGATGCCCTTCGAGTACACCTGGAAGGATGTTGTCCTGTATGCCCTGGGAATCGGGGCGCAGACAGAGGAACTCCCGTTTGTCTATGAAAACGCCAAAGGCGGGTTGAGGGTCTTTCCAAGCTTTGGTACGGTGATGGGAGTCGCGTTGTTCACGGACCTGTTCGAGAATGTGACCGTCGACCTTTCCAAATTCATTCACGGAGAAGAAGCGATAAAGTTGTACCGCCCTATCCCGCCTTCGGGGAAGGTACTTGTTGAAGGAGAGATTACCAATGTCTACGACAAGGGCAAAGGGGCTCTGATTGTCTGGCGCTTGAAGGCCCTGACCGAACAGGGGGAACCGCTCCTCGAAGCCGAGCATGGAGTTTTCTATGTAGGTGCAGGGGGCTTTGGCGGAGATGCCGGGCCCAAAAGCGAACCGCTCGATCCTCCCGAAGGAATCCAGCCGGATTTCATTGTCTCCTATTATATACCGGAGAACCAGGCAGCCCTTTACCGGCTCAACGGCGACCTCAACCCACTGCATCTTGACCCGGATTTTGCCAAAATGGGGGGGTTCCCTCGACCAATCCTACATGGCCTTTGCACGTACGGCTACGCAGTGAGGGCTATTGTGCACGGAGCCTGTGACGGAGATCCCGCGCGCCTCAAGGAATTCAGGGCGCGTTTCGCCGGCGTAGTCTATCCAGGCGACACGCTTGTGACCGAGGGATGGAACGACAAAGATGGGCGTTACCTGATCCGGTGCCGCACCGACCGCGGGGTGGTGCTCAGCCATGCCTACGCGAAGGTTGAGTAAGATAAAGATAAGGCAAGCATTCAGTCACGGGCGGGATCTTCTTGCGACGCCTCCAATAAATGTTCCGGCACGGAGAGACTGTCTCAAAACCCCGGATCAGAGGAATCCCCGGGTAGGGGCGCTTCGAGAAGCGCCCTGATTTCGGGCGGTTCACGAACCGCCCCTACAGAAGGTCAGGTGAAATCGTCAGTTTTGAGACAGTTTCCGGAGGCCAGCCCCAACCGATTTCCGAAGAGGCGTTTTTCGTAATCGGACACTATTTTCGGCACTTGCTTTAAACCGTAACGGAAGATGGGGGAGCGTCCGGAAAGGACACGGTCATGGAAAAGCGGGAGAAGGAAATGAATGCGGCAATCGCTTCGGATATCCGACCGGGCGATGACCCCACCGAGGTTTCCAACAAACTGGTGGGCAGAACGCGAACCCAATTGCTGAGAGAGTTGTTCGGGTACTTTGAAATACCCGCGGACATTATCAATCACGTGTTCGGAAATCTCTACGCTCGCGATGTACTGACTCAGCGGGAGCGCGAACTCTGCGCGGTGGCCGCATTATGCGTTCTGAACCGCACCAATGAATTAAAGAGCCACATCATTGCTGCGCTTCGTACCGGCGCCACCAAGGAGCAAGTGGCTGAGGTCATCCTGCAAATGTCCACCTACGGCGGCATGCCGGTTTGCATCGAGGGCTTGGCGGTCGCCAGACAGGTCTTTGAGAAAGGCCCGGCAAAGTAGCCAAGAGCCGATTAGTCCGAATTTGATCACACGAGGATGCTATGGATACATTTTTCAATCCAGGCTCCGTTGCGGTTATTGGAGCCAGCAAGCGTAATATAGGCGGTTTTGTGGTTTCTAATCTGCTTTCCGGTTTCCAAGGGGGAATCTATCCGGTAAATCGCAATTATGATGAAATTGAAGGCCTTCCCTGTTTCCCCTCCGTGGAAGACATCCCTCACGGAGTGGACCTGGCAATTGTCCTGGTGCCTGCATCATCGGTCCCGCCGGTTTTGGAGGAATGTGCCCGAAAAGGCGTGCGTAGGATCATAATCGAAAGCGCGGGGTTCGCGGAGATCGGCGAAAGCGGTCTAGCATTGCAAGACCGGTGTGTGGCCATTGCGAAAAATGCCGGTATGCGAATTTGGGGACCGAACTGCATGGGCTTGGTGGATGTTCGGCGAGAGTATTTCTTTACCTTTATGCACCCGGGCGTGCGAAAGGAAGGCTTGCTTCCCGGTCGGATCTCCCTGATCGTCCAGAGCGGCATGATGTCCGCCATTTTTCTTGCCGAGCTGGCCAGAAGGGGTATTGGTGTCGCTAAGGCCTGCTCTATTGGGAACAGAGCGGATGTCGACGAATGTGATGTCCTTGAGTACCTGTTGGAGGACCCTGACACGGATGTGGTTGCCTTGTACTTGGAATCCATTCCGCGGGGAAGGCTCTTTGCACAAATGGTCCAAAAAACGGCCAAGCCCATCGTGCTCTTGAAAGGGGGCAGAAGCAAAGCCGGCGCCATAGCAGCCAAGAGCCACACCTACAGCCTGGCTGGGAACTCTCGTCTCCTAACCAGCGTCTTGGACGGATTAGGCGTCGCGTTAGCCGACGAAATTTTCCAGATGATGGACCTGGCCAATGCGTTAGCGGTGATCCGCTACGTCAATCCTGCATGCCGCACCGCTATAGTTACTTTGAGCGGTGGAGCGGGTATTCTTGCCTGCGACGCTCTGGAAAAACGCGAACTGCCTGTGGCCGACCTTTCGGACGAAACCAAGAAAGCATTAGAGGAAGTCTTTCCGCCCTGGATGCCCCCTTCCAACCCAGTGGACCTTTTTCCGGCAGTGTCGACACGGGGCCGGGACATCGCCTTTGACCATGCGGTTTCCGCTGTCTTGAAAGACTCCAACGTAGATGTGCTCCTCATACACATTGTGGTTGGATTGGACGAGGACATCCCGGACCTTGCCGACTTGAAGAAAAGGGCCGATGCCTGCGGAAAACTGATCTTATTCTGGATCATGGGGCGCCAACAGGGATGCGAGCGATTCCGTCAGGCGGCTCGCGCTGTTGGAATTTTGGTTCATGAAGATATTTCGAGAATAGCCGATTGTCTGTGGGCCGCGTCGAAGTTCTGGACAGGTCGTTGGGAATCGGCGCGGCAGGGTAACCATTCAGTCTTGCGGGGGTAGAAGGGATTCTCAGCCCTGAAGGGGCGTACCAATGGTAGCCACGGGTGAAACCCGTGGACCGGAAGCGCTGCCACACCCTGGATTCCCGACCCTGGAGGGGTCGACCATGAATGTGAGTTGGACTTCGGGATTGGTCGACCCCTCCAGGGTCGGGAATCCAAATGATTGTGTGGACCATTGTCCACGGGCTTACGCCCGTGGCTACTGTTGGGCTGCCCCCTCGGGGCATGGGAGCCGCTCCTGCACGTAAGTGATTGATTAGGCCTAATGTATTCATTCAGTTAATGGCGGCGAAAGATGGTCATTGCGAGCGTAGCGAAGCAATCTCAGGGCTAAAAGGCAGAGATCGCTTTCCCGCGGAACGGGGATTTCACTCCTCGCAATTGTACAGAACGGCAAACCACCCCGTGTAACTGAATGGTTACGCGGCAGGAACGCTCGACCGCGAGCGCGTCCCTTTCGACTGGCCATTAGCCGTCCTGATTGCTAGGGCCTATAGTGATCCTCGAAAGTTTTTCCGGATCGATTGTTCTTCTATTCAGCCAGAGCGGGCATTTTGCAGGGACCTTCCGATGCCGGAGGCGTGACCTCTTTACCGGGGAACAGTTTGATGGAATCAAGAGACCGGATCCTCTTGTACATCTTGCTGACATGAGCGGAGGTCTTGCCGAACGCCACATCAAAGATCGCCTGGTGGTCTTCCCCCCTGAAGGTCGTCGAACCGACGGGCAGATCCGCCACGGTCAGTCCGCTGAGAGTCGCCGCCACGTCAGCTCTGTCAAAGGACCCTGCCTTTTCTACAGCCGCTTTGAACATCATTATTGCGGCGTATGAATTGTACGCGGCATATGAGGGAGGTATTTCGGCGGCCGAAAGGGCCCCGTAAGATTTAATGAAATTGGCATTTGACGCGTTGTTGTAGGCCTCGTACCAATACGGGCTCCCGAACCACACATCCTTGGGCATGTCCAAAACTCCGAGAGCAGTGAAGATCTCGACAGAACCACCCACCGCACAGACTGTCGTCTTGCCTTCGAGAAGCCCGTCCCTGTGGGCTTGTCTCAGGAAGTCCTTCAGATCGTTGCCCCACAGGGACAGCATTATGCCATCCGCATTCGATTTGGTTCTCAATTGCTCGATGACCGGCGCCCAATCCTTGGTGCCTAACGGAGTAAAGATCCCCTGTTCGAATGACATCCCTCCGAGATTATTTCCGTAACGCATGAAATATTTCCAGGAATCTTGACCGAACCCATAATCGGGTCCCACTGTGGTCCACTTTTTGGCCCCTGAGTTCTTGGCGATGATTGCGGACGACTTGTAGCACTGATCCATGTTCCAGGTCATTCTGAAAGTCCAGGGGTTGCACAGACTGCCCGTAACTTCGTCGAGCATGGCGTGGGTAATGATCAACGGGCATTTCAGGTCATTCATGGCAGGGGTTACCGCTTTTGCCACCGCGCTGGAGACGATGCCTATTACGATCGCGACCCCTTCCGAGTTGATTAACCGCTCAATCTCCGGCTTACCGACGTCCGGCTTGGCTGCCGTGTCGCCATAAACGAGTTCGACCTTGCGTCCCAGGATTCCTCCCGCGCCGTTAATCTCATTCGCTGCAATCTGAGCCCCCTGCCGGGCCACGTCACCGAACGTGGCCATAGGACCGGAGAAAACGTGCGCGAATCCTATCTTTACCGGGCCTTGCGCAAACGAAGAGGAGCCAAAGACGACAAGAAGACCCAAGGTGATCAGGATGGCTTTCATGACGATGTTAGAGTTCATACGACCTACCTCCTTCGTGGTTTTATGCGTACGAGCCCCCCCGCAATAAAAGCCTGCAACCGTTGCCAAAATCCCTAGCCAAATCCGCCGTTAAGACAGAGGATTATTTGGCCGAGCGGACAAAACCTTTGACAATCGCTCTAATCAGATTGGGATAGGAAGTCATCCACGGTGGCGATCTTCCCGAACATCGAGCCCATAGCGGCAATGAATGCCGCCCCGACTCGTGGAGCCGACACCTCGACGCCGCCATAGGCAAGACTTCTGGTAGCGCAAGCGTCGCTCAGCACCAAACATTGAAAGCCCAGATCGAAAGCGGCCCTTACAGTAGAATCCACACACATGTGGGTCATCATCCCGCAGACCACCAATCGACTTACTTCCTGTTTCCTCAGGTGCTCTAACAACGCGGT
This sequence comes from Desulfomonile tiedjei, assembly GCA_016212925.1. Classification (NCBI taxonomy): domain Bacteria; kingdom Pseudomonadati; phylum Thermodesulfobacteriota; class Desulfomonilia; order Desulfomonilales; family Desulfomonilaceae; genus Desulfomonile; species Desulfomonile tiedjei. The sequence goes on from JACRDF010000015.1 coordinate 131,810, forward strand.
TTCTCGAAATGCGTTCGGGTAGTTTTTTTGAAACACGGTTTCGCCCTTCAAGGGCGTCACACTTTCGTGAATCTCCACCCCTGGGGTGCCGGGCAGGAAAAATGATGCACCCGGGCGAGGGGAAACGTGTTGGATGTGAATCAAGGGGAGTTCTTTCGTTCGGAAATGAGCCAAGACTCTTTGAGCAGCGCGACTCGCTTCAAGGCTCTGTTCCAATTCCATCTTCCCGCCGGGGAAATAGTCATTCTGAATGTCGATAAGAAGCAGAGCACTTTTCATCACAGAACCACTCCTTTCCAGGAATAATCCGCAGGGCAGTTAAGGTTTTGATGATGGAATCGCCGCATGCCGGGACTGTAAAGGGGCTAGGCATGAGACGGCTCCGCGAATCTTGTTGGAGGTGTGATTCCGAAAAAAAGAACTGAGGTCTAGCAGGGTTATTACAACGGATCATGGTCCGCTGTAAACAGATTTATCGCGTGGCCTGCGTTACCATTCAGTTACCGGCGGCAAAGACTGTCATTGCGACGGCAGCGAAGCAATCTCAGCGCTCAAATTCAGAGATCGCTTTCCCGCGGAACGCGGGATTTCAGTCCTAGCAATGACACAGAATGGCAAATTCCCTCGCGTAACTTAATGATTACTTGAACACCCAGAAAAAAACTTGACACCGGTGAGGAGCATCGGTACGCTTAGGCGAAGGCAGACCGACCGGTCGGTCTTACGGGAGCACCAATTTGGATCTCAGAGAGAAAATAATTCACGAAACACTCAAGCTGTTCTCGCTGAAGGGCTACTCCAACACCTCTATCGAAGACATACTGGCCCAGACCCATGCGTCCAAAGGCGGATTCTACAACCACTTCAAAAGCAAAGACCAACTTTTCATGACGGTCTTGAGCGAGGCGCGGAAGATATGGCGTAGCAGAGTGCTCGACGGACTGGAACAGACGAGCAGCCCTTGCATGAAATTACGGAAATTTCTCGAGAACTTTCGGGATTTATACCTCAAGGATTCCGAGAACATTCCCGGCGGTTGCGTTTTTGTGACTCTTTTGGTTGAACTCGATGATCAACGGCCCGATTTTGCCAGAGAAATTTCCGAAGGCTTTTCCAGAGTGCTCTCGATGATGAATCGACTCCTGGAACAGGCAAAGGCATCAGGGGAACTGAGAGCAGACGTCAACACCGAAGCAGTGAGCCGAGTTTTGTTCCTCGGGCTTTTGGGGGCTTCGGTCCTCTACGGCATGGACAAGTCTTCTGAAGAACTGGGAAAATCCGTCGCTCCGTTGATCCAGTATTTGGATGCCCTGGTTGACACCCGATAGATTTGAAGGACTTCAACAGGCGGATTCGTCTTTTATACTCAGGAAGGGGGATTCTTATGGATTTCAAGTTCTCGGAGAGGGAAGAGCTTCTACGAAAAAGCATACGAGAATATGCTGAGAAGGAGATCCCTCCTCGGATGGAGGCAATGGAGGAGACCGGGGACTTCCCCGTAGACTTGCTCGCGAGCATGGGGAAGATGGGGATTCTCGGTGTGATTACTCCCGCGGAGTATGGTGGCACAGGTTTGGGCCATCTGGCGCGGATCATTGTTCTTGAAGAACTGGGGCGTGTTTGTCCGGCCATCCCAATGGCGCTCCAGGTTCACCACATGTGTACCCATGTGTTCAACAGATGGGGCAACGACAGCCAGAAACAGAAATATCTACCCCGGCTGTGCAAAGGGGAGACCATGGGGGTGGTGGCCGTCACGGAGCCATCCGGCGGGTCGGATGTTGCCGGAATTCAGACCACAGCCGCTCTGGATGGAGACAAGTACATCCTGAACGGCAGAAAATGCTTCATAACCAATTCTCATCACTCGGACATCTGGGTCGTGATTGCCCGAACCGGAGAAGGCGGAAAGGGTTTGTCCGCCTTTGTTGTGGAACCGAGCTTTCCTGGGGCCAAGGCCGGTCGCAAAGAGCAAAAAGTGGGCCTGAGGGGAGCAAATACCGGCGAACTCTCGTTTCACAATTGCGAAGTGCCCAAGGAAAATCTCATCGGGAGCGAAGGCCAGGGCATGATGGTCGCGATTCAGGACATCGTCGAGTGCGGCAGGCCTGGAATGGCTTCTGTGGGCCTGGGCATCTTGAATGCGGTTGTGGAGCAAGCGGTGAAGTTTTCCAATGAGCGCAGTCTGTACGGGAAACCGATCAGCAAGCTGCAAGGCATTCAGTGGCCGTTGGCCGAGATCTATTCGGACCTGGAGATTGCCCGGTTACTCACCTACCGTGTGGGCTGGATGCTCGATCAGAAGATCGACTGCGCTGCCGAATCAGCCCTGGCTAAGCAATTCGCGTGCGAGGCCGCTGCAAGATCGGCCCGCAAAGCCATCGAGATCCACGGCAGCTACGGCATCATGAAGGAATATCCGGTCCAGAGGCTGCTCCGAGACGCGCTGGTGACAATTCCCGCGGGCGGAACCGCGGAGATAGCTAGAGTGGTGCTGGCCCGCCAGGCGCTCTCTACGTTCAGTTAACGATCATAGCTTGTTTGTGGACCCGGCCTCCAAGGCCGGGCCTCTCCCCAAAGTAAGGATTCACGTATAGAGCACGTGGCTTTGATGCCGGCCGCCCGAAGTGGCAAGGTCATGGCATTCAGACGTTTGCTCCTGAAAAAGTAGTAGCTGCTAGCGTCATTCCGGCGAAGGCCGGAATCCAGTCCCGCGAGGAACGCGGGATGGACCCCGGCTTTGGCCGGGGTGACGGCGTGCGGTCCCGAGTCTGTGCGAAGGCTTCAAGGAACCTGACGGCTGAGCCAAGCGACTCTGACCACATGCACAGCACGTGACTTTCTAAGTCGAACTAAATAAGGCCGATGGAGAGAAATGCGTACGATTGTCTGTATCAAACCGGTTCCCGATTCCAAGCACTGGAACCGTCTGGCATTGGATCCCAAGACCAAGACCCTGGTTCGCAAAGGCATTCCGGGCACAATCAATCCTCTTGACAGGAATGCTCTGGAGCTTGCCCTGAGCTTACGTGACGAGCACGGCGGCGAAGTGTTGGTCGTCAGTATGGCTCCGCCCGATGCGATCTCCGTGCTCAATGAAGCGCTGGCTATGGGCGCTGACCGAGCGATTCTGCTTTCCGATATGGCCTTTGCCGGCGGCGACACCTTGGCCACTGCTTACGTCCTCTCAGCGGGCATCGAGAAATTGGGACAATTCGACCTGGTGGTCTGCGGCGACCAGACCATAGACGGCGGTACCGCTCAGGTCAGCGCCCAAGTGGCCGAGTTTCTAGATGTGCCTAATCTCATGCACGTCACGGCTGTCGATGTCACTCCGGCAGCATCGTGGTTAGTGCGTTCTCACATTGAACACGGCTACGTCGTGGTGGAGATCAAGCCTCCAATGGTGCTTTCAGTGCTCAAGGAAATAAACGAACCGCGATACGTGACCCTGATGAATATCCTGGAAGCGGAAAAGAAAGAAACGCAAATCTGGTCGTCCAGCGATCTGGAACTAAAAGAGCCCTGGCTTGGCTTGAACGGATCACCGACCTGCATGGTGGACCTCTTTGTTCCGGAGAAGAAAGGCAGGGCGGAAATTTTACAGGGCGGGCCTCGTGAACAAGCCGCTGAACTGGCTGATCGACTCCATCGCTCAGGATTCTGCTAGGGTGCCAACGTGACAGAAATCATCGAAAGCAAGATTTGGGTATTTATCGAGCAGCGCCAAGGACGAATGGCGGAAGTGGGACTTGAAATCCTGGGCAAAGCTGCTGAATTGGGGCTGTCCATTGGCTCGAAAGTTGCCGGTGTGCTCGTTGGCAGTTCATTGGCCTCACTGTCCGACCAGGTGCTCTCTTACGGCGTGGACGAAGTTCTCGTGGCCGACAATCCGCTGCTGACCGATTACTGCAATCAGGCTTATGTCAAGGTCTTGGAGCAGGCTGTCAGTGCATGGCAGCCCGAGATTTTGCTCTTGGGGGCCACAGCTATGGGAACCGATCTGGCCCCGCGGTTGGCCGCGCGCCTGCGCACAGGCCTGTCGGCTCACTGCATCGATCTGCACCTCACCGCTGAAGGCGAATTGCTTTCTGTCGTGCCAGGATGGGGCGGAAATGTCATGGCGCGGGTTAGCTGCCCCCGGACTCGTCCCCAGGTGGCAACGGTGATGCCGGGGGTATTCAGCCTCCCTGATGCCACGGAGGCCCGGGGCCGCAAAATCTCCGTCGAAACTCTGATCGAACCTGCGGACATAACGTATCGCACCGTGGAAGTAAAGCGAGAAGAAGCACCAAAGGGCGGCCTTGAGACAGCCGAAGTGGTCGTGGCCGGCGGGTGGGGGGTAGGCACGAAGGCCGATTGGCGTTATATTGAAGAACTGGCTTTGGTCTTGAACGCGGCAGTCGGGGCCACGCGCCCCCCGGTGGACGAAGGCTGGGCCGAAGAAAAGCAGATGATCGGCCAGAGTGGACGGACGATTCGCCCCAGGCTGTACATCGGTGTCGGGATTTCCGGCCATATGCATCACCTTGTAGGTCTTAAGGACCCGGAACTGATAGTGGCTATCAACGGAGACCCCAACGCGGCGATATTCGACCACTGTCACTTGGCCCTGGTGGGCGATTTCAAGGAGATCGTTCCGGCCCTGATAGAGAAAATAAAGTCCTATTCCTCAGCACAATAACCCCTATACCCTTCAAACCACGGAGGTCCAACATGGCCCTGAGAACAAGAGAGCAGTATTTGTCAGCCTTGAAGCAGATGAGACCCAATGTCCACAAGTTCGGTCAACTCATTGAGGACGTCACCACTCATCCCGCCACCATGCGCGTTGTGGAGAGTCACGCCCGGGGCATCGACGCGGCCCATGATCCGAAATTGGCCGAGATTTTTACGACAAAATCGACCCTGACCGGCGAGACCATTCACCGGAATTCCGCGCTCATGACGTCGCCCGAAGAGATGATGTGCAACTCCAAATTCAAGCGGAAGATGTACCACCTTACGGGCACGTGCACAGGTGGCCTTTGCGTGGGCTGGAACGGCCTGAACGTAATGTGGTCAGTGACCAGTGAGATGGACGAGGCCCTGGGCACCGATTACCACGCTCGGCTGAAACAATGGGGCCAGGGGTTCCAGGAGAAAGGCCTGGTCGTGGCCGGGGCTCTGACCGATGCTAAAGGCAACCGCAAGCTGAAACCACACCAGCAAGTAGACCTGGATTCGAATGTCCGCATCGTTGAACGGAAGAAGGACGGCGTAGTAATCCGTGGGGCCAAGCTCATGATCTGCGGGGTGGCCGCGTCGGACGAGATATTCCTCTTACCCGGCAGCGGGTACGGAGAAGGGGACAAGGATTTCGCCTTTGTCGGCGTTATCCCCAAAGACATCGACGGTCTCACTATTGTTGAAACCAGGCGTCCCAGTGATAGCCGGGAATTGGAAGAAGGGTTCGACGTTCCGACTCAGACGGGAATCACGCAGGCCTATCTCATATTCGAAGATGTTTTCGTACCCAACGAGCGAGTTTTTCTGGCCGGTGAATACCAGTACACGGCTCCGATCCTGACCCGGTTTACAGCAACGTACCGCTCGTGCATCGGGGCCTGTGTGGCGGGACAAGGCGACGTGATGGTGGGGGCTGCGGCGCTGATCGCTCGCACGAATGGTCTTAGCGCCAAGGCGTTCAGGGACAAACTGGTCATCATGGAACTCAACAACGAGGCCACCTTTGCTACGGGCATCGGCGCCATAGCCTTGGGCAAGAAGCACCCGTCAGGGGTCTGGCTCGCGGACAGTCTCACCGGCCACGCGAACAAGATCCTCGTGGCGACTCTGCCTTATGAAACCAAGAGACTTTGCCAGGAAATCGGCGGCGGGATCGTTGAGACCGGTTGTTTCCCGTCATACCAGGACCTCACAAGCCCCGAATACGGCCATCTTATTCAGAAATACATCAAGGCCGGCGCAGGTTCAGCCGAAAGCAGAGCCCGTGCAGCGCGATTGATCGAATGGCTGACCATCGGCGCGGGGGTGCCCGGATGTATGCACGGAGGCGGCTCGCCCGACGGAGCAAGGATGGTGGTTTTCGGTTCCAGCCCGTTGGAAGAGTACGCAGGCTATGCCAAGAGCTTGGCGGGGATTGAAGAAGAGATCCCTGAACCGGCGAAGTAGCACAGCCTGGCGTGGTCTCTGTGGTGGTTTGGCATTTGTAGGGCGGCCTATGGCCGCCGACTAGACGAACCTGCGGGAATGGACCCTAAGTAGGATGCGGTGAGCTGCGCGAACCGCATCGCTTGCGGAATAGAAAGCCAACGATGCGGTTCCCGTCGGTCACCGCAGCCTACGCGCACAACTAAGAGGCTGATGCGAGCGCTCGATAGCTCTGCATGAGCTGAGAGCAGACTGGACACCACTAATCTAGTCCTAGCGAACCCAAGAAAGAGAATGCCCGCATTTCTTTTGCAAGAAGTTCTCACCTATCCCGAACCTGAGTATATAATAATTTATGAATGCTTGATGTCAGAGGTAATCCCATGATTTCTAAAGACGAGTTCATATCCGAAGCGGTCGCCCTCCCTGTCGAAATTCGCCTTCAGCTTGTAGAAAGGCTTCTTGAAAGCCTCAATCCTTGTAACAAAGACATAGACGAGCTGTGGGCTATCGAGGCAGAACGGAGAGTCACTGAAATAGACAAAGGAGAAGTGAAGACCGTCCCGGGAGACGAGGTATTCCGGAAGCTACATAATCGGCTCAAGAAATGAAGTACCGTTTCCACCCGGATGCAGAAGCTGAACTTAACGAAGCGGTTGATTATTACGATGGATGTGAAGAAGGTCTCGGTCTGGAATTCGCAAGGGCGGTTTATGCTGCGGTACAAAATATCTGTCAATACCCACTTGCCTGGACATCTCTCTCCCCGAACACCCGGAGATGCCTTCTAAATCGCTTCCCATATGGGCTGGTTTATCAGTTCAAAGGTGACGAAATAATCGTCATAGCTGTCATGCAGCTCAACCGGAAACCGGATTATTGGCGTAAGAGAAGGGTTTAGGAGACATGCGCATGCAATGAACAGGGGGCACGGGATGGAGTCACCCACAAAAAGGCCCATTTATGAGGCTGCTAATATCTCTTGATAGCTAAACATGGGCCAAGAGCCAACTTGAGCCCATTGTGTGCACAGCAACCCTTCAGTTACTTGGAGCGTCACTTTGTCGTTGCGAGGGCCTCAGCCCGAGCCAATCTCAGCGCTTAAAGCGATTCCAGAAAATAATTTGTGTGCTTGCGTCATTCGGGCGGAAACCGGAATCCAGAAGGAAGGGGGGCCAGGCTTTCGCTGGGACGACGGGTATGCGCTCTTCGGAAAGAGCTTTAGAGAAATACTATAAGGGCTGGAATTGCTTAGGTTCGCGCGCAATGATAGTTTTCCTGCTAGAAACTGAACGGTTACGGCCCGTACGCAAAAATGCTTGACACGAGGGCGGGAAGTTGAGTAGTGTGCAGTGGAGACCGACCGGTCGGTCTCAAGCCCAAGGAAGACTTAGTGTCTGTTCAACATTTCATGATATCATAGATCCGTGTGGCGTAAATTCTCCGTTCATTCTTTTTCAAACCGTCTAATCTGACCTGTTAAACGTTCAAACCTGTTATTGTCTTAGCCATCGGGAATTACAGGGATGAAAACCCTTCTCCTATCAAACGGTGACGATGCTTTCTCTGCCGGTATCCTGGGAAGCGAATAGCTCGACCAAGACAACCGGGTGTGGATCATAGTGCTGTTTGTCCTCTAACCGGTAACTGGTAACAACTAAGCTCGGCGCGCTGAACCCTTTCGGCCGCGCATTCAAACGCAGTTTCTCTCATGCGACATCGCGCGGGGAGTCAACCCATGACGCTGGACAATGTCAGGGAAGACGCCAGGGGCAACACTCTGCCCAAACTGCTGCTAAGTCGGCAGACCCGGAAAGAAGCCGGCAGAGTTGCCATTCGTGAGAAAGACTTAGGCATCTGGCAGTCTTACACGTGGGAAGAATATTGGAGACAGGTCAGGACGTTTGCTGCGGGCCTGGCTGCCCTGGGGTTCAAGCGCGGTGACACGCTCGGAGTCATCGGTGATAACCGTCCCCAGCTCTACTGGGCCCAGGTGGCGACCATGTGTCTTGGGGGCATACCGGTCCCCATGTACCAGGATGCCATTGAAAAAGAACTTCAGTACATTATTGAACACTCGAATGCCCGCATAATAGTCGCCGAAGACCAGGAACAGGTGGACAAGATGCTGGCTCTCAAGGAACGAGTGCCGGCCATCGAGATTATCATCTACGACGACCCCAAAGGGATGCGGCATTACGATCATACGCATATTAAAGCCTTCACCCAAGTCCAGGAACTGGGCGTCGAGTTCGACAAGCAAAACCCGGGCTACGTGGACCGGGAAATCGAAAAAGTCCAACCGGACGATATTGCACTCATTGCGTACACCTCGGGAACCACAGGAAATCCCAAGGGTGTCGTGCTGAGCCACGCCAACCTCATCACCAATGCTCGTTCCCTTTCTTCCATGGAAGACCACCGCCCCACGGATCAGATCATGGCCTATCTGCCCATGGCGTGGATCGGGGATGGGGTGCTGTCGATCGCCATGTTCCTCAACACAGGCTTTACGGTCAACTGTCCGGAGGACCCTTCGACAGTCATGCGGGACATGCGGGAAATCGGTCCCACCCTTTTGGTATGTCCGCCTCGTATTTGGGAAAACATTCTCTCCATGGTCCAGGTGAAAATGGACGACGCCTGGTGGCCGATCCGCAAAGCGTATGACTATTTCCTGAACGTAGGCATTGAGGCGGTTAAGCTGGAGAGTGCAAAGAAGCCTGTTCCCCTACATCTCAAGGTGCTGCGTGCGGTCGGGAAAGTGGTGGCTACCAGCCCGCTACGGGATAATCTTGGCCTCGCCAAAATACGTTTTGCATACACCGCCGGCGCCGCGATCGGTCCGGAGGTATTCCGTTTCTTTCGGGCCATAGGGGTGAACCTCAAACAGATTTACGGGCTCACCGAGACTTCGGCAATGTGCACGTACCAGCCGGATAGTGATGTCAAGCTCGATACAGTGGGCAAACCCTGCGTGGGTGTGGAAATACGGGTAAGCGATCAGGGGGAGGTCATGATCAAGAGCCCCGGCGTTTTCCAGGGTTACTACAAGAATCCTGAGGCCACTGCCGAAGCCTTGGACCAGGGATGGCTGCATACCGGGGACGCGGGCATCATCGACAAGGACGGGCACCTCAAGATCATCGACCGGGCCAAGGACGTTAGCGTCATGGCTACGGGCACCATTTTCGCTCCTCAATACATCGAGAACAAGCTTAAATTCAGCCAGTTTGTCAAGGAGGCGGTCACTCTGGGCCAGGACAAAGACTACGTCGCCGCAATGATCAACATCGACGCAGAAACGGTGGGCAACTGGGCCGAACGCAGAGGTATCGGCTTCACCTCTTACACAGACCTGAGCCAAAAACCGGAAATCTACGATCTGATCTACGAGGAAGTGAAGAAAGTCAACGGCCTCCTTTTCGAAGAGGAGCAACTCCGTGGTGCTCAGATCAAGCGCTTCCTGATCCTCCACAAAGAGTTGGATCCGGATGACGCGGAAATTACCCGCACCCGTAAGATCAGACGGCGCTTTATTGCCCAAAAATACGAGAAACTCATAAATGCGCTGTACTCGAACCAGGACCGAGTAAACGTGGAGGCGGTCATTACTTATGAAGACGGCCGCCAAGCTACCATTCGAGCCAATTTGGTCATCCGCGAAGTAGAAATCAAGAATTGACCGGCGGCCGCAAGACGAAACGGTCGAGCGGTCTTTCCGGAGCTGCGAAGAAGGAGAGATACGAGCATGCCTGACGGCATCCAGAGCCCGATGCTCAAAGTCGGCAACGCCTACGTAAGCTTCGGGGTTCTTCACGCCTTGATCAGCGTCAGCCTTGAAATCAACCCCGGAGAAATACTTGCCATAATCGGACCCAACGGAGCGGGAAAGACTACTCTGATCAACGTGATCAGCGGAGTGTACCATCCGTCTCCCGGGGAGGTGTTCTTCGAGGGCGAGGAGCGGACCTCAATGTCTCCGCACCATGTAGCCGCCTTGGGAATTGCCAGGACATTCCAGAATGTGGCCCTTTTCAAGGGAATGACCACGCTGGACAACCTCCTGGTAGGCCGGCACCTCCTCATGCGTTCCGGCCTGTTCGCTTCGGGTTGTTATTGGCGTTGGGGCCAAAAAGAAGAGATCAGCAACCGGGAAGCAGTAGAAGACATCATCGACTTTCTGGAAATTGAGGCCATACGCAAGACACCTGCCGGAATGCTTCCGTACGGGTTGCAAAAAAGGGTCGAACTCGGCAGGGCGCTGGCAGCCAAACCCAAGCTGCTCCTGCTCGATGAGCCCATGGCCGGGATGAACCTGGAAGAAAAAGAAGACATCGCTCGATTTATCCTGGATGCGAATGAGGAAAGAGGGATCACCATAGCTTTGATAGAGCACGACATGGGCGTGGTAATGGACATTTCAGACAGGATCGTGGTGCTGGATTACGGTAGGAAGATTGCCGAAGGCACACCGGGCGAGATCCGTGACAACCCGGAAGTGATCAAAGCCTACCTTGGGGCTCATGGAAAGAAGTGAAGAGGGCAGCCGTTCGCCGGGACAGATCGACCGCCTGGTATCACAATAGACGAGTCTTGGAAAGGGAGATGCTCTCCCCTTCATCCTCACCTGGCGCACCACGCCGAAGCGTGAAAGCCCGGTGAGCCAAAACCGAGAGGAATCACCGATGTGGGATACGGCGTTTTTTGCCTTGGAATTGACCATAAGCGGCCTCCTCGTAGGTCTGATGTACTCACTGGTCGCGTTGGGCTTCGTGCTCATCTATAAGGCCTCGGGAGTCTTCAATTTTGCTCAAGGAGACATGACGTTTCTTGCGGCACTGGGTCTGGCTGCGCTCTCGGTCAAGTTGCCTCTCTGGGTGGGAGTTATCATCATCATCGGTGTGATGGTGGCTCTGGCGATGGCGATTGAGCGGATCGTGCTCAAGCCGCTGGTTGCCAGGCCTCCCCTTGTGCTGTTTATGGCCACAATTGGAATAGCCTTCTTTCTTCAGGGCCTGGCTCAGGGAGTCTGGGGCACCCAGCCGCGAGGCCTGAACCTCGGTGTGGCTGATGAGACGTACGAGATCGCAGGCATTTTTGTCAGCTCTCTGGATATTCTCGGCGCAATCGTGGCCGGAGTCTTGGTTGTGGTTCTTGTGTGGTTTTTCCAAAAGACCAAGACCGGCCGGGCCCTTCGAGCCGTATCCGACGATCATGAAGCAGCGCTTTCCGTGGGGATTCCGCTGAGAAAAGCGTGGGGCATCACCTGGGCGATAGCCGGGATAGTTGCCATTGTTGCAGGGGCGTTGTGGGGAACCAGGGTCGGGGTTCAGGCGAGCCTGGCGCTCTTAGCGCTGAAGGCTTTGCCGGTCCTCATCCTGGGAGGAATTGATTCCATTCCGGGCGCCATTATAGGCGGGTTGATCATAGGCGCTACCGAAAACTTGGCCGAAGGCCTCCTCGGTCCCATGGTGGGAGGAGGCATCAAGAATTTCTTCCCCTATCTCCTAGCCTTGATTGTACTGGGAGTTCGCCCGTACGGCCTGTTCGGCCGAGAGATCATCGAAAGGGTCTGAACGATGTTCTATCGAGAAACCGGCGTATTCAAGACCACGTATGCCACGGACATGGAGCTTTTTCCGCTTCCGTTGGATAAAATCGGCTTCGCGGTCTGCATTTTATTCGCGTTTCTGATTGTGCCTTTCTTTGCGAGCCACTACTTGCTGGTGAGCATCTTCATTCCGTTTCTGGTCTTCTCTTTGGCCGCGCTTGGTCTGAACATTCTGACGGGTTATGCAGGTCAGCTCTCGTTGGGCCACGCTGGCTTTATGGCTGTGGGGGCCTACGCGACGGTGGTCATGTATAACCGCTATGATGTGCCGCTGCCGCTGGCTCTGTTGGGGGCCGGGGCGATTACGGCCGTCGTAGGTTCCACCTTCGGTTTGCCATCTTTGCGGATCAAGGGCTTCTATCTGGCTGTGTCCACTCTTGCTGCGCAATTGATCATCGAGTGGGTAATCACGCACGTGAAGTGGATCAGCGGGGGAGTATATTCCACTGTAGACATCCGAGCACTGGAATTCATGGGCTGGAAAATCGACACGGCCCCCGAGAAGTATTACGTCGCGCTGGTAATTGTGGTGGTAATGGCCCTCTTCGCAAAGAACCTCATGCGCAGCCGAATAGGTCGAGCGTGGATGTCCATTCGCGACATGGATGTGGCGTCGGAAATAATTGGAATCTCGCAGTTTAAATATAAGGTCCTGGCCTTCGCTGTCAGTTCCTTCTATGCGGGTGTGGCCGGCGGTCTGGTGGTAGCCGTCTATTACGGTTCGGCCAACATTGAAGAGTTCCATCTGATGCTGTCGTTCGAGATCCTTGGGATGGTTATCATCGGCGGAATGGGAAGCATTCTGGGGTCCTTTCTCGGCGCCGCGTTCATGACGCTGCTGCCGATTTTCATTGACCTGTCCATATCGTCCATAAGCCACAACATTGTTGACCTGAGTAAGGTGTTTACGCCGGACCTTATGGCCAACGCGAAAAACATGATCTTTGGGGCACTCATTATCTTCTTCTTGGCGGTGGAGCCTTTGGGCCTGGCGCGGCTTTGGAACACCATTAAGGACTACCTGCGCTTGTGGCCGTTTCCTTACTAAGGGTTCTGAAAGAGTCTTTGTGCCGGACAGGCGGAGGCAGGCCGGGCGCCGGTCGAGTCCGGACCTCAGGCAGGATGACAAACACGGCTTTTACCAAATTCCTTCCAAGGAGGTGGAGTCTATGTCCAAAGCTATGAAACTCAGATGGGCCCTCGTGATCTCGCTCGTGATTGCCGGCCCCATGTTGATGGCTGGTCCGGCCGCGGCCCAGGAAAAGGAACAGTGGCTTCCGCTGCTCTGCTATCGCACCGGCCCTTACGCACCCGGCGGGAGCGGCCTGTGTGGAGGTTTCGAGGATTACATAGACCTTATCAATCTTAAGGGTGGTGTCGAAGGCATAAAGCTCAAATGGGAAGAATGTGAGACAGCCTACTCCCCGCCCAGGGGAGTGGAGTGTTACGAGCGGACGAAGCAGGAGCACGGCGGCGCTTGCGTCCACCATCCCCGAGCCACCGGCATCACCTACGCTCTCACAGAGCGGGCCACCGCGGACAAAATCCCGTTGATGACCCTTGGGTACGGGCGAGCCGACGCACAAGCCGGGGGGGATATTTTCCCCTACGTCTTCCCACTGGTAACGACGTACTGGTCCCAGGTAACCGGAAAGATTAAATATATAGCCCAAAGGGAAGGCGGGCTGGAGGAACTCAAGGGCAAGAAGATCGCGCTTCTCTATATTGACGTGGCATACGGTCAGGAAACCATCCCGGTTTTGAAAACCTTGGCGGCAAAGTATGGCTTCGAACTCGGCCTGTTCCCCGTTCCTCCTCCGGGACTGGAGCAAAGCGCGCAATGGCTCGACATCAAACGTCGCTTCAAAGCCGACTGGGTGATCAACCGTAACTGGGGCATTAGCTGCACTGTTCCACTGAAGGAAGCGGCCCGAGTCGGTTTCCCTCGCGACCACATCATCGGAGTGTGGTGGTGCGGCTCGGAAGAAGATGTGGTCCCGGCAGGACCCGCGGCTAAGGGCTACATTTCGACCAATTTCCACGGTGTGGGTCAAAACTTCCCCGTCATCCAAGAGATCCTCGATCAGATCTACATGAAGGGGAAGGGCAATCTGCCGGTCACGCGAGTCGGGACAGTGTACTACAACAGGGGTGTCATCGAGGGGATCATGACGGTGGAAGCGCTCCGGACCGCCTATAAGGAATTCGGGGCCAAACCGGTCACCGGCGAGCAGGTGAAATGGGCACTGGAGCACCTCAATATCGATGCAGCGCGGCTGAAAGAGATCGGGGCACAGGGGTTTATGCCGCCGATCAAAACAAGCCCCACCGATCATGAAGGCGGAGGTTGGGTAAGGTTCCAGCAGTGGGACGGCACCAAGTGGGTGCCTATCGGCGACTGGGTAACACCAATGAAAGAAGTCGTGGCCGAGCAGGTCAAAAAGTCTGCCGCTGAATATGCGGCCAAGAAGAAAGAGGAGAAGTAAGGATGATTGAAGGCGCGCCGCCCCCGCTGCTCAGAGTAAACAACATTGAAGTCATTTACGAGCACGTGATCCTGGTCTTGAAGGGGGTCTCTCTTGAGGTTCCCGAGGGGGGAGTCATCGCCCTTCTCGGGGCCAACGGCGCCGGCAAAAGCACCACACTCAAAGCCATTTCCAACCTCCTTCGAGCGGAGCGCGGTGAGGTGACCAAAGGTACCATAGAGTTCGACGGCATGCGCATAGATCGCATGCACGCGGCGGAAGTGGTCAAAAACGGCGTGATACAGGTCATGGAGGGTCGCCGCGTCTTCGAGCATTTGACTGTGGAAGACAATCTCCTCACCGGGGCTTACACCCGGTCGGACAAGCGGGTAACGGAAGACCTGGAAAGGGTCTACCACTACTTTCCGCGACTCAAACAACGACGCGACGCCAAAGCCGGTTACGTCTCGGGAGGCGAACAGCAGATGGTGGCCATCGGTCGAGCGTTAATGTCCAAACCCAAAATTGTGCTCCTCGACGAGCCTTCGATGGGACTCGCTCCAATCCTGGTCGAAGAGATTTTCAACATTGTTTCCAAGTTGAATGCAGAGGAAAACGTCGCCGTGCTTCTGGCCGAGCAGAACGCAGCCATGGCCCTGGACTTCGCTCGATACGCCTACGTTATGGAAAACGGCCGTGTGGTCCTTGATGGTGAGGCTCAGGTCATCGCAGGCAACGAAGACGTCAGAGAGTTTTATCTGGGCCTCACCGCGATCGGAAAGAAGAGCTACCGTGATGTGAAGCACTACAAACGTCGCAAACGGTGGCTGGCTTAGTTGTATCATGTCCATTGCCGGATTTTTTGTCCGAATGGCGTCGAGCTTAGTGCCTAGTTCCTGCGACTTCCAGGATCCTCGTTATCTCCTTCCATGTGGCGGCGGGCACGGCCCGCCCTACAGCAGAGACGTCAACCAATCGTAGGGCGGGCCGTGCCCGCCGTTCGTGGCTGCCGACGAAAAACTTGACAGGACAACCCGCCTGAAATACCAGTTCCCAAAATCTTGCTGTTTTACAAATCTTTTACAAATGTTTTACTAGCCCATGACAACTCCCCTCTCCGTTCATGCTCCAATACTCTCAGACCCGGGTTGCGAAAGTCTTGGCTCTCTCGATGTAAGGGGGAGGTTCGGCCTATTTGGAGTTTGATGTTCAAGAAAAGAACAGTTTTCCAAGGAGATTTGTCATGAAGCATTCCAGGATCCGAGAGAAGTGTGTCTACAAAATGGCGCTGGTGGTGGGATTAATAGGTGTCTTATCCGGACTTTGGTTGGGAGCGACTCTCCTTGAAGCTGCAGGACGCACCACTGCAGTCACATGCTCTGTGGAAACGGACAGATCGGTTTTGTCGGCAAACGAATCACAAAAGGTTGTTGCCAAAGTGACCCTGAACGCTCTCAAGCTTCCGGCCGCTTCGGACCGTACCCCGGTGAATCTGTGCATTGTGCTGGACCGATCCGGGTCCATGGCAGGAGACAAGATCGTCAAAGCCAGGGAAGCAGCCGTTGAAGCCGTGAGACGGCTTGGTCCCAAGGATGTCTTTTCACTCGTGATCTATGACCACACGATTCAGACCTTAATACCCGCGAGGCACGTCAAGGATGTGGAGCAGATAGCAGCGAAGATCAGGGGCATTCATCCCGGCGGCAACACTGCTCTTTTCGGTGGAATGACACACGGAGCCGCGGAAATTCGTAAACACATAGAGGACAAATACGTTCACCGTATCATTCTCCTGTCGGACGGTCTGGCCAACGTAGGACCGAGTTCCCCGGAGGAGCTTGGGCGCTTGGGAGCTGCGTTGCTCAAGGAAGGGATCTCCGTTACAACGGTCGGCGTGGGCCTGGATTACAACGAGGACCTCATGACCAAACTGTCACGGAATAGTGACGGAAATGCCTATTTCGTGGAGTCGAGCAGAGATCTTCCGAGGATATTCTCAACCGAGCTGGGAGATGTCCTGAGCGTCAGGGCCAAAAAAGTGGCGCTGGTGGTGGAGTTACCCGATGGGGTCACACCGATCTCCATCATAGGTCGCGACGGACGGATAGCCGGCCGAAGGGTGGAACTGACCTTAAATCAGCTCTATGGGGGCCAAGAAAAATTTGCGCTCCTGGAGCTACAGGTTACTGGCAAGCCTCACAACGAAGCCCTTAAGGTGGCGCGTGCCAGGGTTAGCTTTTATGACCCTCTGACGGGCCACTCCGGGACCGTGGACGGCGCGGCCGGGGTCAGGTTTAGCCGTGACAAGGCCGAGGTCGAGCAATCCACCAACGTGGCCGTGGCAACCGCCTACGAAATGACTCGCAATGCCTTGATTCAGGAGAAAGCCATTGAACTGGCCGACAAGGGAAGCACCAAAGAAGCTATCGACGAACTCAACAGGTCCGCATCGCGGCTGCGGTCAATCGGTCTTAAATACTCGGACCCACGGCTGCTGCGAAAAGCCGATGAAATGGTCGCAGGGGCAAAGGCCATTGAGGCGCGTGGGTGGGAACAGCAGTCTCGAAAGACTTTGCGCACCGACGCGTATCAGATGATGCAGCAACAAGCGCCGTCTCAGCAGCAGATGCGTCTGCAGCAGCAACAGCTTCAGCAACAGCAGCAGATGATTCCGCAGAATCGTTAGCCCCGCGCTCGTCGAGGTCGCAAGGAGGCCGGGCAGAGGTGAGACTATCAGCGGCTACCAAAAACCCCGTTGGATTGGTGATAGTTGTTCACCTGGGAGATAAGTCGTTGTCATTGCGAGGCGTAAAACGACGAAGCAATCTCAAGCTTTAGAGGCTGAGATTGCTTCGCTGCGCTCGCAATGACGCTCTTAGCGCACCTGAAACTGCGGTTTTGGCAATCCCTGAGGAATTCCTGTTCCCGGCCCACAAGGAAAATCCCTTGGATTCTGCTCCCAAATCCGTTTTTCTTCTCCCACTTAATCGAAAAGTGATAATGATTGAGAAAGAACACCCGGCGGAACAAGATATGATAATCCAGGAACTATGAAGCAACGGTCCGTCTTCCTCTACTGGGGTCTCCTTCTTATACCCACTATTCTCATTGGAGTGGCCGGGATCAAATTGCTCTCAACGGAACAGGAGAGATGGGATCAGATGGAACGGGCTTCAGCGCTGGAGAGGGCGCGAGCAATCGCACAAACGATCCAGGTTACCATCGAGAGTATCGAGCACGACATCATCGAAGGCCTGACGGCCATTCCGCGGGAAACCCTCCTCGACACCCTGCTCATGTGGGAAAAGGAAAATCCGAACATTCGAAACGTCTTCATCTGGCAACCCGGAATAGGATTGCGGTACCCGCGCGGAGGTCAGCAGGCTTCCTCTGAGCAAATGAGGTTTATGAGTCGGTATCAAACGCTTTTCGTCGGCCGAGCATCATGGCTCCCTCCGGGTTCGAGTTCTCTCACCGAGTCGTCGAGTTCCACGGGGCCTGAGGGAAAGCGGGGCAAGATCTCACCATCTCCCGAGCCAGAATATGACAAGCAGTTGCTGCAAAGATCACCCTCTAAGTTTACGCAGCGGCAATTGCCCCAAGCGATGCCCACCGCCCGAGAAGTAAGGAGCGGGTGGATACCTTGGTTTACCGACAACAGATTTCATCTGTTAGGCTGGATCCAGCGAGGCCCTTCCGATGTAGTGGTTGGGGTGGAATTGGAAACGGTCACTTTGGTGTCCCACCTGATCGAGCAATTCCCAACGGAGGAAATCGAAGGAATATCGTACGCGCTCATTGACGACGCAGGAAGATTACTCCACCAACTCGGGAAATCGCCGATTCAATCGGCCGCGATGCCCACCCTGGAAGTCTCGCTCGCACCGCATCTCCCGCACTGGCGCGTGGGCGTGTACCTGGATCCGCAGAGAGCAAACGTGCAATCGGGCAATGCGTTCTCGATTATTGCAGGCTTACTTCTGGCAACTTTAATGGTCGCCATTCTGCTCGGAGGCGCGCTGCTAACTCGCCAGGCATATTCTCACTGGAAGGATTCGCTCCAGAAGAGTTCTTTTGTTTCCAACGTGTCTCACGAGCTTAAGACCCCGCTGACGACGATCCGGATGTATGCCGAACTCTTGAATGAGGGCATAGTCAAGGACCCGGAGAAGACGAACCATTACCTTCACGTCATCGTTTCGGAGGCGGAGCGATTGACTCGGCTGGTAAACAATGTGCTGGGGTTCAGCCGTCTTGAACAGGGCCGTATGAAGTACAATATCCAGGACCTCGATGTGGTGGACTTCGTCCATTCCTTTCTGGGCACTAACGAAATAAGGCTTCGAGAATCCGAAATGTCCCTTGCCGCGAGAATTCCTGATGCCCCCGTTTTTGTGCGTGCCGACAGGGATGCCTTGGAGCATACGTTTCTGAACATCCTGGACAACGCAGTCAAGTACGCTTCCGAAGGCGGGACGCTGGAAATCATGGTCTCAACTAACGATTCGATGTGCGAGATACGATTCCTGGATTACGGGCCGGGAATTCCGGCCTCGCATCGTGACAGGATTTTTGAGAAGTTTCAGCGGGTAGACGATTCCCTGACAGCAGGGAAAGTCGGTACCGGTTTGGGACTCTCCATAGCCCGACGCATGATGCGAGACCTCGGGGGGGACCTCGTGTATGAACAGCGAGACGGCAAGGGGAGCTGCTTTGTGGTGTCTGTGCCACTGGCAGCACCCCGAAGCGCTCCACAAGTCTGAGGTGGGTGAAAGTGGCCATGAACGGACTTCATATCCTCGTCGCTGAAGATGACAAACACATACTCGCCGGCCTGATAGATGCCTTGGAGAGCGAAGGCTATCGGGTCACGCCGGCTGCCGACGGCAAGGCGGCTGTGTCTCTCCTGGAAACGGAGAAATTCGATCTGGTCATACTCGATGTCATGATGCCGGGAAGAAGCGGGTACGATGTCTGCAAGACGATCCGAGCCACGGATCAGGACCTTCCCGTGATGATGCTTACGGCCAAGGGCGAGGAAATTGACAAGGTGGTGGGTTTTGAGCTTGGCGCGGACGACTATGTGACAAAGCCCTTTGGCGTGCGAGAGCTTCTCGCACGAATCGCCGCTCTTCTCAGACGATCGAGGCGCGGCAACGAAGGTCTAACGAACCTGCCCCCTGCCCCGGCCCGATTCGCCATTGGAGAGGCCCTTGTTGACGCGCTTGAATTCAAGGTACGAGTGGGGGCTCGAACTTTTGACCTTTCCCCGCGAGAAGTGAAGCTGCTGCAGATTTTCTATGCCAATCCCAACAAAGTGTTGAGCAGGGAACACTTGCTCAATGAGGTGTGGGGAATAACCTACTACGGCACAACCAGAACATTGGACCAACATATCGCGCAGTTAAGGAAGAAACTGGACCCCGACATCGCGAACCGGCCGGTAATTAAAACCATTCATGGGGTGGGGTACCGATACGAATCGGAATGAGAATCTTCATCGAGCAATGGCACCAAGAAAAGGATGCAATGACTTCTTTCACGAGACCTCGGGATGATACCCCACTCGGTCGTCATCTCATGCCGGAGGTCTGTGACCCGCACCGGGCAGAATGGTGTTTTGAGCCGGTCGGCTTGTGTCAGTCTCGGGATAATCCAAAGTAAAATGCAATCCCCGACTTTCAGTGCGCGCCAAGGCTGAACGGATTATCAAATCCGCGACCACGGCTAGATTGCGCAGTTCCAACAGGTCGGTATTAAAGCGGAACTCACCGAAATACTCATCTATCTCGCTCAATAACATGTCGACCCGGCGTTTGGCCCTTTGCAGGCGTTTCGTGGTCCTTACAATTCCGACGTAGTCCCACATAAACTGACGCAGCTCGTGCCAGTTATGGGACACCACCACTTCTTCGTCGGAATCGGTGGCCCCCACCTCCTCCCAGTCCGGAGGCACAGGTGGTTCCGCTGCCATAGGCAGTGTTTTGAGGATGTGTTCGGCAGCCGATGCCGACATCACCAGGCATTCCAGGAGCGAGTTGCTTGCGATACGGTTCGCGCCGTGCAGCCCGGTGCACGCAGCCTCTCCAACGGCATACAGCCCTTCTATGTCAGTGCGGCCCTGCAAATCAGTGACCACGCCCCCGCACGTGAAATGGGCAGCAGGCACCACAGGAGCTGGTTCCTTGCTGAGATCGAGGCCGAAATCCCGACAGCGCCGCCACACCGTCGGAAAGTGTTGCCTGATGAAATTTCCGGACTTGTGCGTGATATCCAAATACACAGAATCTATACCGAGTCGTTTCATTTCGTGGTCGATAGCCCTTGCCACCACGTCACGTGGAGCGAGGTCCGCCTGAGAATGGAACCGTGTCATGAAGGCAGACCCGTCGGGTAGCCGTAATATTGCTCCTTCTCCCCGCAAGGCCTCAGTCAACAAAAACGATTTCGCATGAGGATGGTAGAGGCAGGTGGGGTGAAACTGCGTGAATTCCATGTTGGCAATGCGGCAGCCGGCTCGCCAGGCCATGGCGATACCATCGCCGGTCGCGCCGTCCGGGTTGCTGGTGTACAGGTAAACTTTGCTACCGCCTCCTGTGGCCAGCACCACTTTGCGTCCTAAGAAGCTCCGGACGTGCCTGGTGTTGTTTTCCAGCACGTAGGCCCCCACACAGCGCTCGATGCTTTCGTCCGCGCGGCGTTGCAGAATGAGGTCCACCGCTGTCTGGTGCTCGAAAAGGGTGATGTTGGGATGAGCCTCGGCCAGTCGGGCCAGGACCGTCGCGACCGCTGCGCCTGTGGCGTCCGCTGCGTGCACGACGCGGCGACGAGTGTGACCGCCTTCACGTGTCAAGTGAAGTAGCGACCTTCCGTCGGGGCCTCCTTCGCGGCTGAACTCCACCCCCTGCTCCACCAGATGTTCAATGGCCCGGCCGCCCCGCTCAACGATGAAGCGCACAGCCTCAGGATCGCAAAGTCCTGCGCCGGCTTCCATGGTATCCTTGATATGCGATTCCACGGAGTCGCGGTCGTCAAGAACCGCAGCTATTCCCCCTTGAGCGTGAAACGTACTGCTGTCGGTATGGGAACCCTTGGATAGCACCGCCACACTGGCATGAGGAGCGATTTCCAGGGCAAGCCGCAACCCTGCGGCCCCACTGCCAAGGATCAACACATCAAAAAACCCCGTTTCTTTCATTCTGTCGCTCATTTCATATTTGCCCACATGCCGAACGCTCAGCCTCCTCGCACCCAATCCAGCCCGATGTCAACGGCCGGCGCGGACTGAGTAATTCGGCCTACCGAAATGAAATCCACCCCTGTTTGAGCGATTTCCCCTATGTTGCTCAAACTCACTCCGCCCGAGGCTTCGGTCTTTGCACGGCCCGCCACAATTCGGACGGCAAGGCGCAGAGTATGCGCATCCATATTATCCAGGAGCAGCATACCAGCGCCAGCTTCGATCGCTTCCCTCACTTGATCGAGGGTTTCCGCTTCCACCTCGATCGGTGAAAGACCTGCGGCCTTGGCCCTGGTTACAGCCTCCCGGATGTCACCACACACGGCTATGTGGTTGTCCTTGATAAGAGTACCGGAATCCAAGCCGCGGCGATGGTTCTGTGCGCCCCCCATGAGGGTGGCATACTTAGCCAACGCCCGCAGGCCGGGGATGGTTTTGCGAGTATCCAACAGGACCACTCCCGTTCCAGCGAGGCTGTCCACATATTGGCGAGTCAAAGTGGCGATGCCGGAGAGGTGCTGGAGAACATTCAACGCCGTGCGTTCGGCCGTCAGGAGGCAACCGGCCTTTCCCCTAATGTGAGCCAGGATCGCCGGTGCCCGGACGCGATCCCCGTCAGAAACCAGGATCTGTATGTCCGCGTGCGGGTCCAGCCTGCGAAAGATCGCGGCAGCAATGGGCATACCTGCCACCACCATGTCTTCGCGCGCAGACAGGACCCCATCAAACCGAGCATCATCCGGGACAACGGCTTTGGTGGTGATATCCCCGAGTCCAACGTCCTCGGCAATCACCTCATCAATGAATCGCTGAATAGCGGGATCGTCCATATTCATGAGGTCCTCGCATCAGGAGATCACTCCGGAGCGTAAGATTTCGCGGGCGGTGACAGTTCCAGCATCCGGTCAAGAGGCTTTCGAGCCCTCATCATCAGAGACTCGGGCATCTCGATCCCGGGGGCCTCGTTTACAAGGCAGAGATAAAGCTTTTCCATGGTATTGAGGGCCATGAAGGGACAAAATGCACAAAGCCCGCCCTTACACCCTTCCGTGGCTCCGGGTACAGGGATGTACTTCTTGTGCGGAGCGGCTTTCCTCATCTCGTGTAACAGGTTTGGTTCCGTGGCCACTATGATTTCCGTGGCCGGCGTCGCGATCGCAAAATCGAGCAAGGAGCGCGTGGAGCCTATGTGGTCGGCATGGGCCAGGACCTCTTCCGGGCATTCCGGGTGGGCGACGACCAGGGCATTAGGATTGTCGGCCCGAAGTTGTTCCAGAGTTGTCACTGAGAATTGTGTATGAACCACGCATGACCCCGGCCACAGAGTCATGTCACGCCCCGTTTTTTGGCTTATATATCTTCCCAGGTGTTGATCGGGCGAAAACAGGATGGGTCGGTCCGCGGGCAATTGTCGAACGATCGCCTCCGCATTCGAGGAAGTGACGATAACATCGGATAGGGCTTTAACCTCTGCGGAGCAGTTAATATACGTCACCAGTTGATGATCGGGATGGATCCGACTGAACTCGCTCAAATCCTCGGGTTGGCATGATTCCTCCAAGGTGCATCCGGCATTTGCGTCAGGTATCAGGACCTTGCGTGTGGGAGACAGGATTTTGGCCACCTCGGCCATGAAGCGCACGCCGCAGAAGACAATCACGTCAGCCGTGGTTTGCGCGGCTTTCCGGGACAAGTCGAGGGAATCCCCCACATAGTCCGCCAGGTCCTGGATCTTGCCGTCCTGATAGTAGTGGGCCAATATGACCGCATTTTTCTCCCTGCGGAGATCGTCGATAGCAGCTTCGAGGTCCAGCGTTGAGGGAATATCCTTTTCCGTCAACGAATCGGACTCCGGCAGAATTACGGTGTTTATCATAGGCAAGGCCCTTATAAGGAAGTTTTCCTTTCAAGCTCCTCCAGTTGGCTGAACGCGTCCTTGAAAATCCTCGTGGATCCATCTCCAAGGGGCACGATTAGCTGCAACACCCGGCCAACGGTCAGGGTCGGTGGCAGAAAGCGGCAAGGGTTCGGTCCTGAGGTGTTAGGCGGGAATGCTAGCATCCTGAATAAGCTGTGGGGATTTCTCGATGGAACTCCTAGGAAATTAGTTTATCACCTTGAATCGGGGAAGCTAACTCGCTCGCGCTCTGTTGTCAAGCTGGAATTGGCTTGCGAAGGTAATCATTCAGTTACGGGCGGGAGCGCCTCCCATGCCCCGAAGGGGCAGCCCAACAGTAGCCACGGGCGTGAGCCCGTGGATAATGGTCCACACAATCATTTGGATCACCGACCCTGGAGGGGTCGACCAATTCCGAGTCGAACTCACATTCATGGTCGACCCCTCCAGGGTCGGTGATCCAGGGCTGTGGCAGTGCTTCCGGTCCACGGGTTGCACCCCCGTGGCTACCGTTGGTACGCCCCTTAAGGGCTCCGAATCCCTTCTACCTCCGCAAGACTGAATGCTTACTTACGAAGTAACTCTTCACTTACCGGCCGATCGGGCAAGCCTTCTGGAACGCCGGGACCTGAAATTGTCCCAAGACCCACCCAACCGGCGGAATTGTCGCACGCGGACGGCATTTGTTACCTGCTGGCTGGCCCGGGCGTAACGCGTCCGGATCGCGAATCGACAAGAGGTGTATTTTCTACGCGCGGTCACACTAGGTGTGTCCTCGCCTACCACTGGGATGTCAAGGACAGCCCTTCCCCACTCGTGATTGCACGGTCACGTGAAGCAGTCATTTTTCTAAGCAGCCGGGTCCGAAGCCAAGAACCCTTCAAGGCGCAGAAATCCATCTCTGTCAGCGACGCGACTTCTTACGCCGCATACGTCCTCAAGCTTTTCCACCTGTTTAATCATCTGTTCGAGGGGCTGCTCGGCATTGACAAGCACCCAGATCCGGTTCTGTCTTCCTCGGCCAACGGGCAAGCAGAGGATCCCTTCCACATCGTAGGCCCGTCGCGAGAACAGATTGCAGATATGGGACAAGACGCCGGGATGATTCCTGACAGTCACTTCAATCACGGCATATTCGTTTCGAGGCCAGTTGCGGTTTTGTGCTTCATTAAAGCGCGCACTCATGGGCTTCACCTCCAATCATGTTTTTGTTCGCGGAGCCGGGGGGTACCATCGGAAAAACCTTTGCATCCGGATGGATCGGTGCATGGATCAGACACGGACCGGCTGAACTCAGGGCTGATGCAAGCGTCTCCAAGGGGTCTGTGACTGTGGCAAGATCAAAGGTCTTTACGCCGAAGCCTTCAGCGATTCTCAGGAAATCCACCTGTGCCTGGTACGTGGACGCATAGATTCGCCCTCCGTAAAACAGGTCCTGCTGCTGACAGACCAATCCGAGGGAGTTGTTATTCATCAAGATGATTTTGATGTTGGCTTTCTGCTCGACAGCGGTGGCCAGCTCCTGGATGTTCATCATCAGACTGCCGTCACCGCTGAAGCAGACCACTCTATGGCGTGGACCGGCAAGAGCTGCTCCTATGGCCGCGGGGACGCCGAAGCCCATGGTCCCCAGCCCACCCGATGTCAGCCACCGGCGCGGGAGACGAAAGGGATAGGTCTGGGCTGTCCACATCTGATGCTGTCCCACGTCGGTGGCTATGATAGTCTCAGTGTCCAGCAGCCCGGCGATTTGGCCAATCAGTTCGTACGGGTCGCGCCAGTCGCCGGACTCCGGTTTTCGGGGAGGATGCTTTTCCCGTACGCTGGATACCGAGGCCAACCACTCGCTCCGAGGATTCTCGTCAATCATCGGCAGAAGAGCTTGGAGCACCTCTCCAACGTCACCGACAATTCCCACGCACGCGGTTTTGATCTTATCGAGTTCGCTCCCGTCTATATCAATGTGGATGATGTCCGCGGCCGGGCAGAACTGGGCCGCCTTGCCGGTGGCTCGGTCGTCAAAGCGAACGCCTGTGGCAATCAACAGATCACAGTCCTCCAAGACCATGTTCGTGTAGCGCTCGGCATGCATGCCCAACATCCCAATGCTTCGAGGATGGTCCGCGGGCACTGCACCAAGCCCCATTAAAGTCATGGTGACCGGGATTGAGCCTTTCTCAGCTAAGCGGGTGGCAAGCTCGGCCGCGCCGGAATGAATGACTCCTCCACCAAGGTACAGGACAGGTCGGCGGGCAGAATTGATAAGCCCCGCGGCTCGCACGATACCGGAAAGATCGGGAATCGGGGCCGGATCCGCACGACCCGGTTCCGGCCACGCAGCGAACTCCACGAGTTCTGCCTGAACGTCCTTCGGCAAGTCGATCACCACTGGTCCGGGCCGCCCTGAGGTGGCAATTCGAAATGCTTCGGGGATGACATCGAGCAGGGCCTGCCCCGACCGCACCAGGAAGTTGTGTTTGGTTATGGGAATGCTCAGACCATAGGTGTCGACTTCCTGGAATGCATCGGTGCCTATGAACGGCCGGGGAACTTGACCGGTGATGCATATGATGGGGATAGAATCGAGCTTGGCGTCGGCAATGGCCGTCAAAATGTTGGTAGCGCCCGGCCCCGATGTGGCAAAGCATACCTGAGGGTGTCCGCTCACACGCGCCATGCCCTGAGCGATGAAGCCCGCTCCCTGCTCGTGGCGAGCCAAAATGTGGCGAATCTTTGTGCTTCGAGACAGGGCGTCGTACAGGGGTAAGTTCGCTCCCCCGGGAATCCCGGCTATGAGGCGAACGCCCTGCCGTTCAAGCAAACGGACTGTAATCTCTGCGCCGGTCATTTTCATCGTGGGTCTTCTCTCCTTCTGTTTTTGATTCTCGTTGCAGTCGGGCCGGCGAAAGGTGAAATGCTCCAAAAAAAAACAACCCCCGTCGGCGCCGTGCGCCGACGGGGGTTGCATTCTTGTCTGAGACTGGCAGATCCCGCTAGGGCGCACCGGCGTCAACGACGCGTACGACAACAACCTGTAGGCTAAGGAGGAGGTTGTAGCCCGCCCTAAGAGCTATGGCAATATTGTTGTCGTGGTTCATAGCGGTATCCAACTCAGGCCAAATATCGAATTCTGCATGGGGAGCTTATCGTCATTTTCTGCGGTTGTCAAGATCGCGAAAAGAAATGATGTAACCATTCAGTCTTGCGGGGGTAGAAGGGATTCTTAGCCCTGAAGGGGCGTACCAATGGTAGCCACGGGTGTAACCCGTGGACCGGAAGCACTGCCACAGCCCTGGATCACCGACCCTGGAGGGGTCGACCATGAATGTGAGTTGGACTTCGGGATTGGTCCACCCCTCCAGGGTCGGTGATCCAAATGATTGTGTGGACCATTCTCCACGGGCTTACGAAACTGTCTCAGAACTGAGGATTTCATCGGCCGGCCGGTAGGGGCGGTTCGGGAACCGCCCGAAATCAGGGCGCTTCTCGAAGCGCCCCTACCCGGAAATGTATCCATTTTAGGGTTTTGAGACAGTTTCTTACGCCCGTGGCTACTGTCGGGCTGCCCCTTCGGGGGATGGGAGACGCTCCCGCACGTAAGTGAATGATTACGAAATGTCCGGCAACGCCGCATTCCGGACGAGGGTTCATGGACCATTTGCGGCGCAGTTGTCTGAGTAGAATCAATACATGAGAGAGCTTATTCCATCCCGCAGTAGGAGAGCGGCAAACACCAACAACAATGCGCCCAAAATACACGTCACGTAGCGGTAGGCTTTCCCGGAAAGCGATTGCCTCGAACGAGCAGCCACATACGCGAGAAGCATTTTGCTCCCTATCAGGCAGGCATAGAAAAACCCAAGAAATCCCGCTGCGGACCAAGGATTTATTTGCCACGCCTCGACCACTTTTGGCGCTCCAACGGTCAACCAAAACAGGTACGGGTGAGGATTGAAAAAATTGACAAGCGTTCCTTTGCCGAGCGATCGCGCCTCGGTGGCTTTGACATCAATATCGATCTTGGTCGTCCTGAAATTCGAATAAGCCAGGTACGCCACAACCAGACCGCCAAGGATGGAAATCAAACCCAGAATGGCCTTGGAATCATGCAATCGTGTCAGTGCGAAAAGAGACAATAGGACGATGGGCAAATCGGTAATGAATGGAGCCACCGCCACTTTTATTCCTTCTTTTGCTCCGTATTGGAGAGCCTGAGAAATGACGAGGGTCGTAAGCGGCCCCGGGGAAAAACCCGCGGAGAGCCCCAAAACAATCCCCGCGCTCAAGTAAATATCCATCTTTGCCTTCTCGTCCAAGGGCCGGTTTGACACCCTGGGCCGAAACTGACCGGCTGCCGGGTGCCTTTGACCTGGGACCAATCTACTATATCGGGCGTTTCATGGCAAAACTGCCAGGGATCAGCCAAGCAATCTCGAGAGGTTGCATAACAAGTGCCAACCAACAGCTTGCACGAGGCTCGGCTCTGTTGTACAATAAATTGTACAATTGAGACTGAGCAGGAGGACCGCTCATGAACGCTCTGACATACTCACAGGCCCGTATTGATCTAGCCAAGATGATGGACAAGGTCTGCGACGACCACTCTCCCATCATCGTCACACGAAAGAATCGACGATCGGTGGTAATGATATCTCTTGAAGATTACGAAGCTCTGGAAGAGACGGCCTACCTTCTGAAGAGCCCGAAAAACGTGCGAAGACTCGTTGAGTCCATAGCGGAACTGGAATCGGGCGGCGGGACGGAACGGGAATTGGCCGAATGAAGCTTATTTTCTCCGAACATGCTTGGGAAGACTACCTGTATTGGCAGCGGACCGACAAAAGGATACTAGGGCGAATCAACACGCTCATCAAGGAAATCCAGCGGTCTCCTTTTGAAGGGATCGGAAAGCCTGAGCCCCTAAAACATGCCCTGTCCGGCTACTGGTCCCGCCGCATTAATGAAGAACACCGGATCGTGTACAAAGTAGAATCGGAATCTCTTCTGATCGCTCAGCTCAGATACCACTACTGACAGGAAATGTCTGTTCCTCAAACAATTTTTGCCGTCCTGGTCTTGGCCCATTGATTCGGCCAATGAGCCGCTCGATAGCTCAACATGAGTCAAAAGCCGTAACAACCTCACTTCAAACGCGGCTGATCAATAACAAAAAACGGGATGTCACTGGCCTCTTCACCAATAACATCCCGCCTTATTCGGTTCATCCATCGATCTTGAATTCTTACGTTTTCTTCAGGGCCTCCAGAACGGTCGCAGCGGTAAGCGGGAGACGCCGGATTCGGACACCCGTTGCCTTGAAAAAGGCATTGGCAACAGCCGGCGCGCATGCAGGAACTCCAAGTTCTCCAATACCGCCGATCTTCTCCGTGCTCTTGACCACGTGGACCTCTATCTCCGGCACTTCACTCATCTTGATGACGGGGTAATCGTCGAAGTTGGCCGACTTGACCCCGCCGTTTGCGAATTTGATCTCTTCTTTCAGGACTGTGCTAAGGGCGAGAATGATGCCTCCTTCGATCTGTTCGACGATCGGGCCCGGATTGACTGTCGGGCCGCAATCCACAGCCGCCACGATTCGGTGGACCGTGATCTTGCCGGTCTTTTTGTCCACCGAAATATCGGCCACCTGCGCTGTCCAGGTCCCGAAACAGGCGTGCTGAGCAATTCCTCGCGCTTCACCTTTTGGAATGGGCTTGCCCCAGCCGGACTTTTCAGCGACCGTCTGCAACACCCGGCTGGCTCTCATATTGTTCTTTAAGCTCGCCAAGCGAAACTCCAGAGGATCTTTCCCTGCCGCGTGAGCCAATTCGTCTATAAATGATTCAATAACAAAGGCATTGGGCCCGTTCTGGACCGAACGCCAAGGCGCCACAGGGATGGGTAGAGGAGAGATGAGGAATTCCACGTCGAGGTTCGGGATTTCATACTGGATTTTGTTGTTCCAGTGGGGAGAATTTGGAACATCTGCCAGACCCCACAGGCAATAAAAATCAACGCCATCCTTTATCATCTCAGCTCTGATGTCCTTCAGAATGGAGGGACTGACAACCTTGTGGGACCATCCACTCAACTGGCCCTGAGCATCGAGGCCGGCTTCGATCCGGTGGGATGCCGGGGCACGGAAGGCATCGTACTTGATGTCTTCTTCTCGTGTCCACACGACCTTGACCGGTTTCCCCAGCGCCTTTGAAAGAATGACCGCCTCAACCACAAAATCCGGCCTGGCCCGCCGGCCTAACCCGCATCCCAAGAAGGTGGTATTCACATGGATCTTTTCCTTGGGAAGTCCCGTCACCTTTGAGCCTACAGCGAATCCCGCCACCTGAGCTTGGATAGGCGCCCAAATGTCGCACCGATCCGCGGTCACTGAGGCTGTACAGTTCATCGGCTCCATTGTGGCATGAGCGACACACGGGACGTAATAAGTTGCTGAGAGCTTTTTATTAGCCTCGCTGATGGCCTTCTTCGCGTCGCCCGTTTTCACCGCAGAAGAACCCGGTTTGTTCAGGTCTTCGATCAGGGACTTCTCCACGTATTCAGTGTCCATGTCCGGAAGGAGACCTTTGTCCCATTTCACTTCGAGGGCATCCCGTCCTTTGAGGGCCGCATCGAGGGTTTTGGCGCAGACTGCAATACCCATTGGGAGCGGGACAACCTTTTCCACTCCTTTGACCTGCTGCGCCTCTTTCTCGTCATAGGAAACGGGCTTCGCTCCGTAAGCAGGTGGCCGTGCTATGACAGCGTAATGTAAATCCTTCAACGTCACGTCCAAACCATAGACTGCCTTACCGCTCACCTTTTCCGGCACATCCACTCTGGGCATGGTTTTGCCGAGGTATCTGAACTCCGTTTCTTTCTTGAGCGGCGGATCTTTGGGGACCTCAAGTTTGGCCGCTTCCAGACAAACCTGGCCGTAGGTGAGTGTGCGGCCGCTCTTCTCGTGCTTCACGGCGCCCATCAGAGCTGTGCATTCTTCTTCGGGGACTTTCCAGTTAGCCGCGGCAGCTTTGATCAACATGGTTCGGCCGGCTGCGCCCGCTTTTCGCAACGGCTCGTAGAAGCCTCTAACGCTGGCGCTGCCCACTGTAATCTGCGCCCCCAAAATAGGGCTTTTGTAGTCATCTCCCGCCGGGGCCTGTCGCACCTGAACCAGGTTCCAGTCGGCGTCAAGCTCTTCAGCGATGATCATGGAATGCGCGGTCAGGACCCCTTGACCCATCTCGGAATTGCCAATGTGCATGGTGACCTTGTTGTCCGGGGTGATGGTGAACCAGGCATTGGGACTGAACTCCGGGATCTTCCCTGCCGGTTTTTCCGAGGCATTGAGGATCTTGTACCCGAAGGGACTTACGGAAACAGCGAGGGTCAGGCCGGTAACCAGAGAACCCTTCAGAAAGGTACGTCTCGTAACAGAGGTGTTACTCATGCCTTTCCCTCCTTTTTCATGATTTGGATGGCCGTCTTGATGCCTTGTTTGATATGGGGATAGGTCCCACAGCGGCAGATGGTATCATCCATTTTGGTGATGACCTGGTCTGCATCAGGAGTGGGCTTTTCAGAGAGATGAGCCGCGACCTGCATGATCACCCCGGGCTGGCAGTAACCGCATTGGGGAACTTGTTCCTTGATCCAAGCCTGCTTCACAGGATGGTTTTCGGGAAGCCCCTCAATGGTGGTGATCTTCTTTTTCTGGACCTCGCTGACGGTAGTCGTGCAAGATCGCACTGCTTTGCCGTCTACATGGACCGTGCAAGTCCCGCATTCTCCGATACCGCAGCCATACTTTGTGCCTTTGAGATCTATGTGATCCCTTAGCACCCAAAGCAAAAGCGTATCAGGGGGAACATCCAGATCGTAAACCTTGCCGTTCACGTTAAGAGAGATCATAGGCCCCTCCTTTCATTTGATGGTGAGTTTCCGAAACCTGCTCGTGCCGAATCATGACCCCTCCTTTCGTTGTTACGGGATAGAGGATTGAGATCCTGGTTTTCACGAAATACCTTCAGAACCTTTCAGTTGTTAGCGGAGCAATGACAGGGAACTGATAATCCCCGCGTGGCTCAACGATTACGCACCTTCAAATATTGAAGGCGGAATTCCCAAGGATTCACCTAGGTCAGTTAACTCTTTCCTCGTGGCCGGGGCCAAAGGAATCCCGTTCTTCAGGCGTTCGGCTTCGGTTCTCATTTCCGGTTCTCCGGGCATGAGAATTTCAGTGCAGTTCTTGGCTTTCGCGCTTTCCTTAATGCTCTTGATATAGAGGTCCATCTCTCTTTTGAATTCGTCTCTTCCGATAAAGCAATCCGGGTCTATGGCCATGAAAGAATGGCAAGTGCCCTGAATACCCGTCTCATCCTCTTCATAAATTGCTTTGATCCGCCGGGTCCATTTGCCGCCCGCGAGCACCGCGGTGAGGATTTCATGAAGCACCACCATGCCGTAGCCTTTATGCCCACCCACCGGCATGAGTGACCCTCCTCCTTCATACCCTTCATAGGGGTCGTCGGTCGGCAGGCCTTCTTTATCCACAGCCCACCCCAGTGGGATTTTCTCTCCTTTTTTCCGGGCCAGGATGAGTTTCCCGGAGGATACAACCCCCATGGAAAAATCCAGAACCACAGGGGGATATTCACCAGCGGGCACCGCGTAAGCCATGGGATTATTGCCT
The DNA here is from genome assembly GCA_016212925.1 of Desulfomonile tiedjei. NCBI lineage: Bacteria > Pseudomonadati > Thermodesulfobacteriota > Desulfomonilia > Desulfomonilales > Desulfomonilaceae > Desulfomonile > Desulfomonile tiedjei. The sequence goes on from JACRDF010000015.1 coordinate 163,868, forward strand.
ATAATTCGCTCCCGGCCGCCCAAGGGGAACATCATGGGGGCGGAGTTGGAGACAATATAACCGATGAAGTCCTTCTTCGCCGCCATCATGGGGAAGAGGCCCGCGACGCCGAAATGGCCGCTGTCTTTCACCGTAACCCAACCAATGCCGAACTCCTCCGCCTTGGCAATGGCTTTTTCCATGGCCCTATAGGCAACTATGTGCCCCATGGACCCGTGAGCTTCCAGCAATGCGGTTGGGCCTTTATCTTTAATGGTCGTGAGCCGGCACTCTTTGCGAACGTACCCTTTGTTCAGCCTATGGATATAAATAGGAAGGCGCGTGACCCCGTGGGTTTCGACACCCCGCAGGTCCGACCTCGCGAGAAGGTCGGCAACAATCTCAGCTTCGGCAGCCGGGACTCCCGCTGTCACGTAGGCCTTGCAGCAGAATGCTCTTAGATCGGCAAAGGAAACCCGCCGAATGGTATCTTCCTCCATAACATACCTCTTTGGTTAAAATCTGCCACACCTTATTCGATTCCAGCCAGCCTTTTTGCACACTTCTTTTTGTAGTTGATGTCCGATTCTCTGAAGATTGTCATACGATGGGCAGCCGGCGAACCTCCACCGTGGATATCGGAGATTGTGTCCGCGCTTTCCATCGCCATCTTTTCGACCAGCCGCAGCATCTTGACCCTGTTTTCCACCGGAACCCCGGTGGCCCCTTTCAAGTACTTCTTGAGTAACCGGCCGATCTGCGGGTTGTCAAAGTCCCTTTCGGAAGGCAAATCCGCGACAAACCCGCCGCTCACGTCGATGAGGATGCGGATCACCTCGCTCATTTCTTTTCCTTCGTGGATTTTCGACGCGTTAGCCAGGACCGAGTCTATGAAGAAAGTCCCCGACGGCTCTCTTTTGCCCTCGTACGAAGCAGCCAGACTACAGCCGTATAGGGTTTCAGCGGTATGGATCATGTCGATGATCTTCTCCTTGTGATGTCCGGCCTTCGCTGTTCCGTTGTACTCCATCATGAGCAGGGCCGCGCCGGTCATGGCATCGATCTTGCCGGATTTACAGCCGCCGTGGGACTGACGATGAAAAGCGGAGAACCGACTCACCATTTCCGCTGCGAATTCCAACTCCCTGAACATGAACACCCGTTCCCAGGGCACAAACACTTCATCAAAGATGAGTGTGGGACAGTACTTGCTATACCGGACATTGCCGCAATCCACCCCGTCGATTTCACGGGTATCCATCGAGTTTCTACCCACAACATGAATGAGCCCCTTCGTATCCGCGGGAACTGCAAAGGCCAGGGCGTAATCCTCATCCCCCTTTTGCATGGCCCTTGTGGGAAGCACAATGACTTCGTGGGCACTCAATGACCCTGTCTGATGAACCTTGGCCCCCCTTACGATGATCCCTTCTTTTGTTTGATCCACCACGCGGAGGTACATGTCCTTGTCCTCCTGATCGTGAGGGCTCAGGCTGCGGTCCCCCTTTACGTCCGTAACGCTCGCGTTGCCCGTGAGGTCGTTGACCTGCACATATTTCAGGAATTCGGCAAAGCGATCGGAGTAGTTGGTCCCGTATTTTTTGTCGATATCGTAGGTGACGATCGACAGTGTGCAGAGACAGTCCAGGCCTGTGCACCTCTGGTGACACGTTCCCACGTAGCCTCCGAGTATCCGGTTGATCTTAACCCGCCTCACCAGGTCTTCGATAGAGTGGGGCGGCAGGGTAAACCTGTTAACCCGACTTCCTGTCAGCGGGCTGATTGCCGTAAAGAGGTCCTGATATGTTTCATCATTGGCCAATTCATAGGTGGCGCCCGTCGCGTTGATACCCGCACGTATCCTTGGGTTGTTTATCGGATCTTCCAGCTTCTCCCCGAACATGTAAGCCGTGGGTTTCAGCTTCTTCAGGCTTTCCAAGTATTCTTCAAAAGTCTTCAACGACCTGCCTCCTCCGGACTTATACCAGTTCGCCATTTTCCTTATAAGACAGGTGGCATGTCTCTTCCGCTGCGAACGGCGGACCTGACTTCGCTCCAGAGACATGCCACCTGTCCACCCAAAGTCAGGTTATTTATTGCGAACTGGTATTAGACGTTCATCTCCAGCCCTCTTCGAAAAGCTGCAATATTCAGTGCCTTAGCCTTTTGTGGAACTGTGGCTTCAATAGCCTTCTCCAGTGCTTGCGCCGACACGATCGGATGCCTTTTAATCAGGGCTCCCAGGATGACGAGATTGGCGACGATCAGATCACCCATTTCCTTCTCCGCAATACTCGATGCCGGAACCCGAATAACTTCGTAATTACCCGGCTGAAGTCCTGTCACCCTGTCCGAGTCAACGATCACCAGCCCTCCCGGCTTCACACGACCGATATGGCGGGGCAAGGCTTCCTCGGCCAAGGCGATGAAAATGTCCGGCCTCCTGACCTGAGGATCGGAAATCGGCTTCTCCGAAATAATCACCTCTGCCCTCGCGGAACCGCCTCTTAGCTCGGAACTGTAGGATTGGGTCTGGACCGCCTTCTTGTTTTCAAAAAGCGTGGCCGCTGTACCGAGAAGTATCCCTGACAGAACCACACCCTGGCCCCCTACCCCGCCTACCATGATTTCCGTACGACTCATCGAGGCCTCCCCGCGGCTTTTGCCTTGATCCTCTTTATCTCTTCCATCATCTCAGGCTTTTCGATGTCCACAAGTTCCCCCACCACAATCCGGTCTTTCAACTGCTCCGGCGTCAGACCGGCAGCCTTTTCGATCGAAACGGACCTCTTACGGAAATCCTCCATCATTTGAACGGATCCACTCATGCCGGATTTGCGGCCGAACTGCACCGGACACTGGGAATGGACCTCAATAAAAGCGAAACCTTTCTTTTGGACGGCTTTCTTAATCGACTTGGTGAGCTGCCTGGCATGAACGGTTGTCCAGCGGGCCACAAAGGAAGCCCCGGCCCCAATGACCAGGCGTGAGATATCAAAGGAGTTTTCGAAACTTCCGTACGGCGTTGTGGTGGTCCTCACTCCCGGCGGCGTGGTGGGTCCGGCTTGCCCGCCGGTCATGCCGTATATCCTGTTATTGACGCAGATAACGGTCATTTCCACATTACGCCTTGCGTTATGGATAAGATGGTTGCCTCCGATGGCCACGAGGTCACCGTCCCCGCTCACAACCATCACTTTCTTTTCAGGAAGGCCCATTTTTATGCCCAGTGCGTAAGCAATGGGGCGCCCGTGGAGGGAGTGGAGAACATCCGCGTTAAAGAAAGGGCTGGGTATCCAGGCAGCGCAGCCTATTCCCGAGACAAAAACGAATTCGTCCAGGTCCATTCCCAGCTCGTCAAGGGCCCGCAGGATACTCTGAACCACGATGCCGTTTCCGCATCCCGGGCAATTGGTACTGGAGGTGACTGAAGGCCGGATAAAGCGGTGAAGGGGATGGATAATTTCCTTCATCGGAGGACCTCCTTGATCTTTTCCAGTATGTCCTCCGGGTCCTGGATCTGCCCGACAAGCCTTGGAGGAAGAAAAGACACATCGGCAAAACGGGCCGCGGCTGCCTTGATATACGGGTACATTTGCCCCAGGTTGTTTTCCAGCACTATTACGTGCTTCGCTCGTCCGGCCATTCTCTCGATTTCGTGATCCGGGAAGGGCCATACGGTGACCAGACGCAACGTTCCGGCAGGAAGGCCTGCTTCCCGCGCAAGGTGTGCCCCGGTCGCAGCAGCCCGTGCCACCGGGCCGTAGGAAACGAGGACGACATCTCCTGTTTCGTAATTTCCCTCCACAATCGTAATCTCTTCTTTGTGTTTGAGGATCTTGTTACTCAGCCTCCTCACGAACAGATCGAGAGAGGACAGGTCAATGAGGTTCCGTTTTCCTGACTCATCGTGGCAGGAACTGGTCACGTGAGCCTTGAAACCTCTCCCAAAGATGGGCATCGGGGCGACATCCTCATCAAGAAACCCCTTAATGGTCTGCGGGTCTGTCCCCTGAGCGGGAATCTTTCGGTACATCGTTTTAATCGTTTCAGCGTCCGGTATGACCACCTCTTCCCGCATATGTCCTACAAAAGCGTCGGCAAGGATGAAGACCGGGGTCCGGTACTTTTCAGCATAGTTGAAGGCCGTGATCGTGCAATCAAACATTTCCTGAGGAGAAGAAGGACAAAGCGCGATGATCTCGTAGTCCCCATGAGAGCCGTGTTTGGCCTGTACCATGTCCCCTTGCACGCCAGCGGTGGGCATGCCGGTCGTGGGAGCGCCACGCTGAACGTTGACGATGACGCATGGGGTTTCCACCCCGACGGCAAAGCCGATGTTCTCCGACATGAGGCTGATGCCGGGTCCCGAGGTTACCGTCATCACTTTCTTACCTGTCCAGGAGGCTCCAATAATGGCGGCAATCGAGCTTATCTCGTCTTCCATCTGAAGAAAAATACCGCCAACCTGAGGGAGTCTTGCGGCCAGCCGATTGGCGACCTCGGTGGCGGGGGTTATCGGGTAACCCGCTGCGAATTCGCAGCCCGCGGCCAGGGCCCCTTCAGCGCAGGCTTCATTTCCCATCATAAAGTACCGTCCTGGCCGGACTCTTTCCGCTGTCATCTCTTCACACGTCTTTTTCGCGTTTTCGCGGCCACAGCGATGGCCAAATCCGGGCAGAAAATCATGCAGTTCTCACACGAGGTACATGACTCCGGCTCGGATATTTCCGGAGGACGGTAGCCCTTCCGGTTCAGTGTCGCCGCGGGCTTGAAAACCTCATTTCGGCAAACGCTGAGGCAAATACCGCACCCCTCGACACCTTTGCACAACTCCTGGTATATCCTCACCTTACTCACTGATATTTTGTCCTCCATGGTCGTTTCCAGATCTATCCTTTCCCCGGGACAGGACCTTGACCGTCATTTATGTCCTCCTTCCGTGCTTTGACCCTTGATTGAGACAGCCGGCTTTTCTCGGAGGACCGGAACCGGGCTCGATGAAACTTCTCGCCCTTCCCATTCGTTCGGTCCTGTCGCTTTCGCAGGGGCCTGTCCAGTTCCCACAATGCCGGCGTCGGACTGACATTGGTCGCGGCGCTTTCGGCCTTCCGGAAAACCCGCATACTTCGCGTCATCACGACGCGAATCAGCCGGAACCTGTGCCCTCGCCAGTTACGAAATCTCAACGTTTTCGGAAGAACTATTTCTTGAGTATGAACTTGGCTACCTGCTCTTGAGCCTCTTTGTAAGAATCGGTCCAGTACTTCATGCACTCCTGGGTATCCATGTACAGGATGGGCATGCCATATGAGCCCATGGCCGAGACGAAACGGGGGTCCTTCTGGGCCTTGTGGAAAGCGTCCTGAAGAGTTTTGACCACCTTGGGATCCATCCCTTTCGGTCCGAGAATGACCATCAGGTTGTCGTGAACGACCTTAAGTCCGAGTTCTTTGACCGTGGGAACGTCGGGAAATATTTCCGATCTTTCTTTCCCAAAAGTGGCCAGGAGCCTCAACTTTCCAGCCTGAACCAGTGGGACCCAGCCGCCGGAGGTGGCAATCATGTCTACATGCCCTCCCAAAAGCGCGGTGGACGATTCTTGGTCCCCTTTGGAAGGGATATGCTGAACCTGAACCCCGCCAGCGTTATATGCCGTTTCCTCCCAGGCGATGTGCCCACCGCTGCCGACTCCGGAAGCCATGTATGTCAGCTTACCGGGATTGGCCTTGGCGTATTCGATCACGTCATTCAGCGTCTTGAAAGGCGAATCCGCGCGGACAAGAATCCCAAACAAGTGCCCGCCGACCATAGTGATTGGGGTCAGGTCCTTAACCGTGTCGAAGGGCAATTTGTTGAGACAGGAATTGCGATGGAGGCTGCTGGTCGCTTCGCAAAGCGTGTGGCCATCGGCCTTCTTACCCACGATGCTGCCGACCCCGACAGCGCTACCTCCACCAACGCGATTCTCCACGATTATCGGCTGGCCTAGAATGTCTTTGGTTGCCTCACCCAACGCGCGAAAGGTGACGTCGGTAGCCCCCCCAGCCCCCCAGGGGACAACGAGAGTGATGGGACCCTTTGGGAAGTCGGCGGTTTGACCGGCCGTGGGGATAAGCAGCAGGCCCACCGCAAGGATGGCCAGAGCCAATCTAATCTTGGAATCATGTCTCATCATTTTTTCCCTCCTTCGGTCACGCGCTTGAATTGATACGAATCCGTCAATCCTGTCGCCTTTTGGACCCGGACAGGCCTGTTGTCGTCAGCTTCGCGTCTATCCTTGTCAACTGAGCCACGTAGCTGTTCTTGGAAAAAAGGAGATGATCGATCACAAGTTTTTCGAACGCGGCCCCATCTCGCCGTTCGAGGGCCTCCATCATGGACTTGTGCTCCAATCTTGATTGTTCTATTCGTTTTGGCAAAGACCAGGCGTTAAACTTCACCATATGGGCCTTTGTGCTCAGGTAATCGATCATGTCGTTGAGGTGGCTGTTTCTGGAGGGTTGGAACAAGGCCCGATGAAACTCATTGTCCTTCTCAATCATCTGGTCTGTGCCCTCTCGCAAGTGCCTGTCCAATTCTCTGCAAAGCTTTTTCAACTGCTGGATCTCGATTTGAGTGATATTCCTGATAACGAGCGCAGCGGCAATAGCTTCGAGCCTTAAACGGAGGAAGAAGATCTCCTCCACCTCCTTCGCGGTAAGATCCACAACAATGGCCCCACGGAAAGGAGTGATCTTTACCAGCCCTTTTGCCTCCAGCATTTTCAGGACCTCTCTGATCACCGTGCGGCTGACATCGAAGTGTGCGAGCAGGTCCCTTTCGACGAGTCGTTCCCGAGGCTTGAAATAGCCCGAGAGAATGGCATTTTCCAATTTCCGAAGCACCATCGCCGAACTCACGCTCGTCGTGGAGTTCTCTGCTTCATTGGTGTTTGTGCCGATCTTTGTCACATTGCCCTCCATTTTGTATGTTTTTTGGTATACCATTTGGACGAAAAAAGCGTCAAGCATTTTTGCACTGGTCTGCAATCATGGAGGTATTCCGATTCTCAACAGTGAACACGGATTAATTTGCGGGTGCCCCGCCGACGCGGGGCGACCTCATTCGGGAAGAGCTTTTGGGAACAACTATAGTAGCCCACTCTGTATTGGGTGCCACGGACCTGGGCCTTACCAGGTCCGTGCTTCCGGCCAGTTCTATCGCCGCGATAACTCGGAAGATTCCCAGCTTCACCGTGCCATCGGGTCTCTTTTCAATTTGGTGTTCAGTGCGAGGACCAACCTTGTTGTTTTCCAAGAAAGCCGGCACGGACCTGGCGGAGCCCAGGTCCGTGGCACCCAATTACGATCCATATTTCTTCGATTCCATGCGAAGGGTTACAGACCTTGTGAGACCCGTTACAAGGTGGCCAATACGTGAGGCTCGTTCTTGCAGGAAGGCTTTTTTGTTGCCCCATTCTTCCGAATGGGACAACAAAAACCAATAGCCCCCATATGTCTAGGGTTCCGATCTACTAGAGGGTTGGAGGAAAAGCGGGCAGTTCGTCAAATATGGGATGTCCCTTCGTGTTCTCCACCCTGGCCGCCCTCTTGGCCGCTGCACGGTACCTGTCAAAATCAGCCAGAGCCAGTATGGAAAGCTTCTGGGCCTCTAATGATCCCTCGGCATGAATAGTGAGCACGTCTTCATAGCACGAGGTCAGGTCTCTGACGAGCTTGACCATGCGAAGCCGGTCTTCCGTGGGGACCCCTGCCTTGCCGCCCAAGTACTTGTCCAACAGCGACCGCGTTTCTGGATTGAAGTAGTCTTTGGAAGATGGGCAGGTCGCCACAATCCCTCCGGCAATGTCCTGAATATACTTTGTGGCCTGATGCCAGTTATCGGCGAAGTGGAATTTGCAGATATTGGCAATCATCGGATTCGGGTACACAAGGTCCGAGTCCTTTTCGCTGCTGCAATGTTCGACCGCGGCCCTTCCGAGGGTTTCCACAGCTTCGGTATACATGACCAGCCAGGTCAATTTTTCCCGCACATGGGGGACTTTCTCTATGCCGTTGTACTCTGCCATCAACGCAGCCGCGCCGGTAAAAAGCTCGAGCTCCATGGCCTTGTAAGTCTCCGCGCTTAGGCGATGAAAATTGGCGAACATGTGTGCTACCTGGCCGGCAAATTCCCACTCACCCTTCAAAAAGAGTCGCTCGTTAGGGATAAAGACATCGTCGAAAATGATCGTGGCGTCGTTGATGAAGATACTGCCGGCAATGGGGTGATCGAAGAGACTCGCGCCTTCGGCAACCTCGGGTTCCGCAGAAATGAGCGTCAACCCCTTGGCGTTGACCGGGACCCCAAAGGCGACGGCATAGGCCTTATCTTCCTCTCGCATGGCCCGGCAAGGCGCAACTATTATCTCGTTGCAAAGAGGCGCCTGGCTGATGTGGGTCTTTGCGCCCCTGACGATTACGCCGTCTGTGCGCTCTTCCACGATCCTCACGTAAAAATCCTGATGCTGCTTTTGTTCAGCGGGCCGGAGGCTCCTGTCGCCCTTGACGTCGGTCAAGCCCATGGCGAACGAAAGATCGTTTTTTTGCAGATGCCTGCGATAGGCTTCAACATTATCAGCATAATGGGTCCCATGCTTTCGATCGATTCGAGGACTGACCACAGTCACCGCATTCAAACCGTCCTTGGCCACGAACTTCGCGCCCGGAGGCTTTCCGAAACAGACCCTGGCCCACAGCTTTACCATTTCGCGCAGACGAAAGAGATCATCCCTGGACCGCTGCGGCATCAACGCAAAGCTGACCCTTTCCCCGTCCCCGTCCTTTTCGGTCAAAAGGTCCTGGTAGCGTGGGTCCTGATTCAAGACATAATCCATGGCCATCCAATCGCGGCAGATTTTTAGAATCGGATGATTCGTCACATCCGGTACCCTTTCGCCGTTGCAGTAAACAACACGTCCGTCTTTGAGACTCTCGATGTATTCCTGAGGTGTTTTGAGCCCCATTTTTATCTCCTTTCGATTTTTCCATCATTGTTCAGATCTTGTTTTCCATTACATAGCGGCATTGTCGCCGCGTTGGTCCAATGGACTGAACGCTCAGTCCATAATTTGCCCGGTGATCGACCTTGTCTCTTATCCTTGGCCCTGCTTCCTCACTTTCCCATCATCAGATTGGGCAGAAATGTGGCTATTTGAGGAAATATAAATAGAAGTGCGCCAACAACGACAAAGCTGGCAAGGAATGGAACAACGCCCGCGTAAATGACATTAAAAGGCTCGCCTGTGATGTTCTTCACCACAAAAACACTGATCGCAACAGGAGGGATAATTGCTCCGACCATTAAGGTAATTCCAATCATCACACCAAACCAAATAGGGTCGTACCCAAGCTGCTGCACCGCGGGGTATAGGATTGGCGTAACAAGGATCATAAAGGCCAAATCATCGATAAACGACCCTCCCAAAAGGTAGAAAAGGAAAATGATGACCATGACGGCCACTCGATGAAGCGGAAGGGTCACGAGGAAATCTCCGGCAACCTGCGGAATTTCGGTAATCGCCAGGAAATGGCCGAGCACAGCCGAACAGGCTATAAGGATGAGCACCATCACCGCGGCTCTCAGGGATTCGTCAATGGACTTCAAGAACGCCTGAAAGGTCAGGCTCCTTCTCAACAGCGCCAGTATCAAGACTGCGATTGTTCCTATGGTTCCCGACTCCGTGGGGGTGAATATCCCTAACATGAGCCCGCCTATAACCGCGGTGAAAATGACCACGACAGGAAGGAATTCGGGAAGCGTACTGACTTTCTCCCGGATAGTAAATCTCTCCGGACTCCTTGGCCCAAGAGTGGGATCGATTTTGCACCACACATAGATTATTCCGATGAAGCACGCGGAAATAAGCAAACCCGGTATAAAACCCGCCAAAAATAGCTTTCCAATAGACTGCTCAGTCATGATTCCGTAAATGATCATGGTAATACTGGGAGGGATGAGAATACCAATGGTGCCTACACTAGCCACTATTCCGGTGGACAGCTTTTTGCCGTATTTGTATCTGGTCATTTCGGGAACGGCTACACTCGAAAAGGTTGCGGCCGTAGCCAGGGTAGACCCGCACATTGCCTTGAATAGAGTAGCCGCCACGACAGTAGCCATGGCCAGGCCGCCGGGCACGCGGCCGACCCATTTGTATGCTGAATCATAGAGTCTCTTGGCGATTCCCGCGTTGAAAGCGATCTGGCCCATAAGCATAAAAAGCGGAACGACCGTCAGGCTGTACGCGGACAAAACATCGAAGAAATCCTGAACCATAAGACTAAAAGCAGCATCGAAGCCGGAGAGTAGCGCATACCCGACAAGGCCTACCATCAGAATGCCAAAGGCTATCTCAACACCCGTCAGAAGGAAAACCATAAGAAAAACGCACGCGCCAAGGCCTAAGGCTAATTCATTCATTGCTGCCTCCGTCATCACCGAAAATCTCGCAAAGCGACACGAGGCATTGGACAATGCAGCTGGCCGCCAGAGCGAACACCACAGGATAGAAGGGAACTTTAAGGCTCATGGTGACGGTCTTGGTGGCGATATAGCTCTTTCCCATGAGGATGAAGTACCAGGCAGCCATCAAAAACGTGAGAAAAACCATGATCCTTGTGATGACTGTTACGACTCTTCGAGTTTTGGCAGGGAGTTTGTCAATCAACAGATCCACATACACATGGGTCTTCAGGATTGAAGCACGCGGCAGAGCAAAAGCGATGACACCAACTCCCAGAAAGGCAACGACCTCATACGCGCCCACGATTGGCCTTCCAAGGTATCGCAGGACGATGTCCGCAAAGGTGAAACCCATCATTACAAGAAGAATGATTCCCGCTATGAGCGACATGAGACTGCATAACCATGTTAGCCGTTTCCGCATGCTCGTCCTCACTGAGTCAAAGACCCTCGAATTATGAACCGGAGCCAATGAGCTTTCAAAAACATTAGACCGGCTTCATCCTGCACCGACCTGGAGACCAGGTCAGTGCGGCACCCGACAACATCTGTGTTCCGAGGCTTTGGGCGCCACGGACCCGCGCAAGCAGGTCCGTGGTTCTTGATTTAAAAATCCTACGGCTGATTGCGATTTGGTATTGACCGTAGGCCGCGCACGGAACTCCTTCAGGGATGAGCCTTTATGTACTCGATCGCGAATTTCAGCGTTTCCTCTCCCGGCAGACCCTGTTTTTTCATGTTTTCCACATAAGCATCCAGAAGCGGTTTAACCTTCTCCGCGGTTATGGCCTCCTCTTCCTTGGAGATTTTGACTACCTTCATACCCTTTGTTTCAGCATATTCTATCGCTTCCCGGTCGATATCATCCCAAGCTTTCCCGGTCTTTTCTACCCATTCTTCGCTGACCTGTCCGAGAAGTTGTTGGATATCAGGAGGAAGGGATTCCCATTTCTTCTTGTTCATCACCACCAGCAAGGCGTTCGTCGCTCCGATTCCATCATTGTCCTGAAGGCCGTGGAGCAGGTCTCCCCACCGAAAAGATTTCAAGGTCTCAGAAGACAAGAACACCCCTTCACAGATCCCCCGTTGGTAGGCCTCGTAAGCGTCCGCTATGGGAACCGAAACCGGTACCGCACCCATGGCGGCGACAATCTTGCTGGTATCCCCGGCGGCCCTAATTTTCATGCCTTTCAAGTCGTTTATGGAAGCAAGGGGCTTCAAGGTCATGAAATGGCTGGGCCCCGAGGCAAAGAAGTAAAGCACTTTCACGTCGTCAAATTCCTTGGGTTTGAATTGCTTATACCAGGCATTGATCAGTCCGGTGCCCTGGCGCGCGCTCTTCACTCCCAGAGGAAGATGAATCAGCTCCGACATGGGAAACCTTCCGGAGGTCCATTGCGTAGCTGTCATGGAAATGTCCGTAATGCCCCGGACGGCCGCCTCGTAAGATTGCGGTGCGGGCGTCAGGGAGCCTCCCGGATGAAAGCTAACCTTTACCTTGCCGTTGCTTCGCTTCTCCACTTCTTTGCACCACTGGTCGGCAATCGCGGCCATGCCGCTCATCGGCGGGAAAAACGTCGCATACCTTAGCTTAACGCCCTTTTCCTCCGAACAAACAGGACCAGCCATGAACAGAACGCAAAATGCGACGACAAACCAGCCGAAACATGTGTACCCAAGCCTTCTCATGATTACCTCCTTCTCCTGGTGTAGGTTCTGAGTAACTTCCCGATCCTTTTCCGACATCCGTCTTCTTAACCTCATTATGTTAAACAATCGTTTCGTAACTCACGGGATTATGGGCTTGCTCGGCCGCCAATCATCAAGAAATGCACGTTCTCGTTTTTCAATCGGAGGGCCTATACCGCAGGCTTCTCGCGTTCCTCATCGACCAGAATCCGTCTCAATAGCTTCCCTGCCGCACTCTTGGGCAGTTCTTCTCTAAACTCCAGGAGTCGAGGCCGCTTGTATGCAGCCATATTGTCTTTGCACCACTCCAGAATCTCTTCCTCCCGGACTTTTCCAGCATACCCCTCTTTCAGAATCACGAACGCTTTCGGGGTCTCTCCTCGGTAGGGGTCGCTTACACCTATCACCGCTACTTCCTTGACCGCCGGGTGCCTGTAAAGGAGGTCTTCAACTTCGGCAGGGAATACGCTGTAGCCCGAGCACTTGATCAGCTCCCTCGTGCGGCCTAGAAACTTGATGTAGCCTTCCTCATCCATAAGCCCTATATCGCCTGTGTGGAGCCAACCATCCTTTAAGACTCCTTTTGTTTCTTCAGGCTTATTCCAGTATCCTTGCATTACCGCCGGTCCCTTTATCGTTATCTCCCCTTCCTCGTTCGGTCCCAGTTCCTGTTCCCCTGTAGTCAGATCCGTAATTTTGATGTCATTGAGCTGGGGAATGCCCAGAAAACCGGGTTTGTATCTGTATAGTGGGGTACAAGCGCCTCCGTGAGCTATGGTTTCCGAGAGTCCATAGCCCTCACCGATAATGGTAGCGGGCGCTAGCTCCTTTAGTTTTTTCTGAAGCTCAGCCGATATGGGCGTACCTCCGCTCCAGAGACACCGGAAAGACCTGAAATCGTAATCCTCGATGTTGGGAAGACCCAACAGAGCGATCACCATGGTCGTAGCGCCCACCCAGTAAGTGCAGCGATAACGGGTTATGGCCTGAGCAACCACATCGGGAACAAACCTGGAGAGAATGACAATCCGGCCCCCGGACACCAGCGGGGTGCACATCAACTGCTGCTGGCCCATGACATGGAAGAAGGGCGTAACGCCTAAATGAACATCATCTTCCCTATGGTGAAACCAGTGCATTGATCCGACACATGCATAGGCAAGGGCGTAATGGCTGATCATGGCCCCTTTGGGGATACCTGTGGTGCCGCCGGTGTATTGTAGAAGCGCAAGTTCCGAGTCCAGGTCGCCTACATTACATATGGGGCGATCCTGAGACTTTTCTGTGAACGCGCCAAAATCGAGTGTGCCGGCAAAAGATCGTTTCTCTTCCTTCGCATCCGGCGGCAGGGGCAAGGTAGGCTCAGCCGGCAGGTAATCTTTCAGAGATGCGAGGATCACGTTTCTTAGTGGCGTCCTGTCCCTGACTCTTTCAACGCTTGGGTAGAGGTAGTCAAGCCCGATAAGTGTCTCGGCGCCTGCATCGTTGATCTCGTATTCAATCTCGGCATGCTTGAACATGGGGTTTACAGGCACCACAACCGCGCCGGCCCTTTGTGCGGCAAAATACGCGATCACGAATTGCGGACAGTTCTCCATATGAATGGCAACACGGTCGCCTTTCTTAACCCCCAGATCGACCAGGCCCCAGGCCATTGCATCGATCATTCGATTCAGTTCGACGTAGGTAATGTCTCGCCCGTAGAATGTGAGGGCGATCTTTTCAGGTGTGAACGTTGCCCATTCCCGTAGATACTCGGAAGTGGGCTTGTCCACGGTAAAAGTCTTTGGAACCCAACCCGGCCAAACCTTGTGCCATCTGCGATCCATGTTCAGCCTCCAGTGGACTGACCGATCAGTCCACAAAATCCCAAAAAAATTTTCTCTCACCTCTCCCGGCCAGTGAGGCCTTTCAACAAGAACTTTCGAAACGTCCTCACAAAAGAGCGCACGTCGAGCGACTCTCCATTAACGAACCACTGAACAAGCATGCCGGTATGGCTCGCTACCACAATATGAGCGTAGATTGCAGCGTCTATCCCAGCCGCGACGGTTCCCTCACGCTTGCCGTCTTCCAGCATGCCCTCGACAAAGGAGCGAAACCGTTCCCACATGTCCTTGGCCAATCTCTCACTTTCGGTATTGCTTCCCACAATCTCGTTCAGGAGGGTATTGAAGCCCAACGCCAGGTCCCTGTTATCGCGGGCAAACTCGGTGGCAAATTTATGAAAAGCCCTGTACTTCGCTACGAAATCACCATCACAGTTCCGCACGGCTTCCATAATTCCCTCGACAAATTCGCTTTCGAATTTTCGAAAAATACTTTCCAAGATCTCTTCTTTGCTCTTGAAGTACCAGTACAGCGTCCCCCGTCCAATTCCGGCGGCTTGGGTAATCTCCTTCACCGAAGTCCCACGAAACCCGTTCGCCAGGAACAGTCTCGTGCTTTCCTTCATTATCGCTTCTTTCACATAGCTGGTTTCAGAATCGTTCGCCATTGTCCGTTCTAGACTGATCGTTCAGTCCATAAAATCTACATAATTCGGAATAATGTTGTCAAGAAAAAACGAAGAGCCTACGCAACCTTTTCAGTTACGACGGGCGAAAGATTGTTATTACGAGCGTAGCGAAGCAATCTCAGCGCTTAAAGGCAGAGATTGCTTTTCCGCGGGACGCGGAATCTCACTTCTGGCAAAAACACGGAACGGCAAACCGCCCCGTGTAACTATAGCGGTTGCCATATTTTGTGTCCGCTTGGCAAGCGCTCAATTCCGTCATTCCTGCGGAGGCAGGGATCGTAGGGCCGGCGTCCCTGCCGGCCAAAATGTGCACCGGCACAGAGGCCGGCGCCTACAAGGTCCCCTCCTTTACCTGAAAGTCCCAGCCCAGAATCTGCCGGGTCTAGATTGGTGCAGGAAACCGCATGTTATTCGTCATTCCGGCGGAAGCCGGAATCCAGTCCCGCGTCTCGCGGGATGGACCCCGGCTTTCGCCGGGGGGTGACGGACCTTGGAATTTGGCACCAGGATTTTCATGTTCCGTTGTGATTGACAGGTCATGGTCGTTCGCGGGAACGACGGGCGTTATTACGCTCTTGAAAAATAGGCCCTGTAGATACGATCTGAAGACCAGATTGATCACCTTCCGGCCAAACGGACAGCACTTTTGGCAACCGGTATAAATGGTTACATAACGAACAAAGGAATCCGTGGCCCTGGCAAACATCATCCCAACTTGCACACTCCGAGGGTGCAGCCGAGTCCGCTTAATGCCAGTCCGTGAGGCTTGGGAAGCCGCAATACAATTCAACATGAGCCAAGAGCAGACCTGACCCCTTTTTCAATGCTTCGAATCCGTTTGTCGCTCTTCGCCCGCTCTTCAAGACAGTCTGATCGCTAAACAGCTCCCTCCCGTCGTTTATCATCCCGTCTCCATTTTGGTCCAAGACAAGCAGGCCATCTTCGGGTGAAACCCAGCCAGTGCGTTCTGCGAATCCGTTCGCGTCCTGATCGAAATAAGTTCCTGCACTGACATGCGTCGTCTTGATCCCGTCACCGTTCAAGTCAAGAACCAAGGGATCGCTGTGATGTATCTCAGCGGCCTCTTTGGCCTCCCGACCAAGCCAGTACATCTGCTCACACGGCTCCGTCACCGGGAACTGAGCCTCCAGCAAGCTCTTCTTTATGTAGCCAGCCAATTCCAGAATATAAGGTTCGGCCAGCCCTACCATAACCACCACTCCCACGCCTGCGAGGACTACCACAATAACAGGTGTTCCTGCCGGGATGGCAACGGCGGCGCCGAATGCTATAGCTGCTTCAGCACCTGAAATAACTGCGGCTTCTTCGAGCGCGGTAAGCCCGTGATTTTGCTCTCTCAGCAGGGCCGCTACGGCCTCAGTGCCACCTTGGTGAACCAATTCCCAGGTGAACTTCATGGGCACGGCGTATTTCTTGGGCACGCCACACCGCACAATGGCGTGCTCTCCATACTCAGCTCCGGCAACAATCGCGGACTTTACGGGGACTATGACTGCAAATTGCCCTTCACTCGACATAGGACCTCCTTCGGCAGCGTGACCCTTGTGAATCTGGTTGGTTTATTCAGGGCGTCACCGGCCATATAAGCCATAATCGAATCGATTTGTTTGGCGGTCTCTTGGTCTACGAAACGAGCGTTATAAAAAATGGGTATTTGTAGCAGACTTCTTTTCCCATTCGCTCCCACTTCTGTAATGGTATATCCCTTTTGGACCCAGTGGAGTTCGTTAGCAGGACCTCGGACCACTCCCTTCGAATAAGGGATCGCTCTCCGAGCGAAGAAGCACCAGAGTTTCTCCACCCGATCACTATAAAAATAAATTCCTTTGGTCAGCAGTGCATCAAGAGACAATGGAACAAACCCAAGGACTCCGACTATGGCGCAAGCGGTTTTGAAGTAGTCCCCTCGGAGTGTGAAGGCATAGATCCCATAAAGCGATGCACAAGCAAGAACCGCAAGAAATCCGCCCAGAGCCCAAAACCGTGCCCCTGAGTACTTAGTGGAAAGAATGACTTCGTCACCTGGTGGTGTTGCGTTCTTTATGTCAGCCATAAGGTCGCCTCCTGCGGTGCGGCTCCGCTTATGCCGCCCATAGATGAATCGAATTTGGCCCATGCTGAGGGCCAAACTGAATACGAGGTATGTCGGAGTCTGTCCGGACGGTCCCGTCCATGAATTGGATCTGCTCGACCCTGTTCTGGATGTTGCCCTGTTCATCCGTGCTCTGGGTTATGGTTGATTGAAGATTGATGGATTTGATGCCCAGCTCATCGAGGGTGTGCAACTCGTCAGGATATGAGTACCCGTCCTGGTCCTCGTCTTTCCAGACCCTTAGCTGCGAGAATATAGGATCGGGTGCATCTATCCTTCCGTCCTTATTGCTATCCAAGCCTGCAAGGGCTTCGAAGCCGTTTGATGCGTTCTTGCCATTACTCAGGATCGTCGCGTTGCCGAACAGCTCTCGTCCGTCGTCGATGAAGCCGTTGCCGTTCCTGTCCAGGACCAGGAAGCCATCGTCAGGATCAACCCAGGAGGTCTGTTCAGCCAAGCCGTTGGCGTCGTGGTCAAAGTTTACCCCATCCTGGAGCGTGACTGTTTTGATGCCATCACCGTTAAGATCGAGTATTAAAGGATCGGTATGTTCCGCTGAGACGGCTGCTGACGCGCGCCTCAACAAACCGCGATCGGGGGTAGGGGCATGCGCCTCGCATCGAGGCTGAAACTCGGGTGGTTCTGTCCCAAAGGTTTCTTTGAGGAATTCCCCTATCTTAGGAGCGACTGCTCCCAAATTGACATTCCCTTGTTCGTCTCTCCAATTGTCGATTTCGTATAGTTTTGGGAACTGCTCGTCTGAAACCTGCTGAAACTGAATCCACAAGTTCCCTTTCTTCCCGGCCGCGCGCCCCCAGGACTCACCGACCCCGGCTGCCTTCCCAATCGTTTCATTCAGATGCCTCCATTGGCCCTCGCCACACACCAACAAGCAACCCAATGAGCAAAAAGCAAAATATTTTTCATCTTTGGGCAGAAACCATCGCGGTTCATCCGGACCGTCATGCACCAAGTTATCCTGTTTCTCCCCTTTCTCCCAGATCTTCCACGCGCCAACCTCAGCATTATGGTTACCTGTTTTGTAGTCGAACCAAGTAAATATCTTGATTGGCTCCGTCGCATTTTTGAGTTGATCATTGACAAAGGTTCGCCCGCTCGCAGCATCGTAGTCAATTCCAAAGCGAACAACTTCGTACTCGCATATATATTCTTTCCCTCCCTCAGTCCATTTTAGTTCCATCAAGTAAGTCGGGACGAGGTACAAGGATGTGTCGGGTCCGGCACAACTTCTCAGAAAACTGTAACCTACCTGCTTATTAGTAACCACCATAGTCACTTTATTCATTCTGAACCTCTCCTCCACTCCTAGCCGGATGACATCGTCGCAGCACGCCTTGACTTGGATGCCTCGTCGAAAGTGTTACGGGCTGTCATCCGCTCATTCAACAGTCGATTTGAATACCCCGAAGAGCTTGATGACGGCTGTCGGATCTCGACTCCATTTCTTAATGTCATTCGGGTTGATGAGCTGCATAACACACTCAAAGTCAATCCTGCCTTTGATTACATCACCCTTCCGGTACGCCTTCTTATCCAAAGTCAACTTCTGCCGTGTCGTCGTCCACTGGAAGACACCGACATCGTCAACAATCCAGTACTGACACGTGAACTTTCCATTCCTGATCCGAACTAGCAGTGAATCACGAAACGCTGCATTCCTCTCATGGAAGAGAAGATCCAGGACATGCCCGTCAACTAACCTGGCTTCACAGAAATTGACAACATGCTTGACCCCGAAAGAGGTGGAAAAACACTTGGACGTGTGCTTCAACCGGGGCGGGTCTTCTACCGGATTCTTGTCGATGCCTCTACTGCTTGTAAAATGGCCATCCGGATGCTTTGTGATCCAATGCGGATAGCTCCACTCATCTGATTCGAAGAACGTATCCGAAAGCTTCGGATCGTAACTAACCTTAGAGGACATCTGCTCAGGCTGCCCCGGCGGAGCTTGCCATATATCGTAGCCAAGGCTATGACCGAGGAGCAACAGGGCTAAGGCAGGCCCCAACAGTATCCATTTGAAAGGTCGGATGCTCATCGAGGTCCTCCGTGTCCTAAGAGGTGCATTGTCTTTCCCCGCGGTTCGTCCCAAAGCCTGGTTTGATCTGAAAAGGTCCCTAACCCCATAACGACAACAACTCCTCCCTGAGTGATGCCAAGTTGGAAAGCAGTTGTGAAACAGTTCAAATTGTGTATCAATTATTAGGAAAGCCGCTGTGACCGCTTCCCGTGCAACCGGCCCGTCGCGGGACCCGGCCCGGCCGCCAGTGAGACATAAGTAGTTTGAATCAGGCGATGAAGCGTATTGCTGAAAAGCGTCTCATGGAGCCGCGGAACCTGTCAAGGGAATTCGCTATGACGAACGTAAACATTGGGTTAGGGGGACAGATTTTCCGTGAGCGCTGGTGGGGTCGGCCCCTCCAGGGCCGTGATACAAATTATTGTGTGGACCATTCTCCACGGGCTTACGAGGCTGTCTCAAAAACGAATTTCAAACAAGGATCGTGCCACGAATTGGACGGAAGTTCAGGTGTTGGGTAGCCTGGAGGCTACGGCCTCCGGGTGCCGAAGGCACAAGAGGTCTGGACCTGTGATACATGACCGGAATCAATGCGAAAAATAGGGGCTTGGACGGTCAGTTCGGCCACAAGACCTCTTGTCGCTTTGCGACCCGGACGTAGTAACGTCCAGGCTACCCGGTCTCGTAACACGATTTGTCTCGTGCCTCGACTTTTGAGACAACCTCTTACGCCCGTGGCTACCGTCGGGCTGCCCCTTCGGGGCATGGGAGACGCTCACGCACGCAAATGAATGATTCCGGCTAATGTATTCATTCATTCACCGCGGCGAAAGACGGTCATTGCAGCGTAGCGAAGCAAATTTCGGCGGTAAAAGGCAGAGATTGCTTTTCGGCGGAATGTGCTATTTCACTCCTCGCGAAGATCCAGCACGGCAAAGCGCCTCGTGTACCAGAATGCCTGCGACGAGTCTCATTTTTTTGTCTTGACGCGGTCGACCAAATGATACTACAAGATTGTCGACAATATTGTGACATAATCGAGAGTCCTCACAGCATGAACAAATCCGTAAGAGAAAAGATCTACGAGCACATCAGGGATGAAATCACCTACTGCCGATTGAATCCCGGGGAACGGCTCACTGAATCAGCTCTGGCAATTACGTTTCGCGCGAGCCGCAGCCCCATCAGAGAGGCTTTGCGCCAATTGGAAACCGAGGGACTGCTCACCTTCGAACCGAACAAGGGCTTTACCGTGTCAAAACTTTCAATCCAACAGGTGGACGAGATCTACAGCATCAGGTGGCTGCTCGAGAGTTATGCCACAAGATTGACAGTGGAAAATATAAGCCAAGAACAAATTGAATTCTTGCAGGAAATTAATGAGAAATGCAGAGTGGCCGCAAACAGTATGGATTTGCCCGGCTGGCTCCAACACAATTCCGTCTTCCACAACTTCTTCTACGACCAGTGCGGGAATGAGAATCTCCGCATGATCTTGCGGACGCTCCAGCGCAGGATCCATCGGTACAAGTACATCATAGTAAGTGTTCCCGGCCATTTCCGGACCTACCTTGAGGAGCACCAAGGCATATTGAAGGCCTGCAAGAGGAGGGACGGCGAAAAAGCCGAGTACTATATGAAAGTCCATCTTCAGACCATCAGAGAAGTGCTTATCGGCCATCTAAAGCGATTTCACGACACGGCCAATTCAGTGGCCGCAAGCGTGTCAGCCCAACCGCGTTGAACGAGGGTGTCATGGACCTGACAAATAGGCTTGCCCTTGTCACTGGCGGGGGAAGAGGCCTGGGTAAGGCCATCTGCCTGATCTTCGCCGAAAAGGGGGCAGATGTGGTCGTCACGGATGTTGATCCCGCGATGGCTGAAAAGACGGCCGCCGAAGTTAGAAGAAAAGGCAGGAAGTCCGCGGCCTTAAAACTGGATGTTTCAGAGCCCCGCGATTTCGATGAGGCCGCGGATGCTACCCTCAAGGTTTTTGGCCGCTTGGACATATGGGTCAACAACGCCGGAATCGGCAGCAGGGCCATGCTCGACGAAATGACCGTGGAACAATGGGACCGCGTGGTGGATGTAAACCTGAGGGGGACCTTCCTGGGGACGCGGGCCGCTGCCCGTATCATGAAGACCCGGAAAAGCGGCCGGATAATCAATATGTCCTCGAGGGCAGGGAAAGGCGGCAGCTACGGCCATATTAACTATGCTTCTTCCAAGGCGGGGATCATCGCGCTGACCAAGAGCGCTGCAAGAGAACTCGGCGGCTTCAACATTACCGTCAACGCCCTCCTCCCGGGCTTTATCGAGACCGATTTGACGAAAAATTTGACCAATGAGATCAAACGGCCTGATCAGATAGTCCTGGGAAGGCCGGGCAGACCGGAGGATGTGGCGTATGCCGCGGCCTTCCTGGCCTCTGATGAGGCAGAGTGGATTACAGGGATCTGCCTCGAAGTGACAGGAGGGACAGGGATGTTTTCCGGGTAGATCAAGATCTAGGTTGCGGTGGTAAGAAACGGCTACACGCGCGGTCGCCCCGTGGAAGCGCTGTAGCCCTGGCTAAAGGAGTTAGATCCGGATGTTGCTCGCCACCCACAATCAGAAGAGCGGCCTTTTCTGGCTGATCGCAGGGATCATCATCTCATACGTGGCAGCGGGTTACGGCATCGGCACGCCGAGGGAACCCGGGCCCGGATATATCGCCTTTCTCATGGGACTCGTTATCTGCCTGCTCTCGGCGATCCTGATCCTCCAGGACCTTCGCTCCAGGGTGCGCGAGCCTCTAAGCCAGCTGTTTCGCGGGAACATGCCCCGGGTCCTTTGCACCCTGCTAGCGCTCCTTGTCTATACTGTCCTTTTGCCCTATCTCGGCTTCTGCGTCGACTCGGTGCTCCTGCTCTATGGGCTGATCCTCCTTAGCGGCAATCGCAACCATCCGGTCGCCGGGGGGATTGCAGTCGCGGTATCGGTAGGGTCATATTATCTTTTCGCGAGAGTCTTGCAGACAAGCCTGCCTGTCGGTGTGCTGGGCGAGTGGATCTTCGGGGGGCTGCCATGACCATGGACGCAGTCCTTAGCGGCTTCTCGATTGCCCTTCAGCCCTGGAACCTCCTATTCTGCCTGATCGGATGCCTAGTCGGGACGCTGGTCGGCGTGCTCCCCGGTGTGGGGCCCGTTGCCGCCATCTCCATCCTACTGCCCGTTACGTTCAAAGTGAGCCCGGTTTCCGGCATCATCATGCTGGCGGGGATCTACTACGGGGCCATGTACGGCGGCTCCATCACTTCCATCCTGGTGAACTTGCCCGGAGAAGCCGCGTCTGTGGTCACGTGTATGGATGGGTACCAGATGGCCCGCAAAGGCCGAGCAGGGCCTGCCCTGGGCATCAGCGCCATCGGCTCGTTTATCGGCGGGACGATCTCGGTCTTGGGACTCATGTTGGTGGCCGCGCCCTTGGCCCAAGTGGCCCTGGCGTTTGGCCCGCCCGAGTACTTCGCGCTGATGACCGTGGGCATGGTGGTCGTTACCTTCCTGGCGGGAAAATCCATGATCAAGTCCCTCCTCATGGCAGCAGTGGGTGTTTTCCTGGGCTGCGTGGGGATGGACGTGATCTCTGCAAAGCCTCGATTCACGTTGGGCCTGGGAATGCTCGAGGACGGCCTGGGCCTGGTCCCGGTCATCATGGGTCTGTATGGCATCGCTGAGGTCTTGTCCAACCTCGAATTTTCCTTGAAAGTCTCCGTTTTCTCTACAGCGATCCAAAAAATCTGGCCCACCCGCGATGATTTCCGCCGCTCGATCGGCCCCATCCTGCGCGGCACAGGACTTGGCTTTTTGGTGGGCACTCTTCCGGGCGGAGGCGCAGTTCTCTCGTCGTTTCTCTCGTACGGCATGGAGAAGAAGCTGGCCAAAGAGCCGGAGCGGTTCGGACAGGGTGCCATAGAAGGGGTAGCCGGGCCCGAAACCGCCAATAACGCGGCCACCGGTGGGGCGTTCATTCCTTTGTTCATTCTAGGATTGCCGTTCAACGTGGTCTCCGCGGTCCTGCTAGGGGCGATGATCATCTACGGTGTCCGTCCCGGGCCGATGCTCCTATCCACCGATCCGGGGCTCTTTTGGGGTGTGGTCTCCAGCATGTACATCGGCAACGTCATGTTGCTGGTGCTGAATCTCCCTCTGGTCGGCCTGTGGGTAAAGTTGCTCAAAATTCCGTACCAGTTTTTTTTCCCGCTGATCTGTCTGTTCTGCATGATCGGGGTCTTCAGCATCAATCAGAACATCCAGGAAATATACGTGATGCTGCTGTTCGGCGTAGTCGGTTACCTGCTGAGGAAGTTCGAGTACGACACCGCACCTCTCGTCCTGGCAATGGTGCTCGGTCCTTTGTACGAAAACGCCTTGCGGCAGTCCCTCATCATGTCCGACGGGTCGTACGCGATCTTTGTCAGCCGCCCGCTTTCGGCTGCTTGTCTAGTTTTCGCCGCTCTTCTCCTCATCGTTCCATACCTTCCGCGGATCAGTTTCTGGAGAAAGAAGGCGCTTGAGTTTGCTGAGGAAGATAGCTGATGGAAATTGCGGCCGGACGCGATCGTGAACCCATGAATCTCAACTGCATAAACGCGAAAGGAGGCAATAGATGAAACGTGTTCTGATCATAGCCGGACTACTAGGGTTGATCGCCTTTGTGTCCATGAGCTGGGCGGCCGACTATCCGGCCAAGCCGATCACCATCGAGATCGGTTATCCCGCGGGCGGCTCTACTGACCTCGTAACCCGCGCCCTTGCCACCGAAGCGGGAAAATTCCTGGGGCAGACCATCATCTGCAACAACACACCCGGGGCCGCAGGAAACCTGGTTCTCGGGAAGATCAAGAACCAGAAGCCGGACGGCTATGTGCTCGCAGCCGCTCCCACGGCAAATGTCTACCGAATACCCCACATTCAGGAGTCGCCCTTCAAGGCGTCGGACCTTGTCCCGATCTGTGAGTATTCCCAGTACCAGTACGGCTTGGCGGTCCGAGCGGACTCGCCGTGGGAGACCTGGGAAGAGTTCGTCGATTACGCCAAGAAGAACCCTCGCAAGATCAAGTACTCCACGGCCGGCGTCGGCACGGGACAGCACCTGGGAATGGAGTTCGTTGCCAAGAAGAACGGCATCCAGTGGTCCATGGTACCGTTCAAGGGAGGCGTGGAGGCTGCCGTGGCGGTGTTGGGTGGCCACGTGGACGCGGTTTCGCAGACGACCGAGTTCAAGGACCACGTGCTCGCAGGCAAGATGCGGATGCTGCTTGCCTGGAACCCCAAGCGGCTCCTGAGTTTCCCGGATGTTCCTACCGCTAAGGAAAAAGGCATCGACGTCCAGGTGACCACCGGAATTAGCCTCTGGGCACCGCACGGTATTTCACAGGAAATAGTGAAGAAGCTGGCGGAAGCCTTCAGGAAAGCCGCCCAGACCGACGCTTTCAAGCAGGTGTGTTTGAAATTCGATATGCCCAACGACTTCCTTGGCCCTGAAGAGGACGCGGAACTTATCCGCACGCAGGACAAGTTCATGGGCGAGTTCATTAAGAGCCTGGGGATCGGGATCTACGCGCCGAAGTAAAGCTTCGAGGGAGAATTGACATGCGGTTTCAAGGCAAGGCAGCAATTGTGACCGGCGGTGCAAATGGCCTGGGAAAGAGCTTTGCCGCGTCGCTGACCGCCGAAGGCTGCTCAGTCCTCGTAGCAGACTGCGAAGAGACCTCCGGAGAAGCCACAGCGGAGGAGCTACGCAGCGGGGGAGCGGCATGCCTCTTTCACAGAACCGATGTTACCGTCAAGGCCGAAGTGATCCGGATGGCAGAACGTTGCTTGGAAGCCTTCGGCAGAATCGACATCCTGATCAACGATGCCGGGGGTAGCATGGGGGTCCCAAAGGTCCCCATCGACCAGGTGGACGAAGCGGACTGGGACCGGGTCGTTGCGCTGAACCTGAAAGGGACGTTCCTTTGCACTCAGGCGGTCGTGCCCTGGATGAAGAAGCAACAGGCAGGCAAGATCGTGAATCTCAGCTCGATAACCGCCCGGGTGGGAGGGGAACTCACTCCTGTTCAGTACGTGGCCTCCAAGGGCGCTATCTCAACTTTTACCAGGCACGTGGCGCAGGAACTGGGGCCGTACGGTATCTGCGTCAATGCCGTGGCCCCGGGGATCATACTGAGCGGACCTCGCCTGGAGAAGATGTGGTACGAGCGCAAAACCGAGGACGAAAGACGGCAGTACGTGCAGAAGATCCCGCTCAAACGGCTGGGAAAGATATCCGAAGTGACCGACGCGGTGCTGTTTCTGTGTTCGGAGCAATCCAATTACATTACAGGCCTCACGCTGGATGTAAACGGCGGGCTGTTCTCCGTATAAGCCCGATCGGAAACGAATCCCGGAAGGAGATTGTATGGGAAAACGAGATCTGAAGGCGGCGCAAGACCGATGGCTTGAAGGTCCCTATCGGGAAGGCCTGAGAGGCCGAGGAGAAAGAAAGAAGGCCTTCGCGACACAATCGGGGCTGCCTATTAAGCCTGTCTATACGCCTCTGGATCTTGAGGATATCGGGTTTGACTACCGGGAAGATCTCGGTTTTCCGGGACAGTACCCGTTTACCCGAGGAAAGGATGCAACGGGATACAGGGACAATTTCTGGATATTCCAACAGTATGCCGGGTTCGGGGATGCGGAGGAGGCGAACAAGAGGTATCGGTTTCTGTTGGAAAAGGGCCAGACAGGCGTCTCTATCGCTCTTGACCTTCCCACTCAGATTGGCATCGACTCGGACCATCCGCTTGCTGAAGGGGAAGTGGGCAAGGTAGGCGTGGCAATCGATTCTCTCGAAGACCTTGAGATCCTCTTCAGCGGCATCCCCCTCAACAAGCCGCGGCAGATCAGCCTTGTAGCCAATTCGGTTGCATTGATCGGCCTGGCCATGTTCATCGCGCTGGCGGAAAAACAGAAGGTCTCAACGCAGGACACGATCCTCCGCATCCAGAACGATGTCCTGAAGGAGTTCATAGCACGTGGCACCTACATGTGCCCTCCAGGCCCTTCCCTGAGAATGGCCACTGACGTGGTCACCTATTGCGCGGAAAATCACCCGAACTGGCTGCCCATGACCATATGTGGGTATCACATCCGGGAGAGCGGTTCCACGGCTATCCAGGAAATCGCTTTTAGCTTGGCCAATGCGATGGAGTACATGGACCACGTCCACCGAAAAGGCTTTGCCATGGAGAAGGTGCTTCCCAAGCTCTCCGCGTTCATGAGCGTTAACATGGATTTTTTCGAAGAGGTCGCCAAGTTCAGGGCCTTGAGAAGATTATGGTCCACCCTGTTCGCACAGAGATACGCTATCCAAGACCTATCGGTTCTCAACTTCAATCTGGTGAACTTCACAGCGGGAAGCAGCCTGACTGCGCAGCAGCCCATGAACAACATCGTTCGAGTCACCATCGAGTGCCTGGCCGGGGTGCTCGGCGGCTGCCAGTCTCTGTTCCCGTGTTCCATGGACGAGGCGTACTGCACTCCGTCGGAACAAGCTGTCAATGTTGCGTTGAGGACTCAGCAGATCATAGCCCATGAGACGGGCGTGGCCGACACGATTGATCCCTTGGGCGGCTCCTATTATGTGGAATCGCTTACAAAGGGCATTGAGACTGAAGTAATCCGCTATCTTGCGGAAGTCGAACAGAGAGGGGGCTCTGTAAAGGCCATAGAGCAAAACTATTTCCAAGAGGAGATAGCCGAGGCCTCGTACAGGCTTCAAAACGAGATAGAAAACCGGGAGCGGGTCATCGTTGGCGTCAATGAGTACCGGGAAAAGGAAGAGACCCCTATCGAGGTCTTCAAACCACCTCGCGACACTGCGGAGAAACAGCACTCCAAGCTGAAGAGAATAAGAGAAAACCGGAACAACAGCAAGGTCAAGGGCCTGCTGAAGGAGATCGAGCGCGTGGCTGAGGGTGAAGACAACCTGGTGCCCATTCTCGTAGAGGCTGTCAAGAACTACGCCACTCTCGGTGAGATTTGCGACGTCTTCAGGAAGGTCTATGGCGGGTACGAGGAGACCGCTTTTTAAGGTCCATTTTGAAGGTTCGGTTCACGAGGAGGCCGGATGGAACGCAGGCTGCGAATATTGATCGCCAAGCCAGGTCTGGACGGACATGACCGGGGCGCGAAGATTGTGGCTAGAGCGCTACGAGACGCGGGTATGGAAGTCATCTACACGGGAAGGCGCCAGACCCCTGAGCAAATTGTCAACAGCGCCTTGCAGGAAGATGTGGATGCGATCGGTCTCAGTATCCTGTCCGGCGCCCATGAAACCATGTTCAAAAGGGTCCTCGGTGTTCTGACGGAAAGGCAGGCCGGCGATATCCTGGTTTTCGGCGGAGGCATCATCCCCCCGGACGATGTGGCGGAGTTAAAACGGCTCGGCATCGTGGAGATATTCGGTCCGGGTTCTTCCATGAGCGAAATCGTCAGAATTGTACAAGAAGAGATCCGAAAGAGGAGAGACTCCTGATGTTCGAAAAAATCGATCATATGGGCATCGCGGTCCACAGTCTGGAAAAGGCCTTGAAAATGTACGAGGAGGTTTACGGCCTCCATCCCCTGAAAATACAGACTCTTGAGGATATTCATGTGAGAATTGCCTTCATTCCCCTCGGAGAAGTCCTGATCGAACTGCTGGAGCCCACCGAGGAAGGCGCCGGCCGCATCGGGAAGTTCCTGCAGGAGCAAGGAGAAGGATTCCACCATATCGCTTTTCGAGTGAAGGACATTGATGCGGCCCTTAGCAGGTTGAAGGAAACGGGGGCTCGGCTCAGAGACGAACAACCCAGGCCCGGCGGTGATGATTCGAGAATTGCCTTTATAGATCCCTCTTTTACACAAAATGTTCTGACCGAATTGGTGGAAAGAAAAAGGGAGGTCACGGGTGACTGAGCTGAATGTTCGTGAGCTGCTGGAAAAGCAGGCGGAGAGATACGCGAACAAGGTCTTTCTCTATTTCGAGAATGAGGAGATCAGTTACAGGGATTTCAACGACTCGGTCAATCGCGTGGCAAACGCTTTTAGGAAAATGGGCATAAAAAAGGGCCGGATGGTAGCGCTCATGCTGCCTAATTCGCCTGCGTTTCTCTACGCCTGGATGGCCCTCAACAAAATCGGCGCAATACAGGTCCCCGTCAATACCAATTTCAAGGAGAACGAACTGGCTTATGTCCTTCAGCATTCGGAAGCGGTCGGCATGGTTGTCCACGAGGATTACTATCCGGTCCTTGGCCGAATCGACCCGAAGGATATCCCGAATATCAAGCACATCGTTGTGGACGGGAAAGAGCATGTGCCCAAATCAGCGGTCGGTTTTTCGGAGATGTTCTCTGAATCGGCCGAACTGGACCATGTGTCGATTTCTGAAAGAGACCCCGCGGTCTGCATCTATACCTCCGGGACAACGGACAAGCCCAAGGGTGTGCTCAACTCTCACGGAAACTGGATACTAACCGGCCAGGCCTATGCATACACGGTCGGCATCTCGGAAGAAGACCGCGTGATGACGTCCAACCCCCTTTTTCATGCCAACGCACAGGCGTACGCAACCATGGGTGCCTTGTCCGCGGGTGCAAGCCTGGTTCTTCTCAGGCGCTTCAGTGCTTCGCAGATACTCGAACAGGCCCGGCAGTACCAGGCCACCAAACTTGTCCTGGTCCAGGCCGTAACTCCATGGGTCTGGAATCGCCCCCGCATGGAAAACGATTGGGACAATCCCGTCCGAACCCTGGTTGCCGGAAATGTGCCAGCGGAAATCTATTGGGATTTCGAAAAACGATTCAACCTGAAGATCCAGACGATCTATTCCCTGTCCGAATCGGTCATGGGCATCATGGGTCCGCGAGAAGGCACTATGGAGAGAAAGCCCGGCGGAATAGGAATCCCCATGGAGCACCCCGACCCGAACATCAGGAACGATGTCAGGATCGTGGACCCCGACGGAGCGGAACTTTCAAGAGGAAGACAAGGCGAGATCGTTATTCGCAACCCGGCCCTGTTGATCGGATATTTCAAGGACGAGCAAAAAACGAAGGACGCGATGAAGGACGGATGGTTCCATACAGGGGACATCGGTTATCAGGACCAGGACGGGTACTTCTTTTTTGTGGGAAGGGAAAAAGAGGTCCTTCGGAGAAGAGGAGAGCTTATCTCACCCACGGAGATCGAGGCCGTGATCAATAGACACTCGGCTGTGGCAGAGTCCGCGGTCATTGGGGTTTCCTCCGGTCTGGGGGCCGGAGAAGAGGAGATCAAGTCGTACGTGCGGCTGAACGAGGGGCAGACGGCTTCGTACGAAGAGATCGTCTCCTGGTGTGCCGATCACCTGGCCGATTTCAAGGTGCCCCGTTACATGGAATTCCGTGAAGATTTCCCGAGAAGCGCCATCGGCAGGATACAAAAGAACGCCCTGAAGCAGGAAAAAGGCGATCTCACCAAAGACTGCTACGACCGACTGAATCCGCCGGCCTCGGCAGCGGGCAAGCGGTGAGAATTAATGCTGCCGAAAGGTTATTGAAGGAGGTGAGCACAAGGACAAGATATTGTCGGGGGACCCGGCCTTGATTCCAGCCGGTTAATGCGACGTATTTTCGTGAGTCGATGTTAGCGGTATCTAAAAGGAGGAACCCATGAAGAGATACCTTGTTTTTGCAGCCACCGTTTGTTTCGCCATAGGCTTTGCCTTTCCGCACACCTTGCCCGCGGAGGACGTAATCAAAATTGGCACCATCTTTTCACGGACCGGTCCTCTTGCCAACCTGGGCCTGGAAAGTTGGAGAGGTGCTGAACTGGCCCGGCTAGTTCAGAACGAGAAGGGCGGACTCCTTGGCAAAAAAATCGAGTTTGTAAACGGCGATGCCGTCGATCCGACGGCCGCCGTGGGGGAAACGGAAAGGTTATGCACCGTGGAGAAAGTCCCGGTCATCCTGGGCTCTTTTGCCAGCTCCATAGCCTTTGCCGCAAGCGCAAAGGCGGACCAGCACAAGGTAGTATTCTGGGAACTGGGGGCCGTGGGAGACAAGATTACGGAGAGAGGGCTGAAGTACGTCTTCCGCACTTGTCCTACGGGATCGGACCTGGGACGTGAGCAGCTCCGGTTTGCCCTGAACGGAATTGCGCCGAAGATCGGCAAGACAAAGGACACCATTCGCATTGCGAGCATCTATGAGGACTCTGCGTACGGCACTCCCTGCGCACAAGGCATCAGGGATCTGGCGAAGGAGATGGGCGTTAAGCTCGTGGCAGACGAATCGTACAATCACAAGACCACCGATTTGTCTTCCCTGGTCATGAAAGTCAAGGCGGCCGCTCCAGACGTGATCCTTGAATCCTCCTACGAGAACGACGCCATTCTGTTCTTTCGCCAGGCGCAGGAACTAGGTCTGGATGTCAAGATGTTCATCGGCTCGGGCGGCGGGATGAACCTTCCCGGGTACCAAAAAGCCCTGGGTAATGCCATCGACAATAAGGTCTGCAATGTGGGTTACCCCGGCTATAACCTCAACCCGGATTATGCCAAGGGGATCGACAAGCTTGCCGCTCTGTACGTCAAGACCTTCCAGAAGGATCCCACCAGCGTCTTCTCGGTAATCAACTACATGGGCACCATGGCGCTCTGGGATGTCATCGAAAGGGCCGGCTCGACCAATCCGGACGCCATAGTCAAGGCCGCCAGGGAAACCAGCATACCGGGAGAAGCCACTCTTCTGGGCTACGGAATCAAGTTCGCTCCCCCGGAGAGCCCGAACATGGGCCAGAACACGCTGGCTCACTACTTCGTGACCCAATGGCAGGATGGGAACCTCTATATCGTTTTTCCGGAAGCAGCATCATCTAAGGGAAAAAGTCTGGTGATATCGAAGTAAGCGTTGAGAGAAAAGCGGCAGGAGGCTTCCCGTCGGGCAAGCCTCCTGTACCGGAAGCCGAAGGAGAGGAACGACCGAAATGATCCTCTTGCAAATCATAGTGAACGGCATTCTCCTGGGAGGCATTTATGCGCTTATCAGCATCGGCCTGACCCTTATCTTCGGTGTCGTGCGGGTGATCAACTTTGCACATGGGGAGTTTTTGATGCTTTCCATGTATGTGGCCTATTTCAGCTATTCCCTCCTCGGTCTGAATCCCTATGTTTCGCTGATAATCAACGTGCCTCTGATGTTCGTCCTAGGTGTCGTAACCGATCAGATCATCATACGGCCGCTGAGGAACGCCCCTTCGTATATGCAGATCTTTGCAACGGTCGGTTTATCTATTGTTCTGTTGAATTCGGCTCTGTTTTTCTTCACAGGCGATTATCAGAGCATCAATATGCCCTTTGCCAAGAAGACCCTGCTGCTCGGAGGCATTGCTATTAGTTACGCCAGGCTGGTCATCTTTTTTTCAGCGCTGGTCGTATCCGTGGGGCTTTACCTCTTCTTGCAGAAGACGGACACGGGAAAACAGATCCGGGCAATTGCCCAGGACCGAATGGCCGCTCAGTTGATGGGGATCAATCTGAATCGGCTTTATATGGTCACCTTTGGAATTGGAAGTGCGTTGGTGGCCATTGCCGGCGGGCTGATCATGCCCGTCTACTATGTCTTTCCGTCCGTAGGGGTCTATTTCGTTCTTACGGCCTTCGTGGTGGTTGTCCTCGGCGGGATGGGCAACATGATGGGTGCCCTGATCGGAGGAATCCTCATCGGCGTGACCGACTCTTTGAGCGGTTATTACATCGACCCCTCTTTGAAAGAAGTCGTTTACTTCATTATCTTCCTGATCGTCTTGCTGGTTAAGCCGTCAGGATTGATGGGAATGGTCGGCGCAGAAGAAATGGGGATGAAATAATGCCGCTTGTCAGAGGCCGATCATTGGGAAAACCCGAGGTATATGTGCCCTTGGCACTCCTAGCGGCAACGGCCGTTTTGGTGCTCCTGACGGAAAACTCGTTTTACCTGAACCTGTACTTTATGGTCTTCATGTTTGCCGGGCTTTCGGGGGCCTGGAACATCATCGGCGGGTTTGGCGGCCAGCTCTCCCTAGGTCACAGCGCTTTCTTCGGAGTCGGGGCCTACACCTCGGCCCTCTTGTTTGTAAAACTCGGTATCCCGCCCCTGATCGGAGTCTTTGCAAGCATCGCCCTGGCCCTTGTGTTGGCCCTGGTGATAGGTTTTCCGTGCTTCAGGCTCAAAGGGCCGTTCTTCACTCTGGCCACTATCGCCATTGCCGAAGCCCTTCAGCTTCTTGCCGTCTATTTTCGAGGGGTAACGGACGGGTCCGAGGGGCTTTCCATCCCGTATAAGCCTTCGCTTCTGAACCTTGCCTTTGAATCCAAGACCAATTATGCCTTGGTCGCCTTCGGTTTCATGTTGCTCGTGCTCGGGGTCTCCAGGTGGATTCAGCGCTCCAAACTCGGTTATCACCTCGTTGCGCTCCGCGATGACGACAATGCAGCGGAATCCCTGGGCATCAGCACCAGCAGAGCAAAGATCACTGCTCTCCTTATCAGCGGAGGACTGACCGCGCTGGGTGCAAGCCTTTTTGCTCAGTATGTGCTTTTCCTGGAACCGCACTCGGCGTTTTCCTTGAATATATCCATCAATCTGGCTCTTATCTCCATGGTCGGAGGATTGGGCACGGTGGTAGGCCCGGCCCTCGGGGCCTTTCTGTTGATCCCTCTCCAGGAGTTCTTGAGAGGATGGATTGGCGGGGCCTACCAGGGGCTTTACTTCGTGATCTACGGAGTCGCACTGATTGGGGTGGTCATGTTTATGCCCCATGGCATTACGGCCTTCTTCACGACCCCCTACCGGCGGCTCGTCTCTCGCTTGCCGGAGTTCGGAAGCGGAGAAGCGGCAGTGGAAGGCAGCCCTGCGCCTAAAAAGGCGGATGACTTAGCCGCGGGGTTGCGCCCAACCCGAATGCCCACAAGCGCCTCCATTCCGGTGATCGAGGCCGAAGGAGTCGCCAAGCGCTTCGGCGGTGTGCTTGCATTGCATCAGATAAGCTTTTCGGTCGAACAGGGCCAAATTTTCGGCATTATAGGACCCAACGGCGCGGGGAAGAGTACCCTGTTCAATGTCCTGTCCGCAGTTTTTCCTCAGGACAAAGGGGTTGTCAGGTTCAAAGGCCGAGACATATCCGGGATCAACCGGCCCTATCTAGTTTGCAGGATGGGGATTGGACGGACCTTTCAGTTAGTCAAACCTTTCGAAAACATCACCGTGTTCGAGAATGTCCTGGTAGGCGCCTTTTGCAAGGGTAGCATCAAGGCCGAGGCCGTGAGACTCGCGCACGACGTTCTCGATTTCGTAGGTATGGCCGAGAAAAAGGATTCCCTGGGGAACGCCCTGACCTTGGCGGATAAGAAGCGGCTCGAAATGGCTCGGGCCCTGGCCACCAGACCGGATGTTCTCTTACTCGACGAAGTGATGGCCGGGCTCACTCCCACAGAGGTCAACGAAGCGATAGAACTGATCAACCGAGTTCGGAACTGCGGAATAACCGTGATAATCGTAGAACATGTAATGCAGGCCGTAATGAGCCTTTCGGACCGGATCATGGTCATGGCGGAGGGCCTGAAGGTGATGGAAGGAACGCCTCAGGAGGTCATCAAGGATGAACGCGTGATCAAGGCATATCTGGGAGACGGCTATGAGCTTATTAAGACTGGATAAAGTGACGGTGCGCTACGGTGACATGGAGGCATTGAGTGAAGTCTCCATGGAGGCCGAAGAGCATGCGATCACGAGCATTGTCGGTTCCAACGGTGCGGGTAAGTCAACCATGCTCAAGGCCATCTCCGGGCTCGTTGCCTGTCATTCCGGAAGCATCTGTTTTGACGGCCAAGTTATCAATGCCCTGCCCTGTCACCGGCGAGTGGAGCTGGGCCTGATCCAAATCCCGGAGGGACGGCACGTCTTTCCTCACATGAGCGTCAGGGAAAACCTGGAGTTGGGTTCCATGACCCGGAGAGCAAAAAGTAAAAGACGTGAGAACCTTGGACGGGCCATGGACCTCTTCCCTCTCCTGGCCAAAAGGTCGGATCAGACAGCCGGGACCCTTAGTGGAGGCGAACAACAGATGCTCGCCATAGGACGCGGGCTTATGGCGGATCCCAGGCTTCTGATGATGGACGAGCCCTCTCTGGGCCTTGCCCCCATTATCGTCAAGGAGATATTTGGGGCCATCGCTTCCATAAATCGGTCGGGCACAACCATCCTCCTTGTGGAACAGGACGTCAGGGCCTCGCTGGAGATCGCCGTGCAGGGGTTCGTCCTGGAGAACCGGCGGATGGTTCTATCCGGAAATGCGGGTGAGATCTTAGCGAGCGATAAGGTCAGAAAGGCGTATCTGGGCCTCTGAAAAGGGCTCGAAAGCGGAAGAGCGGCCAGGCACATGTGGTCCGTGATCCGTCCACAATTTAGGCTTTGCATCCAATCAAAACCTCGAAGGAAGACGTCTCAAATGAGCAAGGTAACCGATCTGATCGCCAGGTCCATTGTGGACGCAGGCATCACCCATGTATTCATCTACCCGGGCGGCATAACCATTCCATTCATCAATGCCTTTTACGATTATAGAGACTCGGTCAGCGTGATCGTAACGAGAAACGAGCAGACAGCCTCATGTATGGCGAACGCTTACGGCCGCATGACCGGCAAGCCCGGAGTGGTCATATGCCAGGGGCCTTACGGGATTTCCACGGCCCTATTCGGGCTTAACGAAGCGGCTCTGGGAAGCGCACCCATGGTCCTCATAACGGACATTACCGATTTCGGGGTATTCCACGCCCACGGGGTGCCTCAATCGACCTCGGGTGAATACGGGTCCCTGGATGCTCGGGGCGTCCTCAAGCTGTGCTGCAAATTCGTTTCCGCCCCTACGGCCCAGAACGATTGCGTACAGGCTGTTCAACAAGCCCTCAAACACGCTGTGACGGGCAGGCCGGGTCCCTGTGCGGTCGTTGTTAGGTCTTCCAATATCTGCGCTGACGCGGACGAAGGGTTCCTCCCAAGGCTGTTCCCTCCCAAGGCGTACAGCGTATCCGAGAAAGCGGTGGCTTCCGATTCCGCAGTAGCGAAAACCCTGGAGCTTCTGAAGGCATCCCGAAAACCTGTGATCATAGCCGGGAACGGGATCAACGTCGCGGAGGCTTATGATGAACTGCGGGACCTGGCAACAGCTCTCTCCTTGCCGGTGGTCACAACCAGCATGGGGAAGGGGGTCTTTGATGAAGACCTGCCGCAATCATTCGGCACCATCGGGTCTTTCGGCCAACCTGCCGCGAACCGAATCGTCAGCCAGGCGGATTTCCTCCTGATCGTAGGGTCACGGCTGAAACCACCGGATACGTGTTACGAGGACCCGAAGATGATCGATCCGGACCGCCAGAAGATCGTCCATGTGGACATCGACCCGGCAAACATCAACTGGACCTTCCCCGCGGCCCTGGGAATCCAGGCTGACGCGAAAAGCATGCTTTTGCAGCTTCTGGCCGCGATTCGGAAGGAAGGCCTCTCTCGCTTTGACCGCAGCCAGTGGATCGAAAAGATGCAGAAGCTAAAGCACCAGGATCACTTTGAGTCGACTCTCGAAATGGAGCCCTCGGAGCCGATCCATCCAAAATGGCTGGCCGGACAGATCTCGAAGCACAGCCCCAAGGACACCATCGTCACCACGGACGGAGGCAACAACCGGTTCTGGATGCTCCGTTACTACAGCGCCAAGCCGGGATGTTACTGGAGCCCCGGCGGAACGCTCTCAGTGAGTTTCGGAATTCCCGCGGCACTTACCGCAAAGCTGCTGTTTCCCGACCGCCCTGTCCTTTCGGTCGCAGGAGACGGTGGGTTCTCCATGCAGATCCATGCCCTTGCCACAGCGGTACAGTACGGCCTAGGTGTGGTTTTTGTGGTGATGAACGACTCCCAGTTGGGCATGGTTCGCGAAGGCCAGTGGGAGAGGCCGATCGGATCGGAGTTCAACGACACGGACTATGCCGCGATCGCCAGGTCCTTCGGCTGCGAGGGCAAGCGAATAACCCGCCCGAGTGAGTTCACAAAGGCTCTGAAGTCGGCCTATGAATCGAATAGACCCTATGTCCTGGATGTGCAGATCAGCCGGGAAGAAAAGATATACGAACAGCTCTTCTCGCCATTTGCCAAGAAGAGCTTTACACGAATGAGTTCAAGAAACTGCTACTACAAGTAAGGTGGTGGAATTATGGTTATTGATTTCCATGCGCATTTATTCAACAGGGATTGGCTGCCGGAGAAGTTCTGGGATGGCATGACCGAAAGGACCTTAGCAGTCAAGGAAAGGGCTGGGCAGACACCCACCCGTGAAGAAGTTCAGAGGGAGTTCTCGGTTCTCTTCGACGATCCGAACGGGGACGTGCTGGTTCGCGAGATGGATGAGTCGGGTATCGCTGTTACGCAGATTATGCCGTTGGATTTGGGTCTCGAACTCGGAGAGCCTCCGGCTTCCATCGAGGAAAAAAACAGGCTTATCAGTCAGATCGTCAAACAGCATTCACCCAAGGTACAAGCCTACTTCGGGATCGATCCGCAACGGGAAGGCGGCGTAGCTCTCTTTGAGAAGGCCGTCACGGAGTGGGGTATGACAGGCCTCAAGCTCGACCCCGCCTCTGGGTACTATCCAAACGAGCGGATCGTCTACCCTTATTACGAGAAGGCCTTGGAACTGCGAGTCCCGGTCCTGGTCCACACAGGGGCTACCATTGCGCCGTTCCGGAACAAATTCTGCGATCCTATATACCTCGACGACGTGACCCTCGATTTTCCCGATCTGACCGTCATTGCGGCGCACGTGTCCTTCGGGTGGTGGCAGCAGCTCTGTTTCATGATCAGTAGGAAAGCGAACCTGATGACGGACATCTCGGGATGGCAGCCGCTCGCGTTCCGCTCTTACGAACTATTCTGCCGGTATCTGCGAGACATGCTGGACATAGCGGGATCGCATGCATTTCTTTTTGCAACGGACGGCCCCGCATTTCGGCTTTACGGCATGGAAAACAAGAGCTATATGGAAATTATCAAGGGCTTGCCTGAACAGGCCCCGGCTGGAATTCGATTCACCTCCGAAGAGGTAGAAAAAATCCTGTACCAAAACGCCCTGAGAGTGATGGAGGCTGACAGCCGGAATAGTTGACATACTCCGTCGTTCCGGCGAACCTCCGTGATACGTTAGTCACAACGGAGCATGAAAGCCTCGGCACTAGATTTTCACGTAAGGCCGAAATCAAGCATCCGTCACCCCGGCGGAGGCCGGGGTCCAGAGATTTTCGTGGATTCCGGGGTTCGTCGAGCTGAAGTCGGGGATTGCCGGGATTCTGCTGAATTCAGGAGCATTGACTCCCACCGTCCGTTCCCCTACAACTGGTTGCAAAACCTACACGGGACAACAATATGTTTTGTCCTATTGTAGGGGCGGTTCGTGAACCGCCCGGAATCAGGGCGCTTCTCGAAGCGCCCCTACTGCACCACAATGGGACATAGAGGTTCCGCAGCCAGTTGTAGTAAATGAATAACTACGGTTTTGGAGGGATTACTTTTGACCGAACAGACAGAGGCCGGCAAAGGCCTCAGGGTAGTGGTGGCGGGAGCAGGAACCATGGGGCACGGGCTGGCCCTGCTGATGGCCAAAGCGGGACACGAGACAATTATCATGGATCTGAGCCAAGAGATCCTTGATAAAGCCGTCACATTGATCCAATCCCACCTTCTTAAGCTCTCGGAGTCGGGGCAGATGCCCGAGAGGTCTATCCCCGAGGTCATGGAACGGATACGGCCAAGCACCGGCATCGAGGCCCTATCAGAGGCGGACGTGGTGATAGAAACCATCTCTGAAGATCCGGAGGCAAAAAGGGCCTTCTACGCCAAGGCTGAAACCCTCTGTAGGCCGGACGCTATCGTGGCCAGCAACACATCCTACCTAAATGTGTTCGAACTTGCCCCGGAGTCACTTCAGCCACGGCTACTGATCAGCCATTTCTTTGCACCACCTTATCTCATCCCGCTTGTCGAGCTTGTCCGGGGGCCGGCGACCCTTGGTGAAGTCATCGACCGCATGCGGGACATGTTGTTGGCCGCGGGCCAGAAGCCGGTCGTGCTGGATAAATTCATCCCCGGCTTCATCGTGAACAGACTTCAGCGGGCTTTGGGCCGCGAGATCTTCCATCTCATTGACCAGGGTTACGCCAAACCGGAAGAGATAGACCGGGCGGTGCTGGCCAGCCTGGGAATTCGTCTTCCCGTGCTTGGAGTCGTCCGCCGCTATGATTTTGCTGGTCTGGATTTTGCCCTCAAGGTATATTCCAATCCTTCCATAGGCTTGATGACCGAGGACAACGCACCTGCCGCGCTGAAGAAACTCGTGTCAAAAGGGCATTTGGGCGTAAAGTCGGGTAAGGGCTTTTATGATTACGGTGGAGAGGAACTTCAAGAGATTTATGAACGGCGAGACAAGTTGCTGTTACGCATGAGAGAAGTGCTCCAAGAGATTGAGGAGGAGTTGTGGGCCTCTGACTAAGCAACCCAATTTGTGGAGGCATGGGGAATAGGTTTTCGTCACCTGTTGCGTACGCCAGCCCCACTATTTCGTAAACAATAAGCTCGTCTGAAGAATTGCAGGAGAGTCTATGGCAGATCCAGTGATCCTAACCGCTGCCGTTACCGGATCTTTTCCCACAAAGGAAATGAATCCGGCCGTACCCTATACACCCAAAGAAATCGCGGATGCCGCGGTAGAGAGCTGCAAGGCCGGAGCTGCGATAGCTCATATTCACGTCAGAGATCCGGAAACAGGAGAACCGGCGTTCAAAGTTGAGCTTTTCAGAGAGGTATTGGAACGTATCCGCGAGAAGTGCGACATGATCGTAAATCTCACCACCAGCGGACTGCGTCTGGCAGGGTCGGATGTGATCATGCAGCGTCTTCAACCCGTATTTCTCAAACCCGATATCTGCTCCCTGGATTTAGGATCGATGAATTTTCACGACCGTGTGTTCAACAACCCGCCGGAATGGTCGGAAAGCGCGGCAAAATGCATGCTGGAGAATGGTGTAAAACCCGAGATAGAGGTCTTCGACACAGGCCATATCTGGCAGGCGGCAGATCTTGTTCGGCGGGGACTGATCGACCCGCCGCCTTATTTCCAGTTGTGCATGGGCGTACAGTGGGGCATTGAAGCCTCTGCTGAAAACCTCCTCTTCATGAAGAGCAAACTGCCTGCTAATGCCCTATGGAGTGTTCTTGGGACCGGGAAGTCCCAGCTCCCCATGATTACGATGTCCCTGATCCTGGGGGGAAACGTTAGGGTCGGCTTCGAAGACAACATCTATCTGAAAAGAGGCGTCTTGGCCAAGAGCAATGCGCATTTTGTGGAGATGGCCGCGGATCTGGCTGAGCGACTTGGCAGACAGGTGGCCACACCCGCGCAGGCTCGGAAGATGCTCGGGATCAAAAAACCCGGCTAAAATACCATACCAGGCGCCAAAAAAGTTTTGTCCGATTCGATAGGACCCCATTCCGTCATTCCTGCGGAAGCAGGAATCCAGTCCCGCCGCGGGATTTCCTGAGAAGGCACTGCTGGGCAAGCCAGCAGTGGCACCCGCTTCGCTGCGATGTTCCAAGTTTCATTGCAAATCGGTATCAGTCTCCAGGGAAATGCTTTTCAATAAGGTCCGCAACTTCTCGCAGCCAATCTTCGCGCTGCTCCGGCGTGCTGGTGACGATCACGGTAAACATTCTCCGGTGAAAGTTCCTTACTCCGCAAAGATCGAAGATGCAGTTCTTCCACAGAGTTTCCAGCGGATCTCCGAAGGCTTCCAGCTCCCGGCTCATGGATGTGTTGGAGGTATTCAATACGATTGCTGCCTTGGCTTTTAGCAATCCGACAGGAATTCCTTCTCCAGCGTCTCCCTCCTGGAATTCATAGGCCACTCCCGGTCGAAAAACCCTGTCGACCCATCCTTTCAGAATGGCAGGCGGTTGCCCCCACCAGTTGGGATGAACGATCGCGATGCCTTCCGCGGCGGAGAGTTCTGCACAGTGTTTCTCGATTGCCTGGTCCAGAGAAGCACCTTTCGGGGTCTCGCCTTCCAACAGGATCGGATCAAAGGCTTCCTTATAGAGATCATGAAATATGACCTCATGCCGGTTGCTTCGCAAGGTCCGGACAACCGTGTCTGCAATAGCCTTGTTGAAGCTTGTTTCACCGGGATGTGCATAGATGACCAGAATGTTCATAAGTATCAGTCCTCTCCGCGGTAGGACCCAAAGCCTGAACCGCCGGTGTTTCGCACCTGTTACCCTGCCTGGCAGAAGCCCAGACTATAGACCTCTGTGGGACTCAGGCATAATCCCTTCAAGCGCGTGTGCGAGTTCCTCAGGTTTCCGCGAACCTACAAGCAGATGCCTGCCCTTGATTAACTCGAGCTTCACGCCTCTGTTGCCGCTGACGTTATAAGCGTTGCCATGCCAGCCGTATCTTATGCCCCACCCGCCGTATTCAAGAATAGGCCGGTACGTTACGACAGTAAATCTCCTTACCTTCTCCAGCGGTATCCTCTTGAAGGAAAAGTGCAGCGGGTAGAATCGAATGTACAGACCGTCCTCTCTAACTTCCGTTATCAATTTCATAGCGTACAAAAGATAGGCTGTGCCTCCCATTACCAGAACACCAGCTGCCAGGGCCAACAGAGCCACACCCTGAGACCTTCCTGCCCCGGACGGCGCCGGGGTCTTGAGCACCATCACGGCGGCCCATCCGCAGGTAGCAACGGTCACGGCAAGAACTGCAATCATAATGACCCATACATAGGGCTGCCGAAACTCTTGGATCTCTCGAAAGATCACTCTGTTCGGGTCGGAATATTTCATCTTTCGCCTCTCGGAGCGCTGTAAACGGTTGAGAGCCGGTCCCTAATCAGATATCATGGCGCAGCTCGGATCGAATTATACCTATTGCCGTCAACAGGGTCGAGAGCGAGATTTAAAATGAACCTCACCGGCGACATGTTGAACCGATTCATAGAAAGTCAGATATTCTTTCCCGACCCGTTTCTGATCTGCACGCCCGCAGAGGTGCAGCTCGATTATGAGGACGTTTGGTTTGTAACAACCGACGGCATTCGCCTCCACGGCTGGCTGGTTCCCTCGGAAGAGAACTCGCCTCTTATGCTGTTCTGCCACGGCAATGCAGGGAACGTGTCCCATCGCGTGGACAATATTCGCCGGTTACACGATATTGGGATCAGCGTGTTCATTTTTGATTATCGCGGGTACGGGCAGAGCAGCGGCCGAATAACCGAAGCCGGCTTTTATCTTGATGCCGAGGCTGCTTACCGCGAAGCTCGGAAGTACGTGAACCGGGGGCACCTCAAACTCGTCATATTCGGCAGATCGCTCGGCGGCATCGCAGCGGTCCATCTGGGCGCTCAACATAACGCTCCCGGCCTTATACTTGAATCAACCTTCACGCACATGGCCGCGATGGCCGCGGTGCATTTTCCGTTGCCCGTTCCGGGGAAGCTCCTTCAAAACAGGCTGAATGCGTTGGAGAAGATCCCCCGCGTAAAGGCCTCGATTCTCTTTTTCCACGGAGACCTCGACACGATAGTCCCTATTGACCTGGGGCGTGAACTCTTCAACGCGGCAACAGCCTCGAAGGAATTCGTCACCATTGCAGGGGCCGGACATAATGATACTTATTTTGTAGGCGGGCGAGAATATTTTGACAAGATAAGAAGTTTCATTGAATCTTTGCCTGCTGAGGCTGTTTGAACCGTATCATGGGTTACCGAGGCAACCCTTTTCACGAGGGGGGTGTAATGAAGGATTTTCTGAAAGACGTGTCGTTGACCTATGCCGCAGGTAGTGTGGGCGCTCTGGCCAACAGCCTGGCCGCGTGGCTTTTCGGTATTTTGGGGATCACGGCCGCTCTCGGCGTCCAATCAGCTCCTGCATTGACCGCGGGTTTTCTGTATCCTCGCCTTGTGTGGGGAGGCCTGTGGGGATTCCTGTTCCTCTTGCCCTTTCTCAAAGGTTCGGTGGTGGCGCGGGGTATCATCTACAGCCTGGGGCCGACGGCTGTGCAATTGCTGGTGGTTTTTCCTTTCAAGCTCGGAAAAGGATGGCTGGGTTTGGAACTGGGCACCCTGATGCCGCTGTTCGTTATTTTGTTCAATATTGTGTGGGGCCTCTGCACTGCGGGTTGGCTGGTCCTTCTCGATGAAAAGGGGTCAAGTCATAGTGCAAGGCATTGAATTTCGCGCAACGGCTGTCTTGAAACCCAGCTTAGACCAATGCGCGGTCAAACAATGAATATCCCGTTGAATCACACACGGACCTGGCAAAGCCCAGGTCCGTGGCACCCGGGAATCAATCCCTGCTAACATTCCAGAATTCCTATGAAAACGTCTCGAAGGCAACCGGCAAGATGCCGGCGCTACAGGAACAATACCAATGCGCTTTCGTACCAGTGAACATGGCGGGCTTCCCGCGTCCCGCAGGACCGCCACCACATTATGGTAGCGGCCGGCGTCCCTGCCGGCCATTGCTGAAGTCACTTCTTTGAAGGCAAATCGGTAACTGAATCATGCACTTGGCAAATAAGAGGCTGCTAGCTGGTCATCATCCAGAGCTGCATCTCCAATTCCTGTACGGCGCGCATGGCGTGCGCCCGTATTAGGGCGACCACCGGTCGCCCCTACAGGAGCAGGCGATGAGAAACAAGCACGGATACCATGTGGTCGGCGCTATGATTTCCGCGAAAGTGAAGCATTATTTGCATAGTGAACCATTCCGATCGGTAGAAGACTTCCTTAAACAGGTCACTACGCGCGGACGCTTCGAATCCCGGAAGGTCCTTGTCGTGCGATCTTGTCACCGATCCACCGATTGACAGTTTTTGACCCCTAAGGTAAGAAAAAACCATGACACAACAAAATAATCCCGATGTCAGGTTCCTCATGGGGAATGAGGCCATCGGGCGGGGTATTGTCGAAGCCGGCTGCACCGTGGCAGCAGCTTATCCCGGTACTCCGTCGTCCGAAGTCCTTGAATCCCTCGTCCGCTGGAAAAAAGAGCTTAACCATCCTATTTACGTGGAGTGGTCCGTAAACGAGAAGGTAGCGTTCGAGGTTGCTTACGGCGCTTCTCTTGGCGGAGTACGCGCTGCTGCTGCCATGAAAATGGTCGGGCTCAACGTCGCGTCGGACCCGTTTCTGAGCGCAGCTTACCTGGGGATTCGAGGCGGATTGGTCGTGGTGGTGGCGGACGATCCAGGGCCTCATTCCAGCCAGACGGAACAGGACAGCCGATTTTTCGCATGGTTCGCCAAAGTTCCGGTTTTGGACCCTGGAACTCCCGCGGAGGCCCTGGAAATGACCCTGCGGGCCTTCGAACTCTCGGAGAAGTACCAGGTGCCGGTTCTGTTGAGGCCGTGTTTAAGGGTGTGCCATGCTCGGCAAAACGTCTCTCTGAATACTCCGCGGCCGGCGGCATACGTGGGCCCGTTCAAGAAGGACTGGACTCGTTGGGCCGCCATACCGAAATACAGGCTGAAGCTTCACGGGGAATTGAACGAGAAGCTGGCACGAATTGAACGAGAAGAACCCGCAGCTAGTCCTGTCCTCCTTAATGAGGGAGCGGGCAACTCCATCGCGCTGGTTACCTCAGGATCGGTATCCTCGCATGTTCGCGACATAGTAGCCTCTGACGAACGACTCCAAGGCATAGACGTGTACAAGGTCGACCTGCCCTTCCCTGCAAATCGGGACGCGCTTCAAAAAATAGTGGACGAGCATGAACGGACCCTCGTGGTGGAAGAAACCTACCCCGTTTTGGAATTGCAGATAAAGGATAGGCGAAAGGTCACGGGTAGGCTTTCGGGCGATGTGCCTTCGCAGGGCGAACTCCTGCCCGAGCTTGTGGAAGAGATTGTTCTCCGGGTTTGCGGGAAGGAACCTGTCCTGCGGGAAGCCCCTGTTGTCAAGCCAAGGCGCCCTTCCCTGTGTCCCGGCTGTCCGCACAGGCCCGCGTTCTACACGATGCGCCAGGTGTTCGACCAGGCTGTTTATACCGGAGATATCGGTTGCTACACACTGGGAATAAATATGGGCGCTGTGGATACGTGCCTCTGTATGGGGGCTTCCATAGGCATGGCAGGCGGTATGTCCAGGGCGCCGTTCACCGAGGGACAGACAAGGGTTGTGGCTACCATCGGTGATTCGACGTTTTACCACGCGGGCGTTCCGGCTCTGGTCAATGCCGTCCATACGCGGGCGCGATTTGTCCTGGTCATCATGGACAACAACATCACCGCGATGACCGGCGGCCAGCCTACCCCTGCGCAGGATTTCTTGGCCGACGGATCGCCGGGAGTCGCCGTTGACATGGAGCGGCTGGTTCGAGGTTGCGGCGTCGACTTCCTGGAAATCGCAGATCCGTATGACGCCGAAGGGATGAAGCAGATTCTGGAGAAGGCCAGGAGCTACGCGTTTGATGATGATAAAGGCGTTGCAGTTGTCATAACCCGCCGCCCGTGTGTGCGGGCCCCTAAAGTTGAGCTGCCTTCCGACAGATTCGAGATCGGCGAAGCCTGTGACCTCTGCATGAGCTGCCTCAGAGACCTTGAATGCCCTGCGTTTCA
This sequence comes from Desulfomonile tiedjei, assembly GCA_016212925.1. Classification (NCBI taxonomy): domain Bacteria; kingdom Pseudomonadati; phylum Thermodesulfobacteriota; class Desulfomonilia; order Desulfomonilales; family Desulfomonilaceae; genus Desulfomonile; species Desulfomonile tiedjei. The sequence continues at coordinate 208,454 of JACRDF010000015.1, forward strand.
TTACGTGAAGAGCGAAAAAAGAATGGAGATCGATGCAGACCTCTGTGCAGGATGCGGGTTCTGCGTACAAGTATGTCCTTCACAGGCTATCAAGGCAAAAGGGGCCTGACTATGGCTGAATTGATTTTGTGCGGCAGAGGAGGTCAGGGGATTGTGTTCCTGACACGGCAAATCGGACAGGTCCTATCTGCGAAAGGGCTGAATGTGGTGTCCTCCGAAACTCACGGCATGGCGGTGCGCGGGGGGTCGATCAACAGCCACCTCAGGATCGGAGGGTTCTTTTCTCCGCTGATCCGAGCGGGGCACGCGGACTTCCTGATTTCTTTGGACGCCACAGAAACCGATAATAACAAGCATTACCTGAAGCCGGGCGGCTTGATCGTGGAGAATTCAACTCTGGCCGAAGAGCCCGGGATCAAGCGAATCGACGCGGCCGGCCTGGCCAGGGAACTGGGGCGAGTTCAGCTTGAAAACGTTGTGCTTCTCGGGTACGCGGCTACTCTTGAAGGGTTTCCTGTGACTGTGGAGCAAATCCGCGGCCAGCTAAGCAAGGAACCGAGAGAACAGGTTCGGTCTCTTAATCTGAGAGCGCTGCAAGCCGGAGTAGACGCGGCGGCATAGGGGTTGTATCGTGAAATCAGATGTGCGGGACACATTTTCCTCGCATCATGCCTGAAGACGTAAAACCTCGTTCAGGCAAGGGCGGATTGCCATGCGGAGGTTGCAGGTGGCCATTCTCCCCTTGACCTGACCGGCTAAAAACCTTACCCTTTACTGAAGGTTCTTTTAGGAGGCGCCGTGGGGATTGAAGACGTACTTCTCGGGTTGGCGGATCGTGTTCTGGATTTCGACGAGGCATCCCTGGCCCAACTTCAGGAGAAGTATCTAAAGAAAGTTTCCGAGTTTTCGCCTACGCGAGACTGGGAACGGTCCATAGTGGTGTACTTTCTGATTAACTCGGTAAGGGTCAAGAACAAGATCTTTAATGAAAAAGTGAAGGGTTCGAGACCGCCGGAGCCCACTAAGCCATCAAAAAACCTGCTTAAAGTAGTCAAGTAGGTTGTTTGTCTGTAATTTGGGAAGAAGTAGGGCTAGTTATCTCTGAAGACGCAACTTCGAGGGAAAAGGCCTGCTTTTTCAGCTTGATTTTGCTAGCAAAAAAGGTATAATGTGAGTGGAAATGTCCAAGGCGGTAGGAATAGCTGTAGCTAGAACATATTAGATAAGCACGGACTAGGCGTGCTCGGCACAACAAATCCCCTGCCGGATTGCACGTGCCGAAAGGAGATTCGTCATGCGAAAGATATGGGTGGTGCTGATAGTGACTGTCGCGGGATTGACGCTGATGGTGGGTTCAGCTCCCGGGCAGTGGTCAGTACAGGGAGGTTCCGCTAATAGCGACGCATCTTCTTTAATGGAAACCCCCACAGGCAGCTTCGGCAGTCAGCCGAGCGTGTACTATCCGTACTGGCAGACTTACCTCGACAACCTGCAGCGAGAGGGAGGCTATCAATCCGTAACAGGCAGCTATCCCGGTTCCATGCCGGTGACCAGCTACTATCCGGCTTCCCCTTCCAGCGAGGCCACGTCGCCTCAGGCTACCAACCAAGCCGCCGGTATGTATTACAATCCGTCGGACTATTACTCGACTTATGGCGGGCAAGCTCCAGGCGGACAGGCGTATGCGCCACCTCAGGCTCCGCAGGGCTATCAGGCTCCGGCTGGTCAAACCTACTATCAGCAGGCTCCTGCCGCAGCCCCCCCGCAGGCCATGCAAGCGCCCCAGGGAACCACAGGCAAGAAAAAACGAGTAAGCGCGAAGCGCCAGGCAGCGGAAATCGCACAGCAGCAGGCGTACGCACAACAGCAGGCCTATGCGCAGCAACAGCAGGCGTATGCACAGCAACAGGCCTATCAGCAGGGTCAATATGCCCAGCCTGGCTACCAGCAGCAGCAAGGCGGTTACCCTGCAGGCTATCAACAGCAGGCCTACGGCCAGATGCAACCGCAAGCTGCTCAACCACAGCAGGCGGCAGGCCAAGACCCCTTGAGTTCGGACCCGATGGTCAGGTCCGCTCAGCAAAAGGCTTACGAGCGAGCAGTCGCGCGTCAGCGCGCGGCGGAACTGGCTGCACAGCAGCAGGCCGCTTCTCAGGAACTTCAGCAGGCCCAGCAAATGCTTCAAACTGCGCAGCAAAAAGCGGTCGAACAGGAGCGGCGACAGGCGGAGTTACGTGAGGAATACCACAAGAAAGCTCTAGCGGAATCATACGAAGCCCTTCGAGCGGCCCAGCAAAGATACTATGAGTTAATGGGAGTTTCCGGTGAGAGTGGCCCCCCCGCAGGCGGTTACCAGGCAAGGGCGATGCCTCAAGCACAAGGCCAGCCTGCTCCTGCTCAGTACCCGCAACCGATGCAGCCCCAGCAGGCATATCCGCAGGCCGCGGCTGCCCCCGGACAAGCCTACCCCGCTCCCGGCCAGGGTTACCCGGCTACCGCAGCGGCCCCTGGAGCCCCTTTGCAAATCATGCCTTCTCAGCCATCCGGCCAAGCCACCCCTATACAGGTGCAACAGCAGCAACAGCCTGAAGGTGGCGGGTTGTGGTCCACCTTGAAGGAGATTTTCGCGCCGCCAACCACCAGCACAAGCGGCCCGTCCCCTCGCAGCATGATTGACAGGGACAAGTCTAGACATCATGCGGACTAAGAAAAGCGGTCACATAGGATGGTGAAGTGAGTCCGGCCTATGGCCGGACTTTTTATTTGGATCCTGTTCAAGGTACAGCAAGTAGGCGCGCCCCATCACTCGGGTGACGAGGTTCGCCTAACGCGGTTATCGTGACTTTTGCTCAGCGTCTTGCTGTCGGTAGGTGAGTTGAATCATTTCGTTCAGGAAGCGTTCAGGGTTCTCGATGGCGCTCTTTGGAATGACGAACTCGTATTGACCGGAGCGTTCCATCACCAACTTGAGGCCGTGGTGATAATTCTGGAAAATCTTGCGGCAGACAATGAGAGCTTCCTCTGAACCGTTGAGCACCCGCCGGATCAATTCGTGGAGAGCGTCATCGGCAAAGCGAATCCTCAGCCCATAAAGGCCTTCGAATTCTTTCTCAAAATCATGGATTTGGCTTTCAACTCTTGTGTAACGCCTATACATGGTTTCGGGGGCTATCCCTTGAGATACCGAAGCGTCTACAACAGCTTCCAGCGCGGCGCCAGTCAGAGCCCGGCCGTAAGTTTTCGCGAGTTCCGGGCCGCGGCGTTCAAGCTCCTCCAGCAATTCCGCTCGCTCCTGGGAATCAATCCCGTCGAAAACCTCGCATCGCAATGGATGCGATTCGTCCTCCAGAATCTCCTGCAGAATCAATCTGGGTTTTTCCACCAACTCATCGGTAACAGCGAACTGTTTTACCGGAGTCGATGGAAGGGTTCGCTCAAACCCGACAAGGATTTTTTCCATCACGCTTATAAGCGCTCTAGCTCCTGTCTTTTCTTTGTGAGCCAGCGCGGCCATCTGCCTCAAGGCTCCGTCAGCGAACCGAATGTCAATGCCGTAGGACTTGAAATCCTGCTTCTTGGCCGTCACAACGGATGAGTACCTATTCTGAAGAATCTGGTACAGATCTCCCTCGTCCAAGTCCTCCAAAACAGCGATGACCGGGAGGCGCCCCACGAATTCGGATTCAAAACCGTACTCGATGAGGTCCTCAGCCTTCACTTCGCGGAACAAATCACCTCTGTCTTCTTTCCCTTTCAGAGTCGCCCCAAAGCCCAATCCTTTTCGAGTCAGCCTCTTGGAAACGATCTCGTCGAGCCCGTTGAAAGCCCCTGAAACTATAAACAGTATATCTCGAGTGTTTATAGTCCGTTTCAGCCGTTTACCGGTCTTTTGAAAATGCGCTGCGGCCTCCATGAGCGACACCGGGTCGTGAGCGACTTTAAGGTCAACCTCCGTTTCTTCCATGGGTTTCAGAAGATTGCGCTGCACCCCTGATCGCGAAACATCCAGGCCGATGATGTTGCCGGAAGACGCTATCTTGTCTATTTCGTCTATGTAGATGATGCCGTAGCGGGCCTTTTCAATGTCTCCATCGGCCTCCTGGACCAAGTCTCTCACCAGGTCCTCGACATCACCTCCAACGTACCCGGTCTCACTGAATTTGGTGGCATCGCCTTTGACAAAGGGGACCCCCAATTTGCGGGCAATCAGCTTGATAAGATACGTCTTGCCCACACCAGTGGGACCGATCAGGATAATGTTGTTTTTGATCCTCCCCAGTCCTTCGCGGTCCTCACCCTCACCCTTTTCCTGGTAATATCGAATCCGGTTGAAATGAGTGCACATCTTGGTGGCGAGAATTTCCTTGGCCGCGTCCTGGCGAATCACGAAACGATCCAGGTACTCGTGGAGTTCGGCCGGTTTCATATCGAAACGAATTGGAGAAGGTCCCACATCAGTCTTGATAGTATGTCCTTCGCCCGTTTCTTCCGCACCAGGCCAGGGACCGATCTGGGTCCCCATCACCCTAATACGATTTCCGTACTTGCTCGCGAGGAATTCGTTTATTTCTTTCTCGACCTCTTTGGGGTCGGGGAAATTGGTTCCCTGAACGTCATCTTTCTTGTCCATGGTTCAAGCCTCTCAAACGTTTAACAACAGCCACTGTCATCTTGGCTTCTGATAAATATATGTACCGCGCTTCATGACGTCAATCCTTGCCGGGGCTGAGGCCCGACCGTTGCTTGAAGGAGCGGCCCGCGGACTTCGTTGCTCCCCCGGCCTCTCCATCCTGCCCGCTTATCCAATTGCAGGACCGATCCAGAATCTCATTAGGCCTGAACCGCTGCTTGTAACTCATTGCCGAGCATTCGCTGACAAAGAAGCCCAGGTAATAGTAGGGAATCGAGTGCCCTGTGCAGAACCATATCTCCTGGATAGCCGAAAAGGTGCCAAGACTCCGGTAAGCACAATCCGGGTCATAGAACATGTACACGCTCGATAAGGAACGCGAGCACAAATCAGCGATTCCCACGCCCACCAGACGCCCGCGAACTCGATACTCAAATTCGATGGTCTTCACAGGCGAGAGGTAAAGCGATTCCTTGAGATATTCGGGAGTTCTGTCCGGAAGGGTGCCGTGTTTCAGCAAGAGATAATCGGAGTATATGCTAAACTTCTCCTTGGAAAACCGCGGAGCACCGACCCTGACCTCCACTTCCGCGTTTTTTCTCAGAACCCGCCTCTGGGACTTATCGGGCTTGAAGGTCGCAGCAGGAACTCTTATGGGACGGCATTCCCAGCATCCGTCACAAATGGGCCGGTAAAAGATTTGACCTGATCTCCGAAACCCTTGATCCATAAAGTCATGATACAGCTCTGACGGGAAGGCCTCGGCCAGGAAGAACTCCTCCCTCGCGTCTCGGCCGGGCAGGTAAGGACAAGCATGCACATCCCCGGCCATCAGAAAATCAAGCGGGATCGTCCCGTAATGCGGGGAAAAAAGTGAACTTATGCGACCACCGGTGGCCGCAGACCGGCTGTTGGGGTTCGTGATATCCATGTGCATCGGAAAAAACTCGGTTTTTCAGAGCTATTCTGCCCTGCCAACTATTCTATACCACTGACTTGGCATCAGAAAGCGGTTTTTCATCACTGAAGAGATGGAAAGATCCTCAGAGATCACCACCATACGGCATAAGGTATTGCCACGGCAAGGAGGCTGAAAATTCTCAATCCCTGGCTGAGCAGCAAAAGCTGGGTGCCCATTGCCAGCCGGAAGAGCCCAACCTGGGTCGGGAGCTGATGCCGGACGGCCCTGATGGGAGCGGCTATGATCGTTCCAAGTATCAGGGCCAAGGCGGTCTGCTTGGCGGTGAGACTGCCGGCTTCCAGCAAAGCTCCCGCGGCGGCCATGCCGGAGCTGAATTCCGCTGCCAGCGCAAATATGATCACTCCGGCAGCTTCCACGGGGAAAAACTCCTTTGATATCCACCCAGCGGAGCCCTGCCGCAACCATTGGAACAAACCCCATTCATTGACCAGAAAGACGAGAACATAAATGGGTATTGTGTAAAGAACCACACGAACAAACCTCGACTGAAACCTGTTCAAAATAGTGGCAAATTTTGCAGAGGCCTTGGGCTCGCCCTCCAAGTTCCCCGTCGCCGTGGAACTGCACGGCACGGGGAGCACAGAGCGGCCGTAAATCAGCAGCCCGGCGCCGCGAAGGCACGCAGCAGCGAAAACCATACCCATGTACAACATGCCCGCGCTCCCTGCGAGAGAAGCTACAATGAAAAACGTAGTAGGCAAATGCACCAGGAAGGTCGGCAGGCTGGCGTTAAGCAGATATGTTACTGTTACCTCTCGGCGTGTGAGCCTCTTTTCGAGGTAAGCGTTCATGAGGATGGTGTTCGCAAGGATTCCGGAAACAAACCCCGTGGCCAGGGCTGCACCGCTCTCACCCTTCAAGTGCGCCCATCGTGTCAGAGGACTAACCCATCCGGCCAACGCGGACATCCATCCCAGGGCTTCCAGCATCTGTCCCGCCAGCAGGCCTAATCCCAGAAAGCAAAGAAGACGAACCACCGGGATCACTAACTTTTGGTAGACCTTTTCAGGCGAGAGAGCGATCCCTCCCAAGTGCAGCATTCCCACGGCGATGCCCGCGCAGGCTGTAGCTGACAGCAAAACAGGAACTATGATCCAACGGCGGTTGCGTTCCATAAGAATTCGGGAGAAACTTTTTTCTGCAAAAGAGTTTCCCCCGCACCCCCTTCAAAAAACTCCATATCTTGCCCGTTGAGCCGCTTGCGCTGGCAGCGCACGCGGCTCAACGGGAAGGATATAGCAGTTCCTCGAAAGCCTTGCCGGAAAGACTTTTATCGCAAGACGCTCCTCACAGACATTCCTATTTTGAGCCCAACCGGGCTGCGCAAACGCTCACAACTCGATGCCTTTCCTTTTTATGATGATCAATGACAAATAAGGCATCTTTTTGCCACGCAAGGAACGGATATTCTCCACCACGGTTTCCCCATCCAGCCCGCAGCGGCTTATGCAGACTGCTCGATCGAGCAGGCTCAGCTCTTCAAGCGTTTGATAAATGTTGTCGAAATGCCGGTAGGTTTTCAGCATTACCACATTATCCGAGGTCTCTATGATCTTGCGCAGTTGCGAACCGCCCATCGCGCCGGAAATTAGATGAAACGATTCCTCGCCTTCCGTCAGCGGTGTGTTGGAAGCTGCAGCGGCCGCATGGTAAGACGTGACCCCCGGCACCGTAACCACCCTGGTCTCGGGCGAAATGCTTTTTACAGTCCTGAGAAGATAGCAAAAAGTGGAATATGTCAGTGGATCTCCGAGAGTGACGAACGCAGCGTCGTTGCCTGAATCCAGGACTTGCAGGACTCGCCGCGCTCCTTTCTCCCATGCAGGCTGCAAGACCGCCTTGTCTGTCGTCATTGGGAACGCGATCCGTTCAACGTCCGCGTTGGGCAGATGCTTGCGCACGATGTTGTGGGCCAGGCTATAGTGGTTCTTCGTGGAAGATGCCGCGAAGATGTTCGGCACACGTCTGAGGATTTCCAGGGCTTTGACCGTTATCAAGTCCGGATCTCCCGGCCCGACACCCAGCCCGTACAATGTACCGGCTTTCTCAGGCATGGCCGCGTCTCCTCGGAAAGATCGAGCTTACACAAATCATGGTTTATCCTCTGAAATTAACTGAGGGTGCAAGAAAGTCGCTAACTGCTCGACCGCTTCCACTGACCGTGGGCCAGGCCTCGAGAAAACCTGCTCGTCCACCGTCAGCACACGCCCATCTCTCACAGCCTGAAGCGCGGAAAAATGCGGCCGCTCCCCAGGCGGCACGGGATTGCGGTTCATTGGGCCCTCCTGGACCACGTAAAAGTCCGGGTTGCAGGCAACCACTGTTTCAATACTCATTCGCACCAGCTTTTTCTTCACAGAGACACAATTGGACCCGCCCGCGTGCTCGATGACGTCGTTGACTATGGAATTGGTTCCAGCGCTGAGGATGTCAGGATAACGCACCTCGAAAAAAAGCTTCGGCCGCGTTGAGGCTGCGGCAAGCCGTTTCTTCACTCTATCCAGCGTACCCTTCAAGGAACTCACCAGACGATCCGCCTCCACGGGCTCGCCGGTAAGCGTGCCGATACGCTCGATGACTGAAAATATTTCGGCAAAGCTGGTCGGATTGAACACCGCCACGGTCAGCCCTTCTTTGCTCAACTGATTAACAGGCATCATGGCCTCTTTTCGGCCGGCTCCTTGAATTATGAGATCGGGTTTGAGGCCCATTACCATTTCTACGTTCGGTCGCATGTGCGTGCCTATGCTCGGTCTGGAAACTATCGACGGAGGCGACACATCGGCTTTGGTCCTTCCAACTATCCTCGATTCCATGCCCATGCTGGCGAGGATTTCGTTATATGCCCCGTATAGGGCGATAATCCTTGTGGCGGGCTTGTCGAGTCGAATGGTTCGACCCGTGTCATCCACGATCTCAAAGGCCGAGGCCGGCGCCGGACTCGGGAGCAGAATCACCGCCAACACCAACGCGGCCCTGATTAGGTACGAAATGCGCTTGCGGACTGCCGGTGATCGGGTGCCTTGAGACTCGGATCTCAGTCTCGTATATTTCCGAAAGATTCCTGTCATTGAACACGTCCTCAGTTTTTCCGTCTGCCGCTACCCTGCCGCTTTTCAGGAAAATGAGCCTCCTACAATAGAGCGCGGCCAGGTTCAAATCGTGCATCACACATAGCATGGTGCCGCCCTGACGGTTCTTCTCCGCCAATAAATCGAAGACCTGGACCTTGCGTGCCACGTCCAGATTGGAAGTTGCCTCGTCCAGGAGCAGGATTTCGGTTTCTTGTGCCAGGGCCCTGGCTACCATTACCATCTGGGCCTCTCCGCCGGAGACCTCCCCGATGTATCTTTGAGCCAGATGCGAGATCTTGGTTTCTTCCAGAGCCGAGACGGCTACCTCCAGGTCTTTCGGGGAATATCCACCCCAACTGTCGAGGTGAGGATAGCGCCCCATCAAGACCACTGACAGACATTTGAAGGGAAAAGCGAATTCAGACCTCTGCGGAACAGAAGCCATGAGCCGCGCTTTCCACCTGCTGTCTTGCCGGCTGATATCCACACCCTCCACTCGGATGCTCCCCGAGCGAATAGGGAGCACGCCTGTCAGCGCGAGCAATAGAGTGGTCTTTCCGCTTCCATTGGGACCGAGAAGGCCGGCCATTTCTCCCGCGGGCACTTTGAGGGATATGCCCTTGAGCACTTCCGTGCTCCCGTAACCGCAGTGAAGGGCTTGTACCTCAATCAAGACCGCCGCGCTCCTTCCTCCACTTCAGAAGCAGACAGAAAAAAGGGCCTCCCAGCAACGCTGTTACTACGCCCACGGGCAACTCCTCACCTCCGGGGAGCAGAACCCGAGCAGCCACGTCGGACCATATTAGAGCAACAGCCCCGAGCAGCCCGGATAGTATGAGCAGGGGCCGATGATCGGCTCCCACGGCCATCCTCACGAGATGAGGTATGACCAGTCCCACAAAACCGATGACACCCGAAACAGACACAGCCCCGGCAGTTAACAGACTGGCGCCGATCAAAATCCTCAAGCGAACTCGGTCCACATTTACGCCGAGCTGCCGAGCCTGCACGCCTCCAAGCGACAGCAGATCCAACTCTCGGGAATAGAGCCCGATGAGCACGAGCCCTGCGGCCATGTACGGCAGGGCAAATGCTACGTGATTCCAGCCCCTTCCCTGAAAGCTGCCCATGACCCAAAAAACAATGCTTGACACGGATTCCTCATCCAGTGACTTAATCAGGGATATGAGCGCAGCCAGAAAAGTAGCCACCACTATGCCTGCCAGGACCATGGTCTCGGGCCTGAGCTGACGATTTATGCGGGCTAAGGCTATTACAGTAAAGAGCGCCGCAAGAGCCCCGGCCAACGCGGCCAACGGGATGAACCCCATGCCCAGATAAGTCTGGCCGCCAAGACCCAGAAAAATGGCCAGAGAAGCGCCAAAGGCCGCTCCGGTTGAAACGCCTATAGTGAACGGATCAGCCAGCGGATTTCTCAAAATCCCTTGAAAAGCAGCACCTGCTGCAGCCAATGTGAGCCCCACGAGACCGGAAAGACAAATCCTGCTCAGCCTTATATTGAAAACCACTTTCTCCCATACGGGATCTTGGCCGGAACCACTCGAAAGGCCCAAGCCGGCTGCAATGGCCTTGAAAACACCCAGAGCGGGAATCTCCATTCGGCCGAACATGGCCGCGGCCAGAATAGATACGGTCGTGCCGAGCGTCAGTAACACCAGCAGCATCACAAATCGGCGATGCCACCGCTGCTCCTGTGCCCTTATCACCTCGCTGGGGGATTGGCGCTGATCGACAGTGGTTTGGAGAGCTTGCTTTTCCGTGTATCACCTTCTCCGCGGATAGTTCATTTCAGCCGCTCGTATGCTCCCTTCAAATGATCGAGCCAGACCTGGACGACTTCAGGGTACTCGGCTATGCCTTTGAGCACTGCCTCGCATTGGATCCCCTCGCTCGCAAGGACGGATTTCCAGCTATCTTTTTGGTCCCCGGCCATGTCCTTGTGAGCGTGCTCGCCGGCCACTGCCATCATCGGCATCAGGTAGGCTCTTTTGACCCCTTGGGCTTTGATTTTTAGGATAACGTCCTCCAAGCACGGTTCACCGGCAACGCAGGCTATATGAACGTTCCGATCCAAAGCTTGGCAAGCCGCGTTCATAGCGTAATACCCTGCATACGACGGATGGTTTGGGGTGCCGTGCCCCATGAAAATCACCGCATCATCGGGCTTTCGGCTCTCAGGGACACGTTTGATCAAGGCCTGGGCTACCTTTCGGCAGTCTTCCTGCGATGCCAGCAAGGGCCGAGCGACCTGTAACTCCTTAATTCCACCCAACATTGTTTGGAAAGCCCGGAGGTTGGCATAAGTCTCATGGAATTCCAGGCCCGGTATTGCGTGTAAAGGCAGCACTGCAACATGGGTGAAGTCATCATCCATCAGCTTTGCCATTGCCGTCTCCGGCGATTCAAGGACCGTCCCCTGTTTGGCCAGTTTGTGCCGGATGGCCTTCGAGGTGTACGCCCAGCAGATCTCGGTGGCCGGGAAAATCTCCTTAATTCTTTTATCTACCTGCTCGTATGCTACCTGGGCCTGAGGAACAGAGGTGCCGAAGGCCACCACAAGTATGGCCTTCTTTGCCGGTTTCTCCTCTCCGTGCTTGGCTTGGCTGACATTGCCGATGAGGAGGAGATTGACCGCAATTAAGACGCCGACGACACATAAGATCTTCTTCATGAGGCACCCTTCTTCTGCACTTTCCACTGATCAACCGAAGTGCAAACGGCGTAATTCAGGGCGGTATCTTCCCTGTGGTATCTGCTGGATGCTGAACCGCGATAAGCGTGTCAAGTGACCCTCAGGTTTTGTGGCTTGGGAACTTCCGCTATCGGCGGATGTTCCCAAGCCACAAATATACAGGAGTTTTTGGGGAGGGGTGTGGGGAGGCCCTTTTTGCAAAAAGGGCCTCCCCACAGTTCTCTTCCCCCTTCCACAAAAAAACCCCGTACCTATTCGGCCGGGGATTGCCCTTTTTTATCCCTCGAATGACTTCGCTCTTGCCTTGAGTCCGCGACGGCAAGAAAACGATACCCTGCGAGCTGGTCTTCTGGCTTCCGGATCACCCTGGAGCCCGTGCCTTCCCAGGGATTTGACTTCCCCAGTGGCGTTTTACGGGCTTCGTCCCCGGTTACAGCGGCGGGCCCACTCCTGATTTACACAGGATTCCCATTTATCCTCGATGAGGAACCCGCAGAGTTTTGCAGATTGCATTGTACCTTGTGGCAAGTGAGAGGGTCAAGCCAAAATGGCGAAGATAGGTAACGCCTCAGTTACCAGCGGGAATCCAGGCCCCTAATACTGGTCCCCGGCTTTCGCCGGGGTGACGACCTGGGTTGAGGGGTTCTACGAAAGCTTTACGAAATCTACCGGCACAACCTATGGCCCCTGATCACGTGCAAGGCACGTGTGTTTCCATATCGCACTAAACAAGGTACGATATTCTTTTCTCATGTATTCGGATAAGCATTAGGCCACACATATCCCAGGCACTGCGACCTTCGTGAATAGATGAGGCGACGCCACTGCGCTGGATGGGTAACTCTTCAAATGAGATTGAAACTCGGGATTGGTAAACGCCTGCTTGAAGTCTGCGACCGACTCCCATACGGCATAGTTTATGTACACGCAACTGCCACCAATCCCACGGTGCAGTTGAGTGGAAATAAAACCTGGTTGCCTTTTCATGAAGGCAGCGTCCTCCGCCCAGGCTTGGAGCAGCTGTTCCGCTTCATCGGGCGCAACGTTGAATTTGTTAATCAGAATGACCGGGCCGCCCTCTCCTTCCATCTGAGCAAAAATGGTAACCTTTTCATCCATTTCAACGAATTGGGGCATATCTCCTCCTTTCCTGCCTCAACGACGTAAAATCCGAGCTCGCATTTCCGTTCCAACGAATCAATTGGGGATATGTTTGAATTCAATCTTGATGAGAGCTTCCGCGCCGGATACCCTAATAACTCCCTCAAGGTTTTTGAACATTTCCTCCTTACTGGCAAAAGACGCTTTCTCAACTCCTTTCGGAACACTGTACTGAGCAAATCCCATAGTACTGAGTTCGCGTTCCATTTCCCGTGCGGTAGCCTGATTTGCCGGCTGAGTCGCCTGAGATGGAGCAACACCCTTTTCGCCTGAATTTGCCTGAGTGCCTGAAGATGTGGCGAGCAGAGCTTTGGAGAGCTGCTCGAGCCTTGAATTCCTGGTGCGGCTTGCCACAAAGTAGAGAACCTCGGTTCCGGGAGTGTCATCCAGTATGTACCACCTGTCCCCGTCTTGATGAGGCAGCCAGTAGGTCTTACCGGCCATAACTTGGGGGATTTCCGCGGTCAGACCTGGGTTAGGGAAAAGCGTCCCCACGTTGCCCGTCGAATCTTTCCAAAAAATGTAAACAAAACAGTTCTCTTTAGACTGAAAGACGACCCCTACGTTCTGGCCCGATTTGAGCACCGAATTATTGTCAAGTGGCTTGATTTCTTTGCCGTCATCTTTGTAAAAGAACTGGGTCTTGATTTCAAACGGGGTATTATTCGTTGCGGCGAGGAGTGCCGAAGCGCCGGCCAAAGCGAACGTCACCGCAAATAGCACCGAACATGCGCCCCTAAAACTACTATCAATTACCATGGCTTTCTCCCTTCAATCGCTGCGATCCACGAAAAGAAGTTCCACCCTACGATTTTTCAGCATGTGAACCGGGCTGTCATTGGGGAATCTTGGGCGGGAATACCCAAAACCTTGCGTCTTGACACGGGATGCATCCACTTTGAATTGGTCGATAAGGTATTTCCGGACGGATTCGGCACGATCCAGCGAAAGCTTCATGTTACGCTCTTCGCCGCCCCGATTGTCTGTGTGCCCTTCGATAATGAATATGCTGCCCTTCAGCTCAGGGTCGTTAACGGCTTCTCCGATCTCTTTGAGCTGCTTTTGCGCTTCAGGACGATTGAGGTTGAAGGACCATTCATCAAATAGAACATTACTAAATCTGATGCGATCTTTGATCGCGGTTTCGTTCTTGAAGCCCATCAATGTCCCTTGCCCTTTGTCCTCAGATGCCTTCTTAAAATGATTCACAATTTCTCTTGAAGACTTGAATCCGTCGTGCTCGAAAGAATTGATCGCCTTAATCTTGTCGAGTCCCGCAACCGCGGCAGGATGTCCGGGCTTCAACTGAAGCGCTCGCAGGTACGCTTGTTCCGATTGGGCGTAAAGACCCATGACTCTCAAAGTTTCTCCCAGGCCGAGAAAAGCTGGAAAGAGGTCTTTTCGCAGTTTTATTGCCTGCACGTACTCCCCCGCAGCCGCGTCAAGAAGCCTGTTGAAGCGGTCCACGTCTCCTTTGTGCTCTCTCGCGAGATTCTCCAGAGCATCTGCCAGATTGACGTGCGCTTCCGCATAAGATGGACATAGATCAACCGCCTTCTGGAACACGGCCCGCCGTTGCTCGTAATTCGATAGAGGGACGCCGGATGCGTAAGTCTCTTTCGCTTTCGCGCAATCGTCTGCTATGGAGGTTGTCACCAAGCAAAAGATCCAAAAGAAGATCCCGACCAAAACCATGTTCGTGTGATTTCTCATTTCGGGCCTGCTTGCTTGTTCGTTAACGAATTTGGTTCGTCCTTAGCTTTCCCACTCCCGCGAATCGTTTCCCCTTAATTGTTATCTGTCGGCATCTTGAGGTCCATGTCCTCCAGTTGTTGTTGTTGTGGGTTCATGAATCCTCCCGGCTGCGTGGCCTTTTCTCGAATTCCTTTCAAGGCGTCCGTCACCGGCTTCGCCTTCTCCTCCATTTGCTGCTTGCCCCATTCCTTCCGCTCCTCCGGAGTCTTTTGAATGTTGCGAAGGAAGTCCTTCCCAGTGTTGATTACCTCTCGCGCGGGATTCAAATGTTTGCCGCCAGGGACGTGTTCGAGGACATTGTCGATCCCGGGAAGATCCAGACCTTTGTCTTTGGCCTGTTTGTCCAGTTTGTCCGCTGCCTTCAAAGCCTTGTCGAGGCCGGCCTTAGCCGATGAAGGCGATGTCGTGGTTGTTGTGGGCCCTGATGATGCAACCGATGGTGGCGCACCCGTAGCGGGTTTAGTCGGCTCTGATGAAGCGACTGATGGCGGTGCAGTCAAAGGTGCCGGCGGCACAGGCGGAGGTGTTGTGGTCTGACTGCCTTTCGGATTTTCGATAAGTTGCTTTACCGCTGGATTATTCGGATCCACATTGCTGCCTAACTTAGGCTGCGATGACTTCGGTTGTGGGTTCTCGGGATTATCCGGCCCCCCGGTCCATACACCGTCAAGGTACGTGTTGCCTCTATCGTCCTGCGTGATAATGCCGGGTCCTTCTTGGGCCAAATCTATAGGTGACATTGGGGTATTCCCCGGGCTGCCTTGCAGTAGATCTTCCGGTGTCTTCTCGGTTGGTGTATCCGGAGTTTTGGGGGTTGCGGGCCCTGTCAGCGACTCCACTGGATTGCCGCCACCAGAATTGAGTAAATTCCCCTTGCTGGGGGTCGCGGTCGGTGTTGGCTCCTGCTGTTCCGGTATTCTTGGGATCTCTGGTGGCATCCCAAGTCCTGTGCCCGGATCGCTTGGCCACAAAAGGTCAATGTTCTCGGGAGGCTCCGGAGTATTTCCCCCTGGATACACCATAGGACCCCTTGGAGGCATAAGCAAAGGACCGAACAACTTTCCCCAATCAATGCCGGGGCTGGATTGAGGCTGATGTGCCTGCTGCGGTTGGGATTGGCTCTTTGGCGCCGGCATTCCCTGCATAGCCTGCGCGGATACAACAGTTAGTCCCGTTACGACGAGCACGGAAACGACTATGAAAAGACCTGTGGATGGGGTTATGGTCGGGATTCTCCGGGACATTGGACTGCTCCTTTCTGCTCCTTTTCGAAGCACGGGAGACATACAAAATATGGCTACGGATTTTGATGGGGTGACGAGCGCCTTTCAATTTATTTGAGGCGGCTCCCTATCAACTCGATTCTCCTACGAGCACGAAGGCCGCCCAGAAGAAAGGATGCTCGAAGCCCTCTTGACGCACCGAATTCCTGGCTTCGGTCCAGGCCGCCAGCTTAGGTTTTCCTGCCTGCAAATTCCTGAAGAAGGAATCCATCATCTTGACCGACGATTCCTCCGAAACCGACCACAGGCTCATAACGACCGATTTTGCGCCCGCGGACAAAAACGCTCGGCCCATGCTCATCACGCCTTCGCCGGGAAGTTTCACTCCAACCCCGGTCTGGCAGGCCACCAAAGCGGCAACTTCAGGGTTCATCTTTAACGCGGCTATTTCGCTCATGGTCAAGAATCCGTCCGTTCCGGGAGGAACCATGCTTAGCGCTAGCGTCGGTTCCATGATTCCCGGTATGGTGTTCGAAGCAAAGCCGTGGGTTGCAAACACAACCGATTTGAAATTGAACAAATGCGGAACAATGTTAGCCATGAAATTGGACTTGCTTGATTCAAGACCGGTGTATGCTTCGCAGTTCTCACCGTACATTTGCTCGTTACAGTGTTTGGCGAGCCCTTCAGTTTCCGCAAGTCTGGGGAGCTTGAAGAACCCGCCGGTCTCATCTTCAATTGACGCCATAAGCCTCAAAGAATCCGTACCGCTGGTCGCAGCTACGTTCATGTTAGGGCCTGCGCTCTGCGCCCTGGCGTCAGCTATGGTAAACACCGGGTCGGCCATGACAAGTGTACGGCCGCCGGGTGCGCCTTTTCCCGCCAGCGATCTTGTAAAAGTGAGCGCTGTGATGGAGGGGTAGTATGTTATCGGATGCCGATCGCCAAAATACTTCAGACCGGTCGGATATTTGCCCCCTTTACCCCCTTGCCACTGCGGTGTGCCGCCCGTTACAAGGGCCTCGAAGGGCAGCAGAGCCAACAGGCCGTCCGGAATAATAGTGATTGAGGCCCCTTCCGGAACATCCTGCACCAGATCGGCGAGAAGAATCCGGTACAGCCTGGCGGCCCTCTCCGGGTCGAATTCATCAAGCTTGACTGTTTCGAAGGGCTTTCTGAACTCCTGAATTTCCCGTTCAAGGTCGGAACCCGGCAACTTGGCGTACGTCGTCTTTACGACTTTCTTGCCTTTGATGAGTCTGGCGCCGACACCATCGCCGAGCACATCAAATAGAATTACGTGCTCTTGTGGGCCTATGAGCGCATTCTCCAACTGAACAGGCTTCGGATATCGAGCCGAAGCATAGGTTTTGTAGTTGGCGGCAATTTCCTTGGTAAGGTTTTGTGTAGCTGATTCAGCTTTCTTGATCTGGTTTGCAATATCGTTATACCGCCTCGGTTCAAGCTGTTTGGGCAACACAGTGAGCGCGACCTTCAGAGAGGCCACTTTGTTCTCCAAATCGACCTCTTTTTCCAAGACTTCTTGCGGAACGCCAAAAGCCTCGAAATCAAACTTCCTGGCAAGGTTTTCCGCGAAATCCCTCGCTCGGAGCAGCTCGCTCGGATAAATGCTTTGAGTTCCGTTGTTCGACTTCAACGCGATGCGTACCAGGCCTTTGGCAGGCTCCGACCTGGAGAAACCGTTAACTGTCACTGCGTAGAAGTTCCTTCTTTCTGAAGGAAGTAGCCCTGACCGAATCTCCTCGATTATCTTGACAGCTTGCGAGTAATTGCTACGGGCCTGGTCGAAATTCCCAGTGAGTTCGTAAACCTTTCCCAAACCTACATATGCCGTAAAAGTCTCTTCTGCGTTGCCAGCGTTCTTGGCAGATCGCAGGAGCTGTTCATAATGCTTCTTTGCGGAGCCGGGATCGGATTTCAGCAAATACAAACGGCCCAACGATGAATCGTAATCAGCCTGCCGGATGAGACCTTCCGCTTCATTCAGCATGCCCGCGTCAAGATATGCATCACCTATAAGCTTTGCGGCCCAGTCTGTAGGAGTTCCGACCTGAGCCGATACGCTGAGCGCGGCTATCAGAGCTTCAAGGCCCTTCTGATAATTCCCCATGTCAAGGTATCCCTGACCCGCGGCAAGAAGGACTTCCGCCTCTTTAGCAGGATCCGACAACTGTTTCGCGGCATCAATGGCCTTCTGGTAGTAATCGGACGCCTCTGTCTGGAAGCCCCATCGCCTGTAAAGGTTGGCCATGTTGGAAAAAATCACGACCAGCAGCTTGTTGTTGCCAGGGCTTGCTTTGACCGCCTCATTGAAGCTGGCTCGGGCCATTGCAAAGGAACCCTTATTCTTCTCCAGGACGCCCAAGTTGTTGAGAACCGTTTGCTCTCCGACGGCATCCTTTTCCGTGGAATAAATCAAATATGAATTACCGGCATATTCTGCTGCCTTCGCGTAATCTCCCCACGCGATCATAACCGCGGCCAAACTGCTCAGGGCCTGCGCTTGCAGTCTGGTATCACCCACGGTTCCGGCCAAATTCAAGAGTTGCTGTAATGTGTCCGCGGCCTTGGAAAACCACCCGATAAGAAGGTAAAGGGCTCCCAAATTGGTCAGCGCCGCCTGTTCCGCTCTCTTGTCGCCTGTTTGCCGGGCCTGCGCCAACAGACGTTGGTAACTCTCCAGTGTCTTGGCTGGATTGGAAAGGGCCTCTTTCTTCATCTCAGGATCGAAATTCACGGCCAAATCTTCGAGATAGCCGATGCGGAGCTTGCTCAGTTTGACAGGCCGCTCCACCGGCTTTGGCTGTGCCACGGCCGTGCGTCCCCCGGTCGATCCCCCGTCCGGAATGATCTCGGTATTGGCCCTGTCGATTTCATGTTGAGACGTCGTCCCCATGTAGGTCCATCCGCCGCCGCCGACTGGAGGTCCGCCGATGTACACGCCGACGCCGAATCCGCCTCCACCTTTCCCTCCGCCTCCTCCGCTGGAGCTGCCAAGGGCTTGAACCGGTAAGACCAATGAAAGACAAACTGCCAGGACCATTATGTAGAAGGGTGGGAAATTCCTTTTGAGGAGCATTGGTGCGTTCACAGTACACCTCCCTTTGTCTGGACATGATTTGGATTCGGATCGGACGATCCACGGGGAATATCAGGTTTTCCACGGTGTTGGGAACAGGTGGCAGGAGTCAATTGAGCTGAACGGACAAGCGGGATGGCGGCAACTATGAACAAAATGAGAAGCAATTGCAGCTTCCGGTCTGTTAAAATCTTCCACGGATTCATCTTGCCGCTCCTTTGCTACTTCATGATTGCTCCGCTCTCCGAAGGCTCCAATGGCTATGCAGTTAGCTTGGCTACTCCTGAACCGAAGTCAAGTAATTGACCGCTCTTTTTTCGAAGCTTACCGCAAAGGACAGGAGCGACAGTTCAACGGACCTTGGACGGTTTGAAAAATTAAAGTATGCAATATAATAAAGAAACGTAAACGTTCACCGGGACGAGTGTGGCGGCTCAGAATTACGATGGGGGAGGCATGGAGGGGGAGATGCATCTCCCCTGCCATCCTCACCGGGCGTACCACGCCAAGGCGTGGAAGCACGGTGAACCAATAATGCGTTGGGCGGTCGGCTTATTGCCGGCGTTGACACTGAACTCAGGCAGGACACCAGCATGGAAGAATTCACCAAAAATAAGCTGTTTATCGAATACCTGAAAAAGCTGTTCGAGCAGGCAGGAGCAAAGGCTTTCTTTGCCATTGCAGTGTTGATCGCTGTGGGACTTACCCAAGGGGTCGGTTTGCTGATGCTGATCCCTTTTTTGCAATTGATCGGCATTGGTGATGCGACGCCTACCGGAATTGTCTCGATGATAGGACAAGCATGGAGTTATACAGGGCTTCCATTGAACCTGCCGGCCGTGCTGATAGTCTATGTCGGAATAGTTTCCCTGTATGCCGTGATACAACGGTGGTCCACCATACTCAATTCAAAGCTCTCTCACGCATTCACGCGCAAACTGCGTGACGATCTGTTCAAGGCAATGGCCCGAGTTCAATGGCTGCGTTTCATTCAGATGAGGCAATCGGAAATCAACCATGTCATGACATCGAACCTCACCACCGTAGACAACGGGACCTACGGTCTTTTCGCACTTATCAGCAGCGTCTTTGTCGTCCTGGTTCATATCGGAATAGCCATGATGTTGTCCTTTCCTCTAACGTGCGTAGCGATGGCAAGTTCCGGCGTCCTGCTCGTGATACTCAGGCCGCTGAATCGCCGCTCCTATTCGCTCGGCGAGGAATGGCGCCAGACCATGGCCTCATTATTCGGCGTCTTGATGGACCATTTGGCCGGGATGAAGGTGGCCAAAAGCTTCGGGGCCGAGGATCGGCATGTCCGGAGTTTCTGCTCATTGAGTGGCAACCTGGAGCAACAGGCCAATCGGTACGCGGGAATCCTCTCCTCCACGTCAATGTATTACGAAATTGGCGGAGTCTTTGTGGTGAGTGTGTTCTTCTTCGTCGGAGTGCAAGTTCTGCACATCCCCGCGGCCCGACTGCTGATCATGGTTTTTCTTTTTGCGAGCCTTGTGCCCCAATTCTCCTGGATGCAGCGGACATGGCAAGGGATCTTGAATATGCTGCCCGCTTACAGGGCGGTGTTGGAAATGGCCGACAGGTTCCGCTCCGCGGAGGAACCGTTGGCGCACGGTCAGGTTAACCCGATCGAGCTTCAGAGCGGGGTGGAATTTCGTGACGTTTCCTTCAGGTATGACAAGGCAGACGGGAATTTCGTGCTGAAAGACGTTGATTTGACTCTTCATGCTTTGAAAACCACGGTCATTCTCGGGCCGTCCGGTGGAGGCAAAAGCACCTTCGCAGACCTGTTGATAGGCTTGCTGACCCCGGATTTGGGGGAGGTGCTAATTGACGGCAAGAGGCTGGAAGGAAACGTTCTGCATTCCTGGCGCAAATCGGTCGGTTACGTTCCGCAGGAAAGCCTGTTGTTCCACGAGACCTTACAGGAAAACATGCGTTGGGCTTCGCCAGGAAGCTCCGAGGCAGACATCTGGGAGGCCCTGCGACTAGCCGCGGCCGAGGACTTTGTCAGAGCATTGCCCGAGGGGCTGAACACAATCCTTGGAGACCGCGGGGTAAGGCTCTCAGGCGGTCAGCGGCAGAGAGTCGCTCTGGCAAGGGCTCTGTTGCGCAAGCCCACTTTGCTCCTGCTGGACGAAGCCACGAGCAACCTGGACGCGGAAAACGAGCAGCGCATCATACAGGCTCTGCAAGAACTCCGAGGCACAATGACCGTGGTATTCATCTCGCACCGCCAATCCGCGGTTCAATGCGCCGACAGAGTTGTGGTGATCGAAGGCGGGCGGGTCGGAGAGTAGAAACTTCCGGGGAGGCCCTTTTTGCAAAAAGGGCCTCCCCAAACCCTTCCCCAAAAACTCCTGTGATCTTGCATCATTGTCGCCAGTGCCGACAATGATGCGGTGCAGATTAGTCCAATGTCTCCTTCACCTACGAGGTTTTGAAACCGCTTCTGGTGTATGGCAGCAGGCGGTACGTCGGAACTGGAGTTTTACATGGAAATATGTGTTGGCGAGAAGTAAGCTCAAGGAATTGATGAAAGAGGCACTGATGGAGGTGTTGGAGGATCGTAAGGACGTGATCTACGACATCCAGTCGGGGGTGATAGAAGATCGGGCATTAGTTAGCGCCATCAAGGAAGGAGAGGCGACTAAATCGATCGATAAGCAAGAGATTCTCGACATTCTCCAAGGCGGACAGGCATGAAGGTCGAATTCAGGGCCGTTTCGCGAAAGACGTGAAACGAGTCAAAGATAAGGAGATTTTGCGCCAAGCTCTTGAAATAATTGAGGCCATAGAATCGGCCCCGTCTCTTTCGGATATACCCAATCTCAAGAAGCTCAGTGTAGAAGGTCGCTATTTCCGAGAAAGGGTCGGTGACCACAGGATAGGCTTGGCGATAGATGGTGGTACCGTCACTTTTGTGAGGGTTCTGAATCGCCGTGACATCTACAGATATTTCCCGTAGGCGATTGGGACAGATGCTAATGGCCGACTGAATGTTGGGTACCACTGTCGGCTTTTCCAGCAGTGGGCTCCTGTCCTCGTATGTTTCTTCAAAACAGCTATAATTATAGCAAGTGTAAAAAATAATGTCCGCCAACGCCATCTGGTGAGCTCTCGGTCACCGTCACGGTCGGCGGGCACGGCCCGCCCTACGAATTTGCGACGCGCCTCCTGTAGGGCGGGCCGTGCCCGCCGTCTCATGAATGACGATTGCCAAAAGCGCTTCAGATAGCCGCAGCCTTTCTCAATGCCACACCACCGATTCGGTCAGAAATTTTGGCAATTGCTATCAGGTGACCATGCTGGTGTGGACGGCGTTCGGAACTCATGCCATCAGGCCACTTAGGGTTAAGACATTGCGTCCCGTAGCGATTTTTCTGGGCTGGCTTTTCGTGATTCTGGCAGGGGTACTCATTTTTCTCGGGATATCAAGCTGGCCCCCTGGCGGCCTCATGTTTGCTTTGCCCTTCGTATTCCTCCCTCCGGGAATATTCTTGGCCTTTATCGGAGGAACACTCGTCTGGTGGGGACGGCGTCCGGCGCGAGCTGATACGCGACGTGCCAATGAACCATGAGGTGGTTACTTAAGATACCTGATTAGTGCATTAACGAGAAGGAACTGTAACTGTCTTTGGAATGCTTATGGGGCACCTAGCCTCGTGGAATAGGTAAACCGTTCTAGACATCCACTTTGAACCCGAGATCAACCTCCGACGCGGGAATGCCGCCGCGGATTCCCCAGTTCTCACGCTCGGTCTCCCGCAGGGTAATTCTAATGTGGTCCGCCGGGATTTCGAACTTGGCCAGGTTTCGGACGATTGCCTGATACAGCGCCCTTTTCGCAGCTAGAGAGCGGCCCGAGAAAAGGTCGATACTGATCAAGGTGAATTGATCCGACTTTCCATCGGGAACCGAGAAACGGTGCGGCTCGTGAACGAGAAGACGAACGGCTCTGTCTCCGAGGGGAATTTTCAGGGCCTCTACCATCGCTTCATGGACGGCCTCGATTATCCCCTCCTCCTCGTTTCGAGAGTATCGGTGCAAGACTTCAATAGTGGTGCTTGGCATAGGTTCTCCCCTTGTCCCTCCAGCCTATTTGTCTTTTGCCACCGCAGGTGGTCGCGTTTCGCTCTCTGGCCCTGACTATTCCAGCGGCGACTTGCCCTCGCCGCGGAGCCAGGGCGTGTGCGATATCCCTACCAGTAGGCCTTCCGGTCCTAGCAGCCGGGTTACGGTCTGGCCCCAGGGTTCCGTCCGGGCGAAGACGAGCAGTTTGTAGCCTTTGGCCTGCAATTCTGCAGTTGCCTCGTTGATGTCCTCCACGTCGAATTCGAGCCATCCTTGCGGCACAGGAAATTCTTCGGGCCATGTGTCCGTGCCGAAGCACGACTGGGCAGCCTCGGCAAGCGGCCACAGAGCGAATTCTTTCACACCGTCGATGTCTGAAGAGTGGAGATACGATCCATCGGCCTTTAGCGGCAATCCGAGTATGTATGCGTAAAACTCCCGACCCGCCGTCACGTCGGGAACGATGGGGCCAAAACCGGCTACAAATAAGACTTTCATCAAAGTCCTCCATCAATTGGGATGCCGGACGAAATTCGCGTTTCGACATGTCCTGTAACCGGTCTGACCCAGGTTTTCAACTGTTACTTGCACTCCGGTTGGGCTTCCTTCGCACGCCTTGCAAGCTCTTCGGGTACAACGTCCTCAACGTGCGTGGCTATCCACCACTTGTTTCCAGCCGGATCTGTGACACCGGCGGCCCGGTCACCCCAAAACTGATCCTTGGGCTCTTCCATGGACTCCGCGCCCGCATCCAGCGCGGCTCGATACGTAGCATCAACGTCCGCCACGTAAAGATAGAGCATGCACGGTATTGGAGGAAACTCTTTCATGGCTTCTCCCAGCATCACAATTGAGTCGCCGATCGTGATCTCCGCGTGCATAACACTGCCGTCAGGGTGATCCATTCTGAAAAGCTCAGTTGCTCCAAAAGCGGTCTTAAGGAAGTCGATCAGTCCTGACGCACCTTTGACGACCAAGAAGGGTGTAATGGAACGAAAGCCTTCCGGTATTGGCTTCACTGACATGTCAATAGCTCCTTTTTGCCGGACCGTTTGTAACGGTCATGGAAACGGATTCCGATTTGGTGATCACGTCATTCCGGCGCCCGCGTCTGCTCTTTCGCCTTCAGGCACGAGCAGACAAACTGCCCTACGACCCAAACTCCGAGCACGAATGTCCCGAGGGAAAAAATACCTAAAGAGAAAACGCCTGCCGAGAAGACACCCACGGAAAAGAGGCCCGCAGAAAAGATACCCACGGAGAAAAGCCCCGCGGAAAGCACACCGGCGCTAAACAGGCCCGCAGATAGCCACCCCGAAGCGGACAAACCGGGAGGGCTGGAATTAGGAATTGGCGGACCAATCAAGCCTATCAGCAGCAAGACTACTACTGCCGTCCAGATGATGTAATGAGCCGTGCGATGAGTCATAGAATCACCTCCGCCAGCACAATTGAATCCTTAGCCGGTTCAATCACCGGGCGCATCCTGTGGAGGGCATATGCATGCCCTTAATTCGTTCCTGCAAGATGGCCCGGCCGTAATTATCCGACCTCTATCAACTCATAAAGGTAGACTGCCTATGGCTGGACAAAGTTTCGTCAGTTTCCGATGAAGACACGTAGCACGCATCATAGCGCGGGTGAAAAGCGTTGACTGATCGGGCTCAGAATGCTAATTTTCTAATGTAATAGTTTATTTTCACGTGAGGATTTTCTTCGATAGGCCTATCCGTCCGGCCACCCAAATAGACCCAGGATCTTACCAAAAGGCGGCGTATAGTATGAAACCCACAGGCATTGTCAGGGATACGATCTACTTGAAGCACGACATGGGAGCCTTTCATCCGGAGTGCCCCGAACGACTTGAAGTTATTTACCAAATGATAGACGGGATGGAGCCTCGCCTCAATTTGGATGAGATACCTATTCGGCAGGCGGCCATGGAGGAGATCGAAACCAACCACGATCCAAGGTACGTCAGCACCATCGCTGCCACAGCCGGTCGCGCAAATACTTTTCTGGACCCGGACACCTCGGCTTGCGAATACTCTTGGGAAGCCGCGGCTCGTGCAGTGGGAGGATTGTTTAACCTTATCGACGCGGTGACGGAGGGTAAGGTTCGGAACGGCTTCGCACTGGTCAGACCGCCGGGACATCATGCGGAGCGTCGCCGAGCGATGGGGTTCTGCCTTTTCAACAACGTGGCTCTAGCCGCTCGGTACGCCATGAATCGACATGGACTGACACGAATAGCCATCGTGGATTGGGACATTCACCACGGGAACGGGACCCAGGATTCCTTTTATGAGGACCCCCGAGTGCTGTTCGTTTCCACCCACCAATTTCCGCATTATCCAGGGACAGGAGGAATCAGAGAGGTCGGATATGGACCTGGAGAGGGGTACACAATCAACGTGCCTATGGCGGCAGGGGCCGGCGATGCGGAATACCTGACGGTGTTTCACACTCTGGTGGCCCCGGTGCTGCGTGCGTACCGGCCGGAACTTATCCTTGTCTCCGCGGGCTTTGACGCTCACCATGAAGATCCGCTGGGTGGTATGAGTATCACGGATGAAGGGTACGAGCAGATGACTCAGGTCCTCGTGCATCTGGCCGCGGAGCTTTGTAACGGCCGACTCATCCTGACCCTTGAGGGAGGCTACAACCTCGACGCGCTCAGGAATTCCGTGCAACGGGTCCTTGCCTGCCTCAGCTCTTATAACCCGGATTCACAACCTGTGCCGTTCGAGCCTCCCTGGCCCCTATTGAACTCCACATTCAAGGCCAGGTTGAAAGACATTTTGGCCATCCAGCGCAAATACTGGCCGACCCTCCCCCAGTTTTGAGATCAATTGCAAGGGAAAGCTTTCTTGTGCAAGAGGGTTTCTCTCCCAATAATTCCCTGGTACGAACCCGGGCCTGGTGAACAGGTCTGACGAACGGAAATAGAAATGCATGGGATATTACTTATCGACAAGCCTGAAGGTATTACCTCCAACGATGTGCTGCGTATCATCAAGAGACTGCTGAAACCGGCCAAAGTCGGTCATTCCGGGACGCTCGATCCGGCCGCTTCCGGTTTGATGGTTGTATTGATAGGGGCCGGGACCCGCGCCCTGGATTACCTCGATGAGAACCGCAAGACATATGCACTCGTGGTGCGGCTTGGAGAAGAAACCGACACCGGCGATCGCGACGGCGTGGCGGTGCGGACAGGAGACCCTTCCGGATTGAATTTGCAGCGCATTCAGGAAGTCGTGGACAGTTATCGAGGCGTGATGGATCAGATTCCGCCGCATTATTCCGCGATTAAGAAGAATGGCGTTCCGCTTTACAAGCTGGCACGAAAAGGGGTGTTTCCGGATCTCGCGGCTCGAAAGATTGAAATATTCTCTCTGGTTTTAAAAGACTGGGAACTGCCGCTTCTGGCCTTAGACTTGATTTGTTCCAAAGGGACTTATGCTCGTTCCCTCGCACGGGACATCGGCCGTGACCTGGATGTGGGCGGCCGCCTGGAGTCCCTGCGGCGCATGGCAAGCGGCCCGTTCCGCGTGGAAGACGCCTTGAAGCTTGACGCCATTGCCGACGGAGGCAAGGAAATAATTGCCAAGCATATGATAAGCCTGGCTCGAGCTTTGTCCCACATCCCCGATTTGCAGGTAACCATAGCCGAAGTTCGGCGACTGATGCGCGGGACCGACGTGGTCCTGCCGCGAGCCCGCCTCCCGGTTGCCGAGGATCCGTCGGTGCCTCCGGCAAGACTTTACAAGATCGTGTCCGGAAACGACGGCCTTGTAATTCTGATCCGACCCGAACCCAAGGGCGCGGAGATCTCTCTGCGACCGGTGAAGGTCTTCAATACTTGGGAGAACAAATGATACCAATGCGCGTTCAAAGAAGTGACATCAGCAATGGCCGGCAGGGACGCCGGCCGCTACCATAATGCGGTGGCGGTCCCGCGGGACGCGCGATGCCCGCCATCTTCACTTGTACGAAAGCGCATTGGTATGAAACGATGAGGCCTGCACCTTGGCCCACGGGTTTCAAATTCGTCCCAGGTTTTCACAGTTCGTAAGGCATCGTATCCTCTGAATAATCCACATCGTCGGTGGAGAATTCAATTACCTGGCAGAATTCCACGGCTTCGAGTTGGTGTGCGCAGTTAGGCAGAACTGTGGCCATGTCACCTTGCCTCATTTCGAGGCTCCCTTTTGCCCCGGTTTCCAGATCAAAGTAACTGATTCGGCAATGACCTGAAATAACATAGAACATTTCGGTCTTGGACTTGTGATAGTGCCTGCCCCGGATGTTGCCCTCACCGGGATGTAGATCGAAGTATACCGGATTGTACACAGGCCCCACTGGATGCAAGATTGCCATCTCCCCGCGCTGTTCGACAATTCTTCTAGGGCTGTCTTTTTCTGCGCGGGAGGGAAGGAAAGTAAGTCTGATTTTTTCACTCATAAATTCTCGCCATTCTTATATCTGGAGCCTCAACGTGGAATCTGTCGGTAGTGAAACCCCGTGATACCAGTTCGCTATTATTCTCGTAACATCAAGGATAGCAGCTGTCATTGCGAGGAGCGAAGCGACGAGGCAATCTCTCGCCACTGAGATTGCTTCGGGCTCGACGCCCTCGCAATGACAACTTTCGGCAATGTTATATTTTTTATGGCGAATCGGTATGACATAACATGCCATGACATGGGAGTTTTTGGGAAGGGGTCCGGGGAGGGCGTTTTTGCAAAAACGTCCTCCCCGGAAATTTCCTGTATTCTCTGCTCCATCACCGCTTGCGGAAGATTACCACAGCCTGGTGTTTTTCTTTAGGGACCACGGATTGGTTGACCGAGAACAGAGTGGTTCCTTTGACGTAATCCCTTATGGTGTACGCATGATTGCTGACTTTCCCGCCCGGACAACTGTACAGACACGCTATGCAGCCGGAATGCCATTCAGGAATAAGGGCCTTGTTTCCACCGAAACGCATGTCGATACCTTTGCCAGCGGAGTCGTTCAGAAGTCCGGCCAGCGGCAACGGAGAAGGCAGTCCGTCCCACCAGACAAATACATCAACCGGCGAGCCTTCCACACGAGTGTCCGGAGCGGTGCTATTCGGGTCCTTGCGCTTGTTCCATGCTGCCATGGTCAGGTTGTTTCCGGGAATCGCACCGATGGACACCAGGGCGTCGTAAAAAGAACTGTCGTCGGCATAAGAGGACAGCAACGCCTCGCCGGCCGCTCCCCCACCCTTCCACACAACAGCGTGATAGTTGGGTGTCGATTTTAACCAACCGCCGGAAAAAGCCTGAGGCTGAAGTTCAGCCAGCAGTCGCACTTCGCCGGCCTTGGAGTCCACCTGGAGCGGATGCTTTTCGTCCAATCCGAACGGGTTCGCCGGTTCCGCCCATAGCTGGCCCGGGATGCCTCCGCCGAACCATGTAACCATAGCCAGAAAGCCAAGGAATCCCAGAGCCTTCCTGGCGCTCGCGGCAACCAAGTTAATTTTTATTGAAGACCGGGGCATTACCGAGGTTCACCTCCATGCCGAATCGTGACGCAAGAAAGGCCAACGGAAAATCACGCGTCCATTCTACCGATTTCATACCCTTCAGCGGACAGCATGCGCAGAATGCCCGCGACGTGTGGCACTCCGACGAACGCCACAGCGTCGCCCTCCCGCAGATACTCAAGCATCCTTTGGTACAAAATGGCATCGCGGCGCTCGATTATCCAGGGGTTACGGGTTGGAAACCTGTAAGGATTCCCCGAAAACTTGGCCAGGTCGGCTTCGAGGTACCATTTCACGAAATCCCGAGTATAGGATTTCCAGTGGTGGATTCGCCTCAGGAAGTCGATTATTTGCTCCGGCGAAAGGCTCTCGAGTACCTCAATCTGCTCTTCTATAGTTTCCAGAAACACTACATTCTTGCTCATGTCTCGTGCAAGGCCATAAGCTTCCATGTCAACGGAGTATTTCCATCCATTCTTTTCCAGGAACCTGTAATAAAGTGTGAAATATGCCATCCACGGTTTCATTCCTTTCACCAGGGAACACGCGAAACTTTCCGGTGCAGTGGCCATGAATTGGAGAGCCGTCAGAGATGCCCTGTCTGAGCCTGTTGGGGCGAGTACGTTAGTAATTCTCAGTATAGTCTGCTCGTCAAGCCCATGTAATAGGCATTCTTCCGTATCGTCGTGCAAGCCCGCTTTGACTACTTGCTGCATGCTGCTTTCGTCAAGAGGCCCTTCGAACAAGGCTGTGCGGGCGCCTCGCAGCAATTCAGCGAGAGACTTCTTGAAGCTATGAGGAAAGAAATGCGCAGTGCCCGCTAGAAAAGACCTCCGGCGGTTCTTTTGGAGCTGCCAAACCATCTTGAAACGTTTGTCTCTGAATCTTCGGAAGAGCATGCTCTTGTCGTCTCGGTGCTTCACGGTTTCGTAGTATAGGAAACGATGGCGTCCAGAAATGAAGGCTTTCTAATCATGAGTTCGGACATTTCGTATTTCCGGGAAGGAACACCACCCCATTTCTTCTTGAACCGGCGAATCCCTTCATTCACTCCAAGGCCAAGATGAATATACTCTTTGTTCAGTTCTTTGCCGATCCTGATCATTTCAAGAAAAAGCAAATCGGACGCGCCCCGGACGTAGTTCTTTTTGGAATGGCACCCGATTACATAGGTGACGAAACGCTTTGCCGAAAGGTCGATCACATAAAACGCGGCCAATTTGTTTCCCGGACCCCAGGCATTCAACACGAGCGAATCCTCAGCTTGCCCCACGTAATCCCACATTCCGAACAGCAGCTTTCCGACCCGTTCCGGCAGATCAACCCGGTCAACGAACTCACATGCCAGGTCATGGTGGCTTTGGCCAAGGCGCCTTCCGCGCTCGACCACTGTGCCACCCACGGCCCTCCTGACGGCTCTACGAGCGTCAGGTGGAATAGACGTGGCATGCAAGTCCAGGGTATAATAGTAATCGCTGTTGCGCTCAGTGCAGGATTTGCTGAACGACACCGGCAGTTCGGGCGAGACGAGCGAAACCTTTGCCGGACGAAAGGCCTTGACTAATTCATTAAAATCACGCTCTAATTCGTCCACTCGGAATTCCGTTTCCAAGGGGTACCCGACGAAAATTACCAAGTCGCCTTTCCGGCAACAAAAATAGTCGCGGAATAGAAACGGCTCTCCACCCGAAACCAGGGTCATCAGCTTGACGATGTGCTCAGGCACATAGGCTCGACTGAGGATCTCGCTTTCTTCCGCGTTCGTGATCATGCTTCAGTTACGAAAAGGCCAAACAGCGCTTGACATACCCTCCAAACCACCCGACGTGCCGAGTGATCGGAAAACAATGTTCCGTCAATTTCTCGAACCAGTCAACCGAATAGTCGGTGTCCAAAGCCACGATCACTTCAAGGTGGAGTTCACACAATCAACGAGCCGCGTGCGTCACAGAGGACCGGGGCGCGGCGTTGACCGACGCAGTCGTAAAGGGCTAACATGTTGATACAGTGTCAACGTAGAGGGCACCGCATTGGACTTCAATGGACTTCACGCCACCGCGGTCTTTGAACAATGAGGTAGGCTTCATCGGCAGTTTTCGACGGTAAAGAGCCCAGCGTGCTTAGAGAGGCGATTGATCAGCAGATGCTGACCCCTCAGGAACAGACTTTTTTGTGCGATCATTCGTATGTGCCGGAACATATTGCGGATTATGTGGAAGCGATTTCCGGAGAGGAGCCGTTTCTCCACGAAGATCACCTGTGCTTCTTCCGGGCGGGGCATTTGATTTTTGTGGGATATCCGTTCAATGAAGCGACCGACAAGGCCCCGGAAGCCTACGAATCGGCCTGTCGGCGGTTCCGCCCGTTTACCGCCGCGATCATCGCTCCGAGGTTATGGGTTGGTGCGACTGAATTGAATGGGCTTGTTGAGGACACGTACTACAGACTGGAGCTGCCCCTGAAGCCACTGACGGCCGACCTGGCTTACATGATTAGGAGGGCCCGCCGGGAGCTTTCAGTCCTCGAAGGGACTTTCGGAGAGGACCATGACAGGCTGGTCCGCTCATTCCTTGCCGAACGAGACCTTGGCCCGGGCCACCGAGAGATCTTCGGTAAGATACCCCAGTATCTGAACCATTCCTCGACCGCGCGTGTCCTGGAAGCGAGGAAAGGGGACCGCCTGGTCGCGTTTAACGTTGTTGATCTTGGCTCGGCTGATTATTGTTTTTATCTGTTCAATTTCCGTTCACTCGAATTCAACGTGCCGGGTGCGTCCGACCTGCTGTTCTATGAGATGGCTCACCTGGCCGAGGCCGAAGGGAAAAAGGCCATGAACCTCGGACTGGGCATTAGTCCCGGTGTCAGGCGGTTCAAGGAGAAATGGGGCTCTGTGCAGTTTCTGCCGTATACGTCTGCCTTTGTGAGAAGAAGGGCCAAAGGGCTATTCAGTTTGGTGATGGATATTGATAAGGGAATGTCGTTTCCCCGCACAGGCCAACAAATCGGACCCGGTATTATGGCAAACTCCATGAAGTCAGGGTCTCCTTCAACGAAGCTCCCAGTGACCGCGTTGGAAGGCCGAGGCAGACTGCTTTCTTCCTTGGCGACTTTTTGGCACACCTTTGTAAGCGGTCTCACCGGACCATCGAGGAGCGAGAGTCTAACCGCTCGGGACACCGGGAAGAGGCGTTGGCGTCTAGTGCAGGTCGAATCGACCCTGGCATGCAATCTCCGGTGCATCATGTGCCCCTGGAAAGAGTTCAGAGAGAACGCCCGAGATCGCGGCACCATGAGCGAAGAGGTCTGGGAGGCAATTAAGCCGCACCTCAAGGACGCTCGATCCGTTGACTTTACCGGTGGTGGAGAGCCGCTGCTCCAGCCCAGACTGGCTGAATGGATTGCGGATGCAAGATCCGCGGGATGCGAAACCGGAGTTCTGACAAACGGCCTGTTGCTGAACCAGGCAATGGCAAAAAAGCTGTTCAATGCAGGCTTGAACTGGATCTGCGTGTCTGTTGACGGAGCAACAAAGGAGGAATACGAAAGAATTCGGAAAGGGTCCAGCTTTGAGAAAGTTTGCGAAAACTTGGCAAGCGTTGCCAAACTGAGAACCAATGAAATTCCCATGGTGATGATCAATTTTGTGATGATGTCGGAAAACCTCCATCAACTGGAAGACATAGTGAGGTTGGCCTCCCAATTGGGAGTGGACCAGGTGAATTTCAAGCAATGCGAAGTAATACGGGGTGACTACGGGAAGGGTCACGGATTGTTCGGACCCAAGCAAACCGGAGAAATCAAGAGACTTCAAAAGGCCCTTGCGAGAGCGCGCAGCCTGGCAAAGAAGCTGCACGTTCAAACAACCGCTTTGTCCTTGACTCCCACTGAACGGCCGGTTTGCGAACAGGACCCCACGGATTCGCTGTTCATCCGCCATGACGGGACAGTGGCTCCTTGCATAAGCTTGGCCAACGGCGGTCCGACGACGTTTCTGGGGCGGGATGTGATCATGCCGTCCGTGCGGTACGGTAGTCTGCCGGACAACGATCTCTTCGATATGTGGAAAACTGAATCCTGCGCGCTCTTCAGGGAAACGTTCCAAGAGCGAATCCGGGCCTATGAAGAGACTTTTCTCGCGGGGCTCACAAGGGGTGCCCGCTTGACGCCCGAGAGACTCCTCGAAGAGGCTCTCAAGAAAATGCCCAAAGCGCCGGAAGGGTGCACCATCTGCCACTATCTCTACGGCATATAATACGGGAAGATAGAAGAAAACTCGTAACAAATCACGGCAATCATTACATGTTGAGTCGTTATACCGGTTGCCAAAAGTAATGTCCGTTTGGCCCGAAGATAATCAGTCTGGTTTTTTGGTTGGTATCGACGGGGCCTACTTTGCCGGAGCGTTATAACGCCCGTCGTTCCTGCGAAAGCGGGAACCCAGGAAATCCCGCGTGCCGCGGGACTGGATTCCTGCTTCCGCAGGAATGACGGAATGGCGTCCTCTCGAATCGGACAAAAATTTTGGCAACTGCTATATACCCGGCGGAGCGGCGGTCCATTGTAGCGGCGACATCCCGCTCCCACCCCGCGTGGTGCATGAATCCGAGCCTGGTAAACGATTACAAAGACTGTTCGTGCGGCATTTGAAATTTGTTCCGCAACCGGATTGACACGCCCGCCGGAGTCGAAGGATAATCCATGATTCACTGGAACAATCTTGGGTCCGAAGAACCCGCTCGTACGAGTCAGAACGGAGAGTGCCAAGCTCATGCTCCTTGCCATTGATGTCGGAAACACCAACACCGTCATAGGGGTCTACGAGGGTGATACACGAGTCGGTATCTGGAGGATTCGTACTCTCGAAGACGTCACCGCGGACGAGTACAGAATGATCCTGCACGACCTTGCTGCGATAGAGAACATGCCGCGTTTTCGTATAGACGGGGCCATAATTTCGTGCGTGGTTCCACCTCTAATTGGGGCCCTCGACGATCTATGCAGGAATTACCTCAAGGTAACTCCTTTATTTGTCGGACCAGGTATCAAGATGGGAATGCCCATCAGGTACGACAACCCCAGGGAGGTCGGCGCGGACAGAATCGTCAATGCCGTGGCTGCGTACGAAAGGTGGCGATGCGATTTGATAGCCGTGGATTTCGGAACGGCTACCACCTTTGATTACATAAATAAGGCCGGCGAGTATGAAGGAGGAGCGATCGCGCCCGGGGTGAAGATCGCCGCAGAAGCCTTGTTCCACGAAGCTTCCAAGCTTTTTAGGGTGGAATTGGTCGCGCCACAGAGGGTCATTGCCAAAGACACTGCTACGGCCATACAATCGGGCATCGTATTCGGTTATGCTTCATTGGTGGACGGCATTCTTACGCGCATGTTCGAGGAACTAGGCGCCAGGCCGAAGGTGGTGGCTACGGGTGGACTCGCGAAGACCATCTGTGCCCAGACGCGACTGGTGGATCACATCGATGAAGACTTGACCATGGAAGGACTTCGTATCATTTACTACAGAAACAACCCTCCCCAAAAAGGCTGAGCGAAAAGAGCGAGGCGCCGGCTGCCTTCACCGTTTTCTGCACGAATTGAGCGAACACTATTTCGTTATCTAACTTGACCTAGTTTTTCGGGCACGGCACGCCGTGCCCTCCGGACGTGTTCCGCAAAGTCCATTTCACGTCGCCACAGTAGTCAAGGCCGAAATAAATGTCCTGGAACGCGGCACGATCCCGGGTGTTGGCAAGGACCACGATTGAGGGTTCGGCGGGACAACCGGAATGTTTCGTTCGGAAAGGAATTTGAAAAAACGCTACACTTCTTCGTCCGCCCACCAGAATGAAACCTTTCAAACATCGAAGTGTCACTAAACAAATAAATGGGGGGTTCGTGTGCTTGACAACTTGTGGATCAATTAAAACTGTTATGGGTAGGTGAGTCTTTCCTTCCACTTATTTGTGATCGTGTCACCGAGGAGGGAATAACCGCCACGAATTATTGTGCTCAAAACCGACAAGCGAGAAGAGTCTCGCGAAATTACGAACTTGTATGGAGGATGAGTAATGTATAAGTCACTGCTGGTTGGAATTATGGTACTTTCCGTCCTGATGATGGGAGCCATGCTGCCGTTGACATCTGATGCCAGGTGGTACGGCGGAGGCTACGGGGGGTACTACAGCGCTTATCCCGCCACCTATTCCGGATATGGATATTATCCCTACTATGGTGGCTACGGTTGCGGCTACAGCGGCTACGGCTGGGGTGGCGGCTATGGAATGGGCAAACGAGGCGGCTTTGGATTTGGCGGCTTCAGGCCCTTCGGCGGATTCGGATTTGGCGGTTATGGTTACTGACACGATCGTCAGGAATCCAGGCACATAAACCCATGCCCCTAATTGCGTAGTGGGCGCGGACGGTCATTGTTACTCACGGTCTGGCCATGCCAGATGATGTAGCGAACAGTTCGCGTTTCCGGAAGCCTCAAAATGACCAGGGCGCCCACCACGCTCAATTGACCGAATAGACTCGGTATCTCGCCCAATCTCTACGATCTCTCCCACGTCGGTTCTTATCTGTGGTTGCTGGCGATCCATGCCTTCTGGTTTGACCTTGCCGCCTTGCTCTTACCGAATCAGTGATTATGGTAAGGACGAGCCCTCGTAGCGCCTCCCCCCGGTGCGAACGGGGCTCAAACCTCCGGGATATGGCGATGGGGTCCCGGAGGTTTAACTTTCATGTTGACGTGAGATTTAGGCTGGGCTTGCTCAGGAAAGGGTAAGTCCGGAAAACATGGTCATTCAGGCGGTAACCCCGCCGGCGGCATTGCAGCCGCCGGCGGGGTTACTTGTTCTATATCTGGCTTCTAGGCTCTACCAGGAAGCTGCGTCATTTCAATGTGATTGGGGAGGCAGAGCCTCCCGGTATGCATTCCGAGCCAGGTCCTCGGGACGAAAAAAGACCCCGCCGGGGGTTACCCTTATCGGCGGGGTCATGCATATAACAAATGAGGTGATTTGGTGAATCGTTTAGAACACGCCCTTCACCTTCCCTGTTTCCACGTCTACGTCCACACGCCTGAATGCGGGGTTGGACCCTGTTCCCGGCATCAGGGAAATGGCACCGGCAACGGGCACCATAAAACCGGCGCCTTTGTAAGTTAGGATGTCTCGAATAGGAAGAATCCACCCCTTCGGCACGCCCTTTATGTTCGGATCGTGAGAAAGGCTGAGATGCGTCTTAACCATGCAGGTCCCCAGCTTGGCCAGCTCCGGATCCGCTTCCATCTTTTTGGCCTTGGCTTCCGCCTCCGCGGTGTAGCTGACTCCGTCTGCACCGTAGACCTCTTTGGCAATCAGCTCGATCCTCTGGCGGAGCGGCAGGCTCAGGTCGTAAAGGAGTTTGAACTCGTTCTTTTCTTCGCACGCGTCTACCACTGCGTCTGCAAATTCCAGCGCGCCGTCGCCACCCTTCAGCCAGTGTGCGGACACAGCGGCCCGGGCGCCGGCAGCTTCGGAAAGGCGTTTCACCACAGCGATCTCATTCTTGGAGTCCGTGTAGAAAGAGTTGATGCAAACAACCGGGTTAATGCCGGCTTTCTTGACCGTCTCAATATGCTTAACCAGGTTCGCACAACCTGCTTCCACCCATGGCACGTTCTCGCCCTCATATTCCTTCGGCATCGGAAGGCCCGGCCGAGGAACAGGAGCGCCTCCGTGGCATTTCAGGGCGCGAATGGTGGCTACTATGACGGCGCAGTTGGGCTTCAACCCTGAGAAACGGCACTTGAGGTTCCAGAATTTCTCAAAGCCGATGTCCGCACCGAACCCCGATTCTGTCACGTGGTAATCTCCCAGCTTGAGACCCACTCTGTCCGCGATGATGGAGGACTGCCCGATTGCGATGTTGGCAAAAGGACCGGCATGTACGAAGACCGGTTGGCCTTCGATGCTCTGCAGCAGGTTCGGGTTCAGGGCTTCCACCATCCAAGCGGTCATCGCGCCGTCAACTTCCAGGTCTCCGGTGGTTACCGGCTGGCCTTTCTTGTTGTACGCCACCACGATGCGTCCCATTCTCTCGCGCATGTCCTTGAGATCCGTAGAAACAGCCAAGATGGCCATGATCTCGGAGGACACGGCGATCCCGAACGAGGATCGCATCATGAATCCATCCATTTTCCCGCCAATACCGATAATTATGTTGCGAAGGGCCTGGGCGCAAAAATCCATGATCCAGCCGAATTCCACGTTGCGGGGATCAATGTCCAGCCTTGGCTGGCCTCTCTTGGCCCATTCTTCGTCATCGTAATTGAATTCGTGCTGCATGCGGGCGGTGAGCGCAACCATAGCCAGGTTATGAGCGTTCATGATGGCGTTAATGTCGCCGGTGAGCCCCAGAGAAAACGGCGTCAAAGGTATGCACTGCGCCAAGCCGCCTCCGGCCGCTGAGCCCTTAATGTTCATGGTGGGACCGCCGGAGGGCTGCCTAATGGCCGCCACGACGTTCTTGCCTCGTTTGCCCAGGCCTTCCACCAACCCCATGCTGCTGGTGGACTTGCCCTCGCCCAGAGGCGTGGGGGTAATGGCGGTTACGTCAATGTATTTACCGTCTGGTTTGCCGGCAAGGCGCTTGAGAACCTTCGAGAAGTCAACTTTTGCCACATAGTGCCCATGCGGGAGAAGTTCTTCCTTGGTCAGTCCCAACTCCTCTCCGAGCTGATAGACGGTTTTCATTGTTTTTTCGGCTTCTTCGGCAATCTGCCAATCAGCCATCTTTGTGGGGTCAAGAGCCATCGATACCTCCTGTGCGAATGATCACCGTATGCAGGCTGCCCCGCTGCAATCGGTTGCTCAAATGGATTTTCGATTTATTGAGATCCGGCGAGAAAACCACATTATATTAGTCTTAATGTCGGAACATTGCAAGCAAAAAGAGTGCACACGAATACTCGTTCAGGTGCGCATGGAAAGCGACATCAATGGCGATGTCGGTAATTCGCAGAACAGGCTTTCCCATCGGAACGGTTACACCCATGCGCGCATTCGGGTGCACACATAGAGAGTAGGTACGAAGTGGCTGCAAGATGCCATGACATTCCCGGACTTGAACCGTATCCTCTTCCGAGGACAATCGCGGCATTTGGGTGTAAGACTACCACAAGGGGGAAACGCTCCCACATGCGGTGCCTTGCCGCCAAGCCTTCCGTGATTCACGCACTGCCGTTGTACAGAATAATTTGTTGACATCAGCCGAAAAACAATACATTTATGTGACACCTCATAAGTGGTACCCCGATTGCAACAGCTTTGACATCTCTCTTCTTCTCGTCAAGGGGGCGAGTTTGTGGTGCCGGGTTTGGCTTGGCGCCCACCGAATAAGGGCGCAACGCGGCTGTGCATGCCGCCTGTGGAAATCTCCGGGCTTGACCCTTCACGGCATCGGAACTGCCAGCACTAACAGAATTGATCGTAGGGACCCAGGTCCACAAACAGGGCATAATGTGGCCACGGTGCCAGTATTGAACCGAGCCGCGGGGCTCATGCGTCCAATGCCGCGCAATTCCCGAGCACAGGTCGTCGTTCTCCAAGCGCTCTCAACGTCCCAACTTTCAACAATTTGTTCCAGGGGGAGGTCATGAAAAAAATCGTGTACGGTCTCGTTTCCATCCTCGCGTTTTCAGCATTTCTCAGTTCAGCACCCGCTTTGTCCCAGGAACCCGTGAAGATCGGATTTATCTACGTGTTCTCCGGACGGCTCTCTAACTTCGGCCACATGGCAAAACAGGGCGCGGAGTTCGCTATTGAGGAAGTCAACGCGTCAGGAGGCGTGCTAGGTCGGAAGTTGGTCGCGGTCTATGAGGATACGCAAATGAATCCGGCTCGCGGGGTCGAGTTGGTGAAGAAACTCGTAGCCGACGACAAAGTGGACGTACTAATGGGTATCACGTCTAGTGGAGTTGCAGATGCCGTGGTTCCCGTAGTCCCGAGCTTGAAGACGCCGCTGATCATCACGCTCGCGATGAATCCGGATGTGACAGGAGAGAAATGCAATCCGTACACGTTCAGGATTTCCATGAACGGCCCTCAGAACATTAAGGCAGCGGCCATTCTTGCATCGAGTCTCCCGGCAAAAAAATGGACAACAATAGGACCGGATTACCTTTTCGGGTACCAGTGCTGGGAATACTTCCAGAAATACCTCAAGCCGCAGCGGTCGGACACTGCCTTTGCTTCACAGTCCGATGTGGTTTGGGCTCCGATCACGACCACGGATTTCGCTCCGTACATCAAGAAGGCGATTAATACCGATGCAGACGGGGTCCTGATTTCATTGTTCGCAGGCAATCTGATTGACTTCGTCAGACAGGCCGCACCTTTGGGGTTCTTTGATGGAAAGCGGCAGGTCCTGGTGAATATCGGCAGCTCAGTGGACGTGATGTACGGACTCGGGCTTGACATGCCAAAAGGGATCTGGATCGGCGGCTTCTACTGGTTCCAGCAGAACAGAACACAAGTGAACCAAGATTTCGTGGACGCTTACTACCGCAAATACAAATTTCCCCCGGATTACAATGCACACGGCGGGTATTCCGGAGTGAAGGCCTATGTCGCAGCATTGCAGAAGGCGGGAACCACGAATAAGGAAAGCGTGATCAAGGCCCTGGAGGGGTTGGTTCTGGACCTTCCTATCGGCAAGACCCTCATTCGAGCCGAGGATCACCAGGCGGTCCTTGATGCGGCTTGGGGCTTGACCTCCGATTTCGACAGCAAGTACCGCTGCAGGCTGTTGAAACCCTTGAAGGTATTTCCCGGGGATGAGATCACCATGCCCGTAGAACAGACCGGCTGCAAGATGCCCCGCTGATCCGTTAAGCAGAGCGCGGGCAGTTTTTCGTGCGCTCCCACGGTCCCAGGAGGATGACTACCGACCCGCCAGGGTCCAAAAAGGGGCGCGTTTCTCTAGCTTTCCCTCAGAAATGCTGCCGCGTTCTTGAATATTGCCAATCCGTCCCCCTCCTCCGGAAGCTCTTCGCGCGTCCAGCGGGGGTGGTTTGTCCTGTGGACAAAGCATTCCGGATGGGGCATCAGGCCGAACACCCGGCCGGTGGGATCACAAACCCCTGCTATGGCCATCTCTGAACCGTTGGGATTGTAGGGATATTCCGTGGTCGGATCATCACGGTCCGGCCAAGAATACCTGAGCGCGGCTTGATGCCTGTTTACGATTCCCCGTGTGAACTCGGGATCGCGCCCCACGATCTTGCCTTCGCCATGCCGCACAGGAAGATAGAGGCGTTCAATCCCCCGCGTAAAGACGCACGGAGAATTGCGATCCACAATGAGATTCACCCATCGGTCCTCGAAACGGCCTTGGTCATTGCCCATCAGGGTCAAATCTCGTCGGGTGTAGTCTCCTTCCACGGCCGGGAGCATTCCCAATTTGGTAAGGAGTTGAAATCCGTTACATATTCCAAGCAACAGCCCGCCGGATTGCACGAACCGAATTAGCCGATCGATCAGCCGATCCCCGTTGATCCGAGAATGCTTGATTCGATTGGCGCAAGCCTGAGCCGCACCAAGATCGTCACCGTCCAGAAATCCACCCGGGAAGACTATTATTCCGTAATTCGCGGGATCGGCTTCGCCCGCGGCCAGAAGATTCAGGTGGACCAGGTCAATACGGTCAAAACCCGCGAGTTCCAGGGCGCGCCGAGTCTCAAGCTCGCAGTTGATACCATGACCGGTAGGCACTAAGGCATTTAGTTTCATTTCTGTTCGCTTCTCTTTATGTCGAGGTGCTTACACGCGAGGAAATCGCTGGCCGTCTCCCCCGGACATTCCCTGTTGGAATGTGCATTCATATTATACCAATTCGTGATCAGCCGGGTAATACCAATGCGCGTTCAACGAAGTGACATTAGGAATGGCCGGCAGGGACGCCGGCCGCTACCATAATGCGGTGGCGGCGGGCCTCCGTGCCCGCTATCTTCACTTGTACAAAAGCGCATTGGTATAATACCATTTCGCATTCAAGGCAGTAACATGACTTGGTAGGGGGCGCACCTGCGTGTGCGCCCAAAGAGCGGACGGACACACGGATCCGCTCATACAGAGGTTCCGATCCTTCTCATTGGCAAGCGATTTCGTATATCCTGTTAGAAAGCCCATTGGTATAACATGTCGAGACAAGGAACGGTGGGGGAGGCCCCCGCCTCCCTGAAAGTGACAGGCAGGATGCCTGTCCCACCAGGACCAAGCGTGTCATTGTTTGAAGGCCAATGAACACTAAACCATGTCTCGACTAGAACAGCGGCTTAACGGATTCCACGGCCAGGTTCAGGTAAGTGGTGGGGAAAATACCTATGTACATCACGCCTACAACAGCGATGGTCAGGCCGAGGGCCATGGCTGCCCCGAATTGGAGTTTGGCCGGCGCTGCTTCCGGGACCTCCATGTACATCTTCATGACCACCCGGAAGTAGTAAAACACCGACGCAGCACTCGTCAGGACACCGATGACGACAAGCCAAATGTATCCCGCATTAATGGCCGCGGCGAAGATGGTGAATTTTCCCACAAACCCTGCGGTAGGCGGTATTCCTGCCAAGGAAAACAGAAATATGGACATCAAGAGCGCCAACAGAGGGTGAGCCTTTGCCAGTCCTCGATAATCATCGAGTTGAACGTTGGCTTCTCCTTTGTTGCCCACGATGGCGACAATACCGAAGGCGCCCAGATTGGTAAAGGTATATGCCAACAAATAATAAAGCACTCCCGAGGTGCCTGCTTCGTTTGCTGCCACCATTCCCATCAGGATGTAACCCGCGTGAGCGATACTGGAATAGGCCAGCATTCTCTTGATGTTGTCCTGCACGAGCGCGGCAAGGTTGCCCAACACCATGGTCAACACGGCGAGGACCCACAAGATGTGGACCCAATTGATTTGCAGGGGCATCATTGCCTCAAAGAAAACACGAACAAACGCGGCAAACGCAGCCGCTTTGACTCCCACCGACATGAACCCCGTCAGAGGAGACGGCGCTCCTTCATACACATCGGGCGTCCACATGTGGAATGGCACTGCCGCTACTTTGAAAGCGAAGCCGACCAGTAACAACCCCATTCCCGCCATGGCCATCTTACCGACGGGCCCGGTTTGCAGGAATTTGGCAAGTGCCGGCAAAGAAAGAGACCCGGCCGCGCCGTAAAGCAGCGCCGCGCCGTAGAGAAAGATCCCACTGGAAAACCCGCCTAATAAAAGGTACTTCAGCGCGGCTTCTCTGGATTTTGGGCTCCCAGGCAGAATACCGGCCAACACGTATATCGAGATAGACAGGGTCTCAAGACCAATGAAAATCGTAAGAATATGGTTCCCCGAAATCATGAACATCATGCCCGCGCTGGAGAATAGCAACAGAACGAAGTATTCGTACAACGGCAGGCCTTCGTCCGTGAAGTAACGGACCGAGAACAGTATCGTCAGACCCGCGGCAAGCAGGATCAAGATATTGAAGAACCAGGAGTAGGCATCCAGGATGATCAGCCCCGAAAAAGCCGTTTTGTTCAACACCCGGAGAGGGCTGTTAGCCATAACAGCGAGCAATACGCCCGCAATACTTATCACTGCCGACACGGTGACTATTCCTTTGCGGACGACCAAGCCCGCCAACATCACCACCAAACCGGCAAGGCACAGAATCACCGCCGGCAGAATGCCTCCAAGATTAATCTCGGGTACTGGAATCATCCCGATTGCTCCTCATACCATTGATCAACGTTCAGATTTCGACTCGGTATTTAAAGCGGTGACCGAGAACCCGCCCGTATCGACCGCGGACCGCTTTTTCGCGTTCTCTACGTTCAAGACAGCCGCCTTCTTGCGCTCAACCTGTTGGATGAAGTTTTTAACGGAAGGCTCCATCGGCTTGAGAAAAGTGTTCGGATAAACCCCGATCCAGACGACGAAAACCAGCAGTGGCATGAGAACCAAGACTTCTCTGGGGCTCATGTCTTCGAGCACCCTGTTCTTGGGGTTGGTAATCACGCCAAACATCACCCTCTGGAACATCCACAGCATATAAACTGCGGCAAAGATTACACCGGAAGCGCTGATTATTGCGTACACGGGGTACACCTTAAACGCGCCCAGCAGTATCAGGAATTCACCGATAAAGCCGTTCAAGCCTGGAAGACCAACCGAGGAGAGCGTGAAGATCATGAAGAATACGGCAAACAGCGGCATCACCTTCGACAAGCCGCCGAATTCCGCGATCATTCGGGTGTGCCGTCTCTCGTAGATCATCCCGACGATTAGAAAGAGAGCCCCAGTGCTCAACCCATGATTGATC
Source organism: Desulfomonile tiedjei (assembly GCA_016212925.1). NCBI lineage: Bacteria > Pseudomonadati > Thermodesulfobacteriota > Desulfomonilia > Desulfomonilales > Desulfomonilaceae > Desulfomonile > Desulfomonile tiedjei. Next base: position 251,046 of record JACRDF010000015.1, read on the forward strand.
ATCTGGATTATGCTCCCCTCCAGGCCCTGGACAGTCAATGCAAACATGCCCAGCATCACGAACCCGAGATGGCTCACACTCGAAAACGCAACCAGCCGCTTCACATCATCCTGGACCATGGCCACCCACGCGCCGTAGATGATGCCGATCACGGCCAGCAGACAAACCCACCAGGCCGCGTCCATAGCCGCGTTGGGAAACAACGGAATAGCGTAGCGTATGAAACCGTACGTCCCCATCTTCAGGAGCACGGCCGCCAGCACCACACTGCCCACAGTCGGGGCTTCGGTGTGAGCGTCGGGGAGCCATGTATGAAACGGGAACATGGGGACTTTGATTGCAAACGCTAGAAAGAAAGCCAGAAACATCCAGAATTGCGCCTGCAGGGGAAACGGGAACTCATAGAGCTTCAACAGATCGAAAGTGTAAACACCCGTGCCCTTCCCTGCTATGAAGTAAAGGGCCAAGATGGCGACAAGCATCAGTAGGCTGCCCACGATTGTGTACAGGACGAACTTTATGGCCGCGTACAGTTTCCTGGCCGGATTGCCCCATACGCCGATCAGCAGGTACATGGGGATGAGCATTATCTCCCAGAACACATAGAACAGGAACAGGTCAAGAGCCACGAACACGCCGATCATGCCCACCTGGAGGAACAGCAAGCACACCAGGAATTCCTTGACCCTGTGCTGAATGTCCTTCCAAGACGCCAGGATCGTCAGCGGCCCGAGCAGAGTTGTGAGCAACACGAGGAAAAGGCTTATCCCGTCAATACCCATTTTGTAGGAGATGCCCCAGTCCCTGACCCAGGGACGATTCTCAATTAACTGCATGGCCGCGCTCGTGGAATCGAAATGCGCATAGGCCACAAGGCTGACCACAAAGTCAACCAACATCGTAACCAGCGCGGCCCATCGAAGGGCCTCGTGGGACTGCCTGTTGATGAACAGCAGAATCACCACTCCTAGGAGAGGAATGAATGTGATCGCGCTAAGTAAAGGGAAGGAAACATTCTCCATGAACGGTATTCCTCCATGTCCTATCTAAGGACCAGATAACCGATTACCACCAGGACTCCTACCAGAATGGACAGAGCGTAGTCTTTGACAAGCCCGGACTCCAGCCGCCTCAATATGCTCCCAAAGCCTCTGGTGACCGTTGCCACTCCGTTGACGATTCCGTCGATCACGTGGTTGTCGAAGCCCTTCCAGAGGAATCGAGAGAATTTGACGATGGAGTTCACGAAGAGGAAGTCGTAAAGCTCGTCGATCCAATACTTGTTGTACACGAGGCTGTGCACCTCGGGGATTTTCTCTATCACACGGTCCGGCAATTCCGGATTGGTGAGGTACAATCGCTTGGCCAACTTGTACCCGAACACGGCTATACCTAAGGAGACTGCCATGAGGCCCACTTCCAGCCACACGCTCGGGTGTTCCGCGTGGTGGCCGTGATTAAGAATAGCCTGGGCCGGGGCGAACACCGGAGCCATGAAGTCTCCGAAGCGATTGGCCCCTTCCCAAATCGGAAGGCCCACAAAACCGCCCACCAATGACAGGCCGGCCAATATCACCAACGGCACGATCATGATCGGCGGGGATTCGTGAAGATGATGCGCGGCTTCGGGTTCCACTCTGGACTCGCCCCAAAAGGTCATGAACACCGATCGGAACATGTAGAAAGATGTCATGACAGCCGCGACCGCGCCCAGGATCCAGAAACCCATGTGCCTTTGAAGCGAAAAGAACAGTATCTCGTCCTTGCTGAAGAACCCTGCAAAGGGAAAGATCCCGGCAATTGCCAGGGTGCCGAAAAGATACGTCCCGTAGGTCCACCGCAGTTTCTTTCTGAGATTGCCCATTTTTCGCATGTCCAGCTCACCGGACATGGCGTGCATGACGCTCCCCGCCGCCATGAACAGCAGAGCCTTGAAAAACGCGTGGGTCATGAGGTGGAAGATACCTGAAGCGAAAGCTCCGACGCCGCAGGCCATAAACATGTACCCGAGCTGGCTGATGGTCGAATAAGCTAGCACCCTTTTTATGTCGAACTGGGTGATGCCGATTGTCGCTGCAAAAAGGGCCGTGGCACCGCCAATGACAGCCACCACCGTTAGCGAAATAGGAGCCATAGCAAACAAGATGCTGCAGCGCGACACCATGTAAACGCCAGCGGTGACCATGGTTGCAGCATGGATCAACGCGCTGACAGGCGTGGGACCTTCCATGGCGTCCGGGAGCCAGGTGAACAGCGGGATCTGAGCCGATTTTCCCGTAGCCCCCACGAAGAGGAGCAGAGTAATCGCGGTTACCAGAGCGCCACCCTGGGTCAACTTATCGGTCGCGGCCCCGAATACCTCAGTGTAATTCAAGGTGCCAAAGGTTACGAATATCAAGAACATGCCAATAAGAAAGCCAAAGTCACCGACCCGGTTGACGACGAAGGCTTTTTTGCCTGCGTCCGCGGCAGACTGCTTTTCGTAGTAGTACCCGATGAGCAGATAGGAGCAGAGTCCCACACCTTCCCAGCCCACGAACATCAGCAAGAAGTTGTTGGCAGAGACCAGGATAAGCATGTTGAAAACGAAGAGATTTAGATATGCGAAATAACGGCGAAATCCCAGCTCCCCATGCATGTATCCGATGGAGTACACGTGAATAATGCAACCCACACCGCTGACCACCAGCATCATGACCGTACTCAGCGGGTCCACGAGAAAGCCGAAGGAAATTTTCAGCTCGCCGGAAAGGATCCACCAGTATACATCCTTCTGCGCGGAGCGCGCGGCAGGGTCCATCCCCAGAAGTTGCAGCAAGATCGACACGGCCACTACGAAGGAGGCGCCCACGGACAACGCGCCTATCCACCCGATTACTTTCTCGGGGAAACTCCGCCCAAAGAGGCCGTTGATCAGGAACCCTATCAGCGGGAAAACGGGTATCAGCCATACCAGATCAATCATTCGAGGCTCCCAACACGATGTTAGATGAGGAAAAGCTCACGGATCGGCGCGGGCCCGAACCTCCTCACCATTTCATGAGGTCGATGTCATTTACGTCGACGGTGCCCTCTAGTCTGAAAATCGCCACAGCGATTGCCAGTCCCACTGCTACTTCTGCCGCGGCCACCACCATCACGAACAGAGCGAATATCTGCCCCTCTATGGAGCCCAGATATCGAGAGAAGGCTATAAAAGTGAGGTTCACGGCATTCAGCATCAGTTCCAGGGACATCAGGATCACGATGAGGTTTCGACGAAACATCACGCCCATGACCCCGACCGCGAAAAGAATCGCCGACAAAATTAGATAGTGCTGTAACGTAACCATATTTGCTTTTCCTAAAATCAGTAAAGAGCGGACAAGCCGCGCTCAGCATTTCTCCGTGTCTTCTCTACCTTCTTCGAGCAAGCACCACCGCGCCGATGATGGCCGCCAGGAGCAGCACCGAAGCGATTTCGAACGGCAGAAGATAAGTGGTGAACAACTCTTTCGCTATGACCTGTGTGTTCGACAGCACCGATGAATTCTGCTGCGTCAGAGTTCCGACCACATGGGGAACAAAGGCTTTGAAAACGGGAATCAGCAGGACCAGGAGCCCCAGTGCGAGCACCATGCCGCCCCACCACCGCACGGCCCTTGGGTCGTCCGGAAATGACAAGCTTTCCAGGTTCAAGAGCATGATGACGAACAGGAATAGCACCATGACCGCTCCCGCGTACACGATGAGCTGCACCATGGCCACGAACTCGGCCTGCAACAGAATGAAAAGCCCGGCAAGGCCGATCATCATCAGGATCATGAAGAGGACGTTGTGAATCGGTCTGCGCAAAAGTACGACACAAAAAGCGGAGACCACAGTGATAGCGGCTAAGACGTAAAAAATGAGAGCTTCCATTTACGTTCCAAAACCTCCGGCAATGAACGGATCAAGCCGGTCTTTGCGCCCGTTCAGACGGACTCGATGCGGTCTCCAGTCCGGCTACACATAAAGGGTCTTTGTTTGAATCTTTCGTTTCAGCTCGTTCCCTAACCAGGGAAATACCTACCTACCGCTCAAAGGGATCAGCCGGCCTTTTTTACGGGCTCATACCTGGCCACTGGTGGCTCCAGGAGCTGCTCCTTGTTCAAAATCAGGTCCTCTCGACTGTATTCCGACAGCTCGTAGGCTGTGCTCATCTCTATAGCTTCTTTGGGGCATACTTCCACGCAAAAGCCGCAGAAAATGCAGCGCCCGAGGTCCAGCTCATACTTTTCCGGGTATTTTCTGTTGTCCGGTTCAGCGGCAGCTTCTATGGATATACATTCCGCAGGGCACACCGTCGCGCACAGCATGCAAGCCACGCAGCGAATTTTACCCGACGCGTGCTTGGTCAGGACATGCCGCCCCCTCCACCTTGGAGCCACGTCCCATTTCTGCTCCGGATATTGGAGAGTAATTTTCTTGGAGAAGAAATACTGAAGAGTCAGTTTCAATCCCTGTAGCAATGGGAGAATCATCTTTAGACCTCGTAAAAAGTATCAGTCGCGGCGGCCTTGACTCGAAATCCCTTTTATTGCGTCAGCGTGTGTACTGCAACCACAGGGTATACAGAAACGCCGTCGCCATCACGTTGAACAGACCCGCTGGAAGCAGCACTTTCCAGCCGAAGCTCATGACCCTGTCGTAACGCAGCCGGGGATAGGTGCCCCGAATCCACACGAACAGGAACACGAAGAAAAATGTCTTGGCCATGAACCATACGATGGGGGGCAGTACCGGTCCCTGCCACCCGCCGAAATACAGAGTAGTCATCAGAGCGCTCAGGAAAAGCAGGTGCGCGTACTCGCCAAGATAAAACAGCCCGAACTTCATGGAACTGTACTCGGTCTGATAACCCGCTACCAGCTCGTTTTCGCACTCCATCAAATCAAAGGGCGTGCGTGCGATTTCTGCGCTACCCGCGATCAGAAACAGTAAAAATCCAAGCGGTTGACGGAAAACGTACCACTTCCAGACTGAATCCTGGGCCTCCACAATGCCTACCAGGCTCAACGTCCCGGCGAGCAAAAGCACACCCACCACAGACAGGCTCAGACCCAGCTCATAGCTGATCATCTGAGCGCCGGCCCTGACCGCGCCCAGGAGGGAGTATTTGCTGTTGGATGCCCAACCGCCCAGAACCACACCGTAAACACCTAGCGAGGAAACAGCAAATATATAGAGTATCCCGACGTTGATGTCCGCTACGACTCCTGTATTAAGATCGTACTTGGTTGCATCAGACCCCAGAATGCTCTCCAGGCCGAGTCCTTTGGCAAACGGAATCACGCCGAACGGGATCAGCGCACAGACAACCACGATCAGGGGGGCCGCAAGATAGATTATTCTATTGGCGCCGGAAACGGTTATCTCCTCTTTGAGCAGGAGTTTGGCGCCATCTGCCAAAGGCTGGAGAAGGCCCCATGGACCCACACGATTTGGGCCGAGTCTTACCTGAATCCACCCAAGGACCTTGCGTTCAATAAGTGTCAGGTACGCCACAAGAGTCAGCACAGCTCCAATGACCAACAGGACCTTGACGACTAACAGAATGATCGGTAACGCGAATTCCATTAACGCAACCTCTTGGGGTTATTAAGCCTTTTCAACCTGCACCTTCACCACCGGCTGTTCCCACCGGGTGAAATTATTCATTTTCAGATCGGGGAAATGGTACGGAACTATCACGGAACCTTCCAGGGCCCTGCGCGACTTTTTCACTTTCAGCTTAACGGACGCGCCGGATGCGGCCGTGATCTTAACAGTCTCGCCGCCGTTCAGTCCCAGTGCCTTAAGGTCCTTGTAGTTCATCTCCGCGACGCCTTCCGGACAGACTTCCATCATAGCCGGGCTCGACGCGGAGAGCGAACCCGAATGGAATTTCAGAATGCCGGGAATGAGGTACATGGGAAGCCCATCGTTAGCGCCTGCTTCTGCCGTGGACGCGGCGGGAAGGAGCCGAGCTTTACCGGATGGGAAGCCGCCCTCGTAGAGAAGCTTTTTCCCCGGGTCCTCCGCGTCGACGCAAGGCCATGGCAAGCCGCCATTAGAGAGCCTCTTGTATGAGATACCCGCGTACACAGGCACGAGTTCCGCTATTTCTTCCATAATTCGTTCAGGACCGGCAGCGGTTAAAGACGGGGTTCCCATGAGAGCGGCCAATGCAGTGAAGACTTCCAGGTCACTCTTGGACAAACCGGCCTTGGAAGAGGCCCTCAACCGCTGTACCAATCGGTCCGCGCTGGTATAAGTGCCGTTCTTTTCGGCAAATGAAGCCACCGGCAGAACCGCATGAGCCTTTTGAGCCGTCGACGTGAGGAACAGGTCTTGAACGACCAAGAATTCGAGATTGTCCAGAGCCTTTTCGACCTGGGGACGATTCGGATATGTATCCAGAGGGTTTTCGCCGACCACGTACAGGCCTCTAATGTCTCCGGTTTCGGCTTTTTCAAGGATCTGCCGCGCGTCAAGGCCTCTTTCCTGGGGGATGGGCGAGTTCCACGCTGCCTCGAACTTGCCCCGAGCCGCTTCGTCCGTAATACGGTGGAAACCGGGGAGAAGTTCCGGGGCAAGGCCCATGTCTACAGCACCCTGGAAGTTCGCCTTCTCTCCGAAAACATGCACGCCGCAGGATTCCTTGCCGACTCGGCCCGTCAGCAGCGCAAGGTTCACAGCGGCCTTAGCCGTCTCCACGCCATTCCCAAGGCGGTTCAGGCCTTGGGCGAGCACTATTGTAGCTTGAGGGGCCTCTGCATACATCTTTGCCGCTTGACGCACGAGTTCGGGGTCAACGCCAGTCAGTTTGGCCACTTTTTCTATTGTATAGTCGGCCAGTGACGCGGACAGCTCGTCCAGTCCTTCAGCCTTGAGGTCGAGAGCTGTCTTGTCGAAAAGCCCTTGATCTATGATCCACTTCAACATCGCGTTGGCGATTAGATGCTCGGACCCGGGGGGAATCAAAAGGTACAGACCGGGCCGATCGGTGAGTTTGGTCCTTACCGAGTCCACCACTATGACTTGCGCTCGATGACGCGATGTAGCGATTATGACTTCGTTCTTCGCGACAGGATGGGTCTCGGACAGATCTGCTCCGAGCAACAGTATGACGCCCGCGTTCCTGATCTCCCGGATGGAATTGGTGCCGGCAGGGTAGCCCAGAGCCGCTTCGAAGGCGTCAGTCAAGGGCCTGTACGCGTAACCGCCCGCATGATCCAAGTGGGGCGTTCCCAAAACGGTCCTCACGAAGCGGTTGAATATATAGGCCTCTTCGTTGGTGAGCCTTTCGGAACCCAACGCGGCCAAGCTCGTCGGTCCTGCAGCCTTCTTGATCTTGTCGAATCCCTGGGCCACAAAGCTTAGCGCCTCGTTCCATTCAACCTCTTGCAGAGCCCCGTCTTTTCGTATCAACGGCTTGCTCAGCCTGTTCTCGGAGTAAACATACGGCCAGCCGTAACGCCCTTTGACACAAAGGCTCCCTTCATTGGGGCTGTCCGGTGGTGAACTGACCCAGACGATCTTTTTGTCCTTTTCACCCAAGGTCAGAGTGCATCCGAGGCTGCAAAACGAGCATGTGGTGTCTGTCTTCTTAAGTTCAAATTCTCTACCCGTCCCCACCAGCCACTTGGAGCATATGGCTCCAACAGGACAGACCTGAGCGCATTGGCCGCAGAATTCGCAATTCAGCGGACGGCCGAAGTCCGTGGACACTTCACACTCCATCCCTCTGTGGATAAAGCTGAGTTCGTTTTCGCCTTGGACTTCGTCGCAGATTCTCACGCACATTCCGCACTTGATGCACAGGTTCATGTTGAACCGGATGAAGTGAGAATCGTTATCCACATGGAAGTACCTGGATTCCCTTGAGAAGGGCAACTCCGGCACCTCATATTCGTGCACAAGGTCTTGGAGCGCACATTTGCCCGCGGCATCGCAACTCGGGCAAAGAAGCGGATGGCTCCTGAGCAGAAGCTGGAGCTGGATGCGGCGCCCGGCGATCAGCTTGGGAGTATGGGTTGCCACTTCCATGCCGTCACGCGCGGGGTTGAAGCAGGCCGGCATGGTCCGCGTTCGCCCTCTGGCAGTGACTTCCACCATGCACAATCGACAGGACCCATAGGGAACCAGCCGCTTATCATTGCACAAAGTTGGAATGCGGACTCCCGCTTTTTGAGCGGCTTCCAGAATACTGGCTCCGCGTTCGACAGTAACTTCAACGCCGTCAATGGTCAGAGTAACCATAGAAACTTACTCACACAAAGGATTGAGAATGGACATCGGCGCCCCCTACCGGGTGGCAGGGGTCATCCGAGGTCGCCAGTTATCTGATAGCATCGAACTTGCAGTTCGTGATGCAGGTTCGGCACTTGGTGCACTTTTCCGTATCGATGCGAGCAACTTTTTTCTTTTCCCAAATAATCGCATCCGAGGGGCAGTTCCTGAAGCACATACCGCACATCTTGCACTTCTCTTCAATGACCACGAAATCTATAAGACTTGGGCACACCAGCGCGGGGCAATGCTTGTCCCGTATGTGTGCATCATACTCGTGTCGGAAGTGGTGTATGGTTGAAAGGACCGGATTTGCAGCGCTCTTGCCCAAACCGCAATGAGATGTGTTGTTGATGTGATGCCCCAACTCGAAGAGGAACTCCACATCGCCTTCCTCGCCTCTTCCCTCGACGATGTCGGTGAGCTTGTCGTACATGACCTTGAGGCCCTCACGGCATGGCACGCATTTTCCGCACGATTCCTCCACGCAGAAATCGATGAAGAACCGCGCAGTATCCACCATGCAGGTGAGGTTGTCCATGATCACGACACCACCGGACCCCATCATGGCGCCGGCGCTCTGAAGGGATTCGTAGTCTATTTCCACGCCTTCGCTTCCGGAAGGGATACAGCCGCCGGATGGACCGCCGATCTGCGCGGCCTTGAATTTGCGCTTTTTGGGAATTCCTCCGCCTATATCGAAAATGAGGGTCTTCAATGTAGTCCCCATCGGAACTTCAACGAGTCCCACATTGTTGACCGCTCCGGTCAAAGCGAAAACCTTCGTGCCCTTGCTGCCCTCCGTACCTATCGAGGCGTACCAGTCCGCTCCGTTGAGAATAATCGGATTGAGGTTGGCAAAGGTCTCGACGTTGTTAAGGTTGGTGGGCTGATTCCAAAGGCCTGCTTCAGCGCTCCGGGGCGGCTTGATTCGAGGCATGCCTCGTTTGCCTTCGATGGAAAACATCAGGGCTGTGGATTCCCCGCAAACAAATGCGCCTGCACCGGGGTAGATCCCGATATCAAAATTGAATCCTTTGCCCAGTATGTCTTTTCCAAGAAGCCCGTAATCGCGAGCATCCTCGATGGCCTTCTGGAGCCGCTGAATTGCAAGGGGATATTCAGCTCGCACATAGATATAACCTTGTTCCGCGCCTATAGCGTATCCGGAAATGGCCATCCCTTCCAGAACCGAGTGAGGGTCCCCCTCCATGACCGACCGGTCCATGAACGCGCCGGGGTCTCCTTCGTCTCCGTTGCAGATGGTAAACTTGGGGAAGCTCTCGTACCTGCGGCACTCCTCCCACTTCAAGCCTGTTGGGAAGCCGCCGCCGCCTCGTCCCCTGAGTCCGGATTTCTTGATTTCTTCGATAACATCTTCCGGAGTCATCTCCGTCAGAACTTTGCCCAGGGCCGCGTAACCGTCCCGGGCGATGTACTCGTCAATGTTTTCCGCGTCGATAAGGCCGCGGTTGCGCAGCACTATGAGCCTCTGAAGGCTGAAGAAGCCTATGTCTCTCATCAAGGGGACGCGGTCTTTTGCCGCCTCTTCCTTGAAGAGGAGCTTTTCGACGACTCTCCCCTTGAGCACGTGTTCTTCCACTATCAATGGCGCGTGTTCGGGCTTGACCTGGTTGTAAAACACTCCGTCAGGGTAGACCACCACGAGCGGGCCCATGGCGCAGAAGCCGTTGCATCCGGTCATGATGATTTGGACTTCATCCTGCAAGTTCCTTTTGGCCAACTCCTTTAGTAGTGCTTCTTTCACTTCTATGGAGCCGCTGGCCATACATCCTGTGCCTGCGCACATCATGAACTGCATTCTGGAAACGGGGCTGGCACTCATCTACTATTCTCCAACGGGCCCTCCAAAGGCTACTGGAACCCGGAGTAATCTCCTCTCGGGTAGAGTTTATGTGGCTTGTGTTTCGCTTCCTTTGGCCAGAGCGTAATCCTCGACAGGATTTCCTCCCACAACGTGTTCCTCGAATATGCGGAGAGCTTTTTCCTTATCCACAAGGATATACTTGACCGGGGCCTGATCCACTACTTCGACGGTGATCATCGGCTCTTTCGCACACAATCCGGCACAACCGGAGTTCGTCAGCATGACGTCCATCATGTCACGCTTAGCCAGAAGATCGCGAAAGGTGGTCATGACATCCCGCGCTCCCGCGGCAATCCCGCAGGTTCCCATGTGCACCGTGATTTTCGCCCGAAAATCACCTTCTCTGAGGACCATTCTTGAGCGCTCTCGCTCCTTGATCCTCTTGAGGTCTTCAATCGAAATCTTTGCCAAGATGCTTCCTCCTGCAGGATACGTTCCTCTAGACTGGAGAGTGTCCCGCTTTCTCGGCCGCCATGCAGGCTTCACAACGGGATTGAAATCTCGTCCTGCCTCTTTTCGACCTATTGATATCCTTCAAGGATTTTCACTGTGTCCGGTGGGTGGATATTTCCGTGCGTGTCCTCACCTATAAGCATGACCGGAGCCAGACCGCAAGCGCCCAGACATCTTACGGCTTCCAGCGTGAATCGGCCGTCTTCCGAGGTTTCTCCCACGTTGATCCCAACCTCCCTGACGATGTTTTCAAGCATCTCCTTGGAGCCCTTGACGTAACAGGCGGTGCCAAGACACAGTCTGATGGTGTGCCTGCCGCGCGGGGTTATCGTAAAGAACGAATAGAACGTTACCACCCCGTAAATGTGAGAAGCCGGAATATGCATACCTTCGGCCAGCGCCCGCTGAACCTCCATAGGGAGGTATCCGTAAAGGTCCTGGGCTTCCTTGAGCGCGGGGATCAAATAACCGGCTCGCCCGCCATATTTGTCAACGATTCCATCTAGTTTGGCAAGCTCTTCGGGAGGAATGACCTCCACGGAAGATTCAACCTTCTTCTTCAGTATCGCGTCCCGCTCTTTCACTTTATCTTCGCTCCGTGAGTAATTTCAGCTTTGTCATGACGCCTCTACTTCTTGCAGGCCCGAAGCAAGGTTTTCTCGGATGAGGCGTATCACCTCCGGACTGTTCAGTGGAACCTCTTCCAACTCCGATCGAATTTCTCTAGTATCCAGCGAATACTCTTTTCCGTCTTTCCGGTGCCTGAAAAAGAAATCAACGTCCGGATTCCCTTCGATCAGGGTCACCATCGTCTCGGCCAGATTGCCCAGGGGCTTTCGGTCTATGTGGCCGTGGCTCATTATGACCCTCACCTTCGTTCCCACACCAAGTGCGGAGTCTATGGTAAGGTCGCCACCTGCCTCCCTTGCCGCCTGCCGAAACAACGAGAGGCCCAAGCCTACTTTACGAGTCGTTCGCGTGGTAACGAACGGGTCCAACGCTCTCTCAAGCAAGCCCGGATCCATTCCGCGACCATTGTCCTCGATTTCTATCGTAAGCTCGTCTGCGCTCCGCTTCTCCTCGACCGTAATCCTGATCGAGTCGGCGCCTGCGATTATTCCGTTTTCGGCGACATCCAGAATGTGCAGTGAAAGATCCTGCATGTCGTGTTCGCCATCGGCCCGGACGGTCCCTCAAAGCCTACTCGCGTCGAGCCATCCTTCCAAGTTCCGAGATCGCTCTGCCCTCCACTCCGGCCAGGGCCTTCCTAAGCTCTTCAAAGGACGGTTGAACCATCCTGGCGATCGTGAATGCCTTGCCGATATCCTCCAGGTAGTGGGCATCCGACGACGTTATCAGCGGGTAGCCCGTGCACTGGCGATACTTCTTCAGGGTCGTATCGGAATCGGTCCTACTTGAAATCTCCAAGGCATCGAGCTTTAAACCATCGGGAATAAATCCCAGTTGACTAAAGATCCCGTAAGACTGCCTGTCCACGTGTGATGCCACGGCCAGTCCGTTGCGGTCGTGGATGAGTCTCACAACTCTTTCTGCGCTCAAGGTAGTCGCGCTTATGAGAAGCCTCTGGTCCAAATCTTCGACTTCGTCGTCTTCGTTGACCACTGCCTGGCAGCCAAATACATCTTCGTCGTTTTCTCCGAACAGATGCGCATAAACTTCTTCCTGGGCGGTTGCGGCTTCCTCATCGGACGGGAAGAGCCCCACAAAATGGACTTCTTCCGATGAGGCAATCTCCATTCCTGCCAGCACCACCAATCCGCTGCCTGCCGCCGCACGTCTGGTGGCGGCCGTGTTTCTTGCGGAGTTGTGATCGCAAACCGCGATCATGTCCAGTCCCCGTTCCAGGGCTACCTTCACAATCGCCCTGGGAGTCATGTCCGCTATCTCGGTACACGGGGACAGGACCGTGTGAATGTGCAGGTCAATTCTGTAAGTCTTGAGGTTGACCCCTTGGCCTCTTTTCTGTTTCTTGAGCGGCACCATGGGCCCGCCCCGGATTCTATTTATTCTCTTCTGCGGACGCCCTTCTCGTAGAGCCTACCGGCCAACTCGTAGGCAGGCCAAGAACTCACCATAATCGGAACTCCCTGCTCTTCGGCTTTCTTCAACGTGTCGGGGTCCGGCTCCCGTCCTCCTACGATAACTATTCCGGCCAAGTTGTTGAGGAAAGCCACGGCCACAATATTCTGGTGGAGCTGCAAGGTGAGCCAGACGTCTCCCTCTTTGGCATTGGCAATCACGTCACTGAGCAGATCGCTCACGTAACCGCCTTCGACGGTGCGATCCATCTCGGCGCCAGCCGTACGAACATCCAGTTTCAGCTCTTCCACCAGTTCACCGAGCTTCATGCAGGCTCCTGGATTTGTCTCACCTGTCAACCTCCGCCAGCACGATGTCAATGCTGGAGAGTATGGCTATAAGATCGGCAAAGAAAAACCCTTTGGCCATCCTGGCTAAAGTCTCAAGATTCACGAATGCAGGGGCACGCCATTTCAACCGATAAGGCTTCGCACCGCCATCGCTGACTATATAGCAACCCATCTCTCCGCGAGGCGATTCAATGACCTGGTAGTACTCGCCTGCCGGTGGTTTGACCCCTTCAACCACAAGCATGAAGTGATGGATCAGTGATTCCATTTTGGTGTAGATCTCTTCCTGCGGCGGAAATATCACACCAGGCTGTGAGGCTCTGATGGGACCTTCCGGTAGCTTGTCGACGGCTTGCTTCAGGATGCGGTTGCTTTGCCTCATTTCAGCGACGCGGACCAGGTACCGTGAATAGATATCGCACCCGGTCTCCACCGGCACGTCGAACTGATACTGCTCGTAACCGCTGTAAGGTTCGCTCTTGCGGATGTCCCAGGCCAGTCCCGACCCCCGGACCATCGGGCCGCTGGCCCCCAGAGCGATCGCATCTTCAAGCGGCAGAATACCGATACCTTTGGTGCGGTCCATGTATATGGCGTTCTTGGTAAGAAGGGTCTCGTATTCGTCCACGCGGCGATCAAAGTGCCCCGTGAAGGCCCGGACCCTTTCCACGAATCCTTCTTCCAGGTCCCTGATCAGTCCCCCTATTCGCAAATAGTTGGGCATCAATCGTCCGCCGGCTGTAAGCTCAAAGAGATTCATAATTTCTTCTCGTTCTCTGAGCATGTAAAACAGCGGCGTCATTGCCCCCACGTCGTGCCCGTGAGTCCCGAGCCAGAACAGGTGGCTGAAGATCCTGGAAAGCTCGGCCATTATGACCCGAATAACCTGAGCCCGTTCCGGGACTTCAACGTCCAGCATCTTCTCGACGGTCAGGCAGTAGCACAGCGAATTACTCGAAGCCCCCATGTAGTCGCAGCGTTCCGCCAGGGGGATCACGTTGTGATAGGTCTTGTTTTCACAAGTCTTTTCGTAACCTCTGTGCAAGTAGCCGAGATGGGGAACGATGTCCACCACCATCTCACCGTCGAGCTGGACCACAGCCCTGAAAACTCCGTGAGTGCTCGGATGATGAGGGCCTAGGTTGAGTTCGATGGTCTCACTTCTGGAAGAGTCTTTTAGGCTCACTTGTTCTGGCATGAGCTATATTCCTTGCGACCCTGCCTTATGAGGCAGGTCCGGGGTATCTTCATCCGTCCCGTACAGGGAGAAATCCTTCCTGAGCGGATGACAGGTCCACTCTTCAGGGAGCAGCAACTTTCTCGGATCGGGGTGGTTCCGAAAGGTGATGCCGAACATCTCGGCCGTTTCCCTTTCGTGCCAGTCGGCTGTGGGCCAGATGCTGAAGACCGAGTCGATAATTGCCGACCCGGGCTCGGATTCCTCTACCAACGCCTTTATTCTGAAACGGTGTCTGCGTGTCAGAGAAGAAAGCTGATAAACCATCTCAAATCGGGGGGTCTTGGGGTATCTGTCCACGCCGGCCACAAAAGATAGGAAGTTGAAAGCGAGTTCCGGATCTTCTTTGAGGAACGTGCAGACTTCCAAGATTTTTTCCTTGGCAACGGTAACCGTGATCTGATCTAGGAATGTGACCGCTGTCTGAACCACATCCAGACCGAACTTGTCCAAGAGCTTCTCGGCAATCTGTTCCTGGTTCATCGGCCGGCCACCTTGATGTTGGTCACGCGTGGGTTGTGGATAGATTGCTCTTTCATGACCTTCGCATGCAGTTGGAGGATTCCATCGAGAAGCGCTTCGGGCCGAGGAGGGCATCCCGGTATGTACACATCCACAGGCAGCCACCGGTCGATTCCTTGAACCACAGCGTAGTTCTTGTAAATTCCGCCCGTGCACGCACACGCGCCCATCGCTATGACCCAGCGCGGCTCGGCCATTTGTTCGTAAATCCTGAGGATGGCCGGAAGCATCTTCTTAGAGGCCGTGCCGGAAACTATCATCAGATCGGCGTGTCGTGGGGAAGGCCGAGCGACTTCCATCCCGAAACGGGACAGGTCGTACCGGCTGACAAAGGTGGCTATCATTTCCAAGGCACAACAGGCTAAACCAAAGCCCAAAGGCCACATGGAAGACTTGCGCGCCCAGTTTACGAACCATTCCAGATTGGTGACGTGAACAGTATCGTTTAAGTGTCGTTCTATTCCCATTCCAAAGCACCTTTTTTCCAGACGTAGACCAGGCCTACGAGCAGGACCAGCACGAAGACGAACATCTCTATGAATCCAAAGACCATGAGCTTGTCATAGATGGTAGCCCACGGAAAAAGGAATATAAGTTCGATGTCGAACACTATGAAAAGCATTCCCATGATGAAGAACCGTACTGAGAAGCGCCGGCGCGCTCCGCCGATGGGGTCCATGCCGCACTCGTACGGCATAAGCTTGATCGGCGTCGGGTTTCTCCGGGAAAGCAAAGTGGAGAGAACGACTATGGCCAAACCGATGAACGCAGAGACCAGAAGAATCACCAGGACGGGAAGGTAGCTGTTAATCATCCTTCTTCTCCGACCGTGACCTATCCTCCGCCATGCGGAGGCTTAAATGGATGTGTTTTTTATAAACGGCGGTTGATGCGAGGGGGCATGAGATCGGAGGCCACAAGCCTTATTTATGATCTATGCATATACGACATTCCTGATATATGCCGTTATCGTATTGAGCCCGTCAAGATTTTTTCCCGCCAGGTCCCCCAACAACACCGGACGTATTTTCTCCAAAAATGAAAACAATGTCAAGTCTCGTTCCCGCGCCGGGCTCGGAAAGCATTTTCATCACATCCGAGCACCGTTTAATGTTGGCCAGCCCCATGCCTGCGCCAAAGCCCATGTCGCGAATCCATTGCGGCGCGGTGGAAAATCCGGGCTGAAGCACTTGCTGAAGGTCTTTTATACCCGGGCCATGGTCTATGGCGGAAATTGAAAGCCGATCCGGCCGGATATCCACATTTATTTCGCCCCCCACGTCCGTATGGATCACAAGGTTCATCTCCGCCTCATAAACAGCTACCGCGACCCTGCGCACTATGGGCGGCGGAATCTGCAGGCGCTGCAGAGATTTCTTTATCATGCTGGACGCTTTTCCCGCGTTGGAGAAGTCTTTTTCATCCACAATGAAGCGCAACACAACACTCGTGTCATCGGACAGGATGTCCTGGAATATGTGGCTTGCGCGATAGGTCTGGATCCTTTCCGTCTCCTTTTTCTGGAAACTTATATCCATCTCCCGAAGCAACGCCCTGATCAGTGTTCCATTAGTAAGAATGCCGACTAACTTGCCATCCCTGTCCACCACCGGCAGTCGAGCGAAGCCTTCCCTTCCGAGATTATTCACGACCTCAACAACCGACGCGTCTTTGAAAGCGGTCATAACCTCTCGGACCATATGATCCGTGACCGGTGAATCGAGCTTCCCGCACTCCATGGCCTGGATCACATCGGCCATGGTGACGATACCCACTATTCGATCTCCCTCTACCACCGGCGCTCCCGAAATCCTCTTGTTCTTCATCAATGTCTTGACTTCGGCCATTGTCATGGAAGGGGAGAGCACCACCACATTAGTGGCCATTACCGTTTCCACTCTGGTGGTGTAGATCAGCTCTTGGACGTATGTTATTTCGTGGGATGTCATGCTACCAGGAATCGTTTTCGATCTTCACCGGGCCGCGGCCGGGCAGACCCGCCGCATAGAGCCGGCCGCAGGCCTCGTACATGGTGTACCCCGTGCTAACAAGGGTCACTCCGGAATCCCGCGCCATCTCGATGGTTTCATGAGGGGGTTTCTTGTCTCGGACAAAGACTATGACGTTTACCCCTGCCATGTCCGCGGTTCGCACTACTTGTGGGTTAGTCAGTCCTGTCATGAGGACCATACGATCGGTGCCGAAGGCGAGAACATCGCTCATGAGATCTGCCGCGCCGCCCCTGGGAACCTCTTCGTCCAATGAATGATTTTCCACGAGGATTCTTCCCGATAATATCTCAACGAGGTCCCCGATAGTCATTTATTCTCCACACGCGGCAGGTAATCCGGAACGCATATTTGACCAGTACCGGCGCATATTGTCAAGCATCTGCGCGGGATTGCGGCTGATACCGATCAGCAAAAACAATACCCGATCAACCTTGACTGTCCGGCATTCGAACTCGAATCGGCATCGCCTCCACTGAGAATGAACTATAGTCGCTCTCGAAAGTAAACACGGATTAATTTGCGGTTGTCCCGCAGGCGCGGGGCGACCTCACTCGGGAAGGCCTTTTGAGAAAGATTATAGTAGTCCCTTCTGTCAAGCGATGCCTTCTGTATTGGGTGCCACGGACCTGGGCCTCACCAGGTTCGTGCTTCCCGCCAATTCTATCGCCACGACAACTTGGAAGATCCCCAGCTTTGACGTGCCATCGGCTCGCTTTTCAGTTTGGTGTTCAGTGCTGGGGACGACCTTGCTGTTTTCCAAGAAAGCCGGCACGGACCTGACGGAGCCTAGGTCCGTGGCACCCGACAGGTAATCCGTGAAAACTTTCTAAAACTGCTATAATATCACGACACTCCATTGCGACCGGTGTATGATAGTCAAGAGGCGCCTTGAATGAAGCCGGATTACTCACGCGACAGGCCCAATCCCAACCTCCGGGCCTTTGTGCAGTCTCATTTGGCCGAACGACCATCCGACGCGCAGGGGGCCGACTACTGCGTCCAAGAATTTGCCGTCCCCATTGAAACAACGAAGAACTCACCCGTCTACCACATGCATCCGTATCATTTGGGCAAGAAGCCGCACGATGCGGTACAGGCCTATGTCGAGCATTACACTCACGAAAGCGATCTGGTCCTGGACCCTTTCTGTGGGTCCGGTACCACAGCTCTGGCCGCTCTCATGCGAGGGAGGAAGGCCGTAGCGATTGACATTTCGCCTGCTGCGACGTTTATCAGTCGCTTTTATGTTTCCAAATGCGATGCTGATGAACTAGCGCGCAAATTTGAAGACATGTGCGCAAGGGTGTCCGCGGACATCGAATTCTTGTACGGGACGGTCTGTCACCGCTGTGGAGGGCCGGGCCTTATCCACCATGTGATCTATTCCAATATATATGAATGCTCGCGATGCGGCCGCAGGGTCTCCCTGTATGAGGCGTCTTTGCAGCGGCCCCCGTGCTGCCCGGCGTGTCTTTCGGAGCACCGGGTCATCAGCCCTATTTCTACGAGGCTCAGCATCGTAGGGTATGAGCCGGTAGGAGTTGCGTTTTCCTGCATGGCTTCGTGTAAACCAAAGAGGGCGACCCGCTCGCTCGTAGGGGCGGAAGAGGATCGCAAGGCGTTTCTCCGGATAGACGTTCCTCGCATTCAAGAAATAGAAAAAACTTCGATTCCTTACCCGTACCCGGAAAACTTCATGATGAACGTCCCGGATCCCACCGGACCTTGGGGCGACGAATGGCGCCCAAGTCGCGATTTTCGGAAGGTCTCGGACCTGTTCAGTTACCGAAATCTGTGGGCCCTGGCAGCGCTCATGCAAGCTGCGGGAAATGATGAGGACTTGAGGGCCGTGATCACTTCCGGAATGCTGGCAGCAAGCCGCAAAGCTCAGCACCTTAGCGGAGGTGGCGGCTACATTCCAGGGAATTGGGCCTTGCCTCCGATGTCCAAGCACAGGAACGTGCTGCACAGCCTTCGCAAAATCTTTGCAAGAATGCTCGTGTCCAAGCGAACCATCAGCGAAACGATCCGATCACAGGAAGTATGTATTTCGACCCAGTCCGCGACCAGCATGCAGGAGGTCCCCTCCTGTTCGGTGGATTACATTTTTACCGATCCACCTTATGGCGGTTCGATTCAGTACGGCGAGCTGAACTTCATGTGGGAGGCTTGGCTGGGACTCAGCACGGCATGGCACGATCAAGAAATCATAGTGAATCGAACTCGCGGTCTGACGGCCGACTATTGGGCTAATATGATGAAAGCGACCATGCGGGAATGTTACCGGGTTCTCAGACCCGCGCGGTGGCTGTCTCTTTGCTACCACGATTCATCCGGGGGCACATGGCCACTGGTGCAGGCCGTTATGGCCGAAGCCGGATTCGAGATAGGGAGCGCCGACCTGCCGCTGTCGATCGACACGGGGAGCAATACGTACAACCAAAGAGTGAATGACAAGCCGGTACAACGCGACCTGATCGTAAACTTCCGTAAGCCGAAGGTTGGCGAGAGTGCTCGGCCTCGTCCGGGGCCAGGAAAACCGATGGCGGGGTTTCACGAGCAAGCCCTAACCATAATTCGCGATTATCTCGCGGCTAATCCCGGCTCGACCAAAGACAGGATATACGATCATTTCATAAACGCCTTGATCCGGGCCGGGAAACTGGAAGAGCACAACTTCGGGAAACTGCTCCTTCAGGTAGCTTATTCCAGAGGCAAAACCAGGACCACCTGGTTCTTGCGCAACGGGCCGCCCTGAAATTCAGATGGCCATTCTGGACGCGCATTGCAGCCACTTTCCTCCACCGCTTCGTTAAACAATCCTGCTTTTTGCCGTTTTTTAATATAGAATGGAAGAACATTTCACTTGAGCGTGCGAGGCCTTATATGAGCAACCCCGAGCCTGAGGCAAACGCGAAAGGAATGTCCCAGCCGGACTTGAAATTCCTGATCCGCACCCCTTTTTTTGACGCCATACCCAAACAAGCAAAATTCCACCTGCTGGCCGCTATGCAACGGGAGACGGCCCGTGCGGGGGAACGGTTCATTACGCAGGGGCATGAGGGCGATTGTTTCTATGTTATCCAGGACGGCACCTGCGCCGTGACTCTGGAAAAAGACGGAGCCTTCTACCCTCTCGCCATATCTCGAGCCGGTGACACGGTTGGCGAGATGGCGGTGCTGACAGGAGAGATCCGCAGCGCTCATGTGGACGCTCAGACGGATATGACCCTTTGGCGGATAGGGAGAGAGAAGTTCGAGAAGATCTGCGCGGAATACCCCGAGGTCCGGCATTTCCTTACCGGGATTGTGACCGGCCGGTTTGCTCGATCTCGCGTCACGGCTGATCGTACGGTGGGGAAGTACGTCATAAATGAAGTTGTGGGCCAAGGCGGCTGGAGCATGGTTTACAAGGGCAGGCACACGAGTCTGGAAATGCCTGTGGCAATAAAGATGCTCAAACACAACCTCGCTATGGAGCCGGCTTTTTTGGACCAATTCCGCTATGAAGCCAGAACCATAGCCAGCCTTAACCATCAAAACATCGTCAAGGTGTACGACATCGAAGAGCTTTTTCGCACGGTCTTTATAATTATGGAATACTTGGAGGGGATCTCGGTCGAGAAGATGCTCAAAGGGATGGAAAGGGTCCCCATTTCGCAGGCTGTGAATCTTCTCTTGCAGGTTTGCGCGGGCTTGGCCTACGCTCACGAGCGCGGCATAGTACACCGTGACATAAAGCCTGCCAACATCTGCGTGCAGCCTGACGGAACGGCCAAGATCCTTGATTTCGGTCTGGCCTGTGCCCCTGGAACGTCCTATGACCGGATTGAAGGTACCCCGCTGTACGTGTCGCCGGAACAAATCAAGGGCCGGCCCGTAGACGAGCGTTCGGACATTTATTCCCTTGGGATAGCCTTTTACAAGATAATCACCGGCCAAAACGCCTTTTATGACAAGGATGTTTCCAAACTGTTGAGCCTGCACCTATTTGAGGACATTCGTGATCCTCGCTCTGCGGTTCCTGACCTGCCGGAGGAGCTGCATCGCTTCCTCACCGT
Organism: Desulfomonile tiedjei; assembly: GCA_016212925.1. Taxonomy (NCBI): domain Bacteria; kingdom Pseudomonadati; phylum Thermodesulfobacteriota; class Desulfomonilia; order Desulfomonilales; family Desulfomonilaceae; genus Desulfomonile; species Desulfomonile tiedjei. Next base: position 271,901 of record JACRDF010000015.1, read on the forward strand.
AGCAACGCGGAAAGAGCCCGAAGCCAGATATCAAAATGTGAACCAGATAATTCACGATCTTCAGCCTCTCGCTCAAAAGCTGGGTATCCTACGTTCGACGACACCGGCCGCAAAATTCAATATGATCAGTCTGTTTCTGTTTTACCGCGATGAGCACCAGGCCATCTTAAAGAAACTGGTGGACGACTTTGGTCAAGAACTGACGAAGATAGGAGCGGTCTTGCGAGAGGCTGACTTCAAGGACGTTCAGAAGGAGCCCGGTGACCAGGACTGATCGGTACGGGTGAAGCGCATGAGGGACGAGGACAAAACCAGAGAAGAACTTCTAAGCGAATTGTCAAGCTTGCGTGAAGAATTGCTCCACCTCAGATGCATCCCAAAGGAAAGAAGGTCGGATTCGGAAATCGATCTGTCCTCCGCGGAATGGGACGACGCTTCTCCTGGGTCTTTCGAACCCCCGGATTGGGACCTTGAAGATTCTGATTTGCCTACCATAGATGACTTGCTGGGAGCCAAGGACTCCCCGAGAATTTTGGATACCACGCGGCATGGGCCGGGGGATATGGAGCATGGGGGGCTGTTTAGCAAAGACGTCACCGAGTCCGGCAGTTTCGACCTCAGATGGCTACGTCTGGCCTCTTTTGCAAAATTGCTTGAGGCAATTCCTATGCCTATCCTCATGGTTGACCTGGCAGGGTTCATACAATTCGCCAATAAAGCATTCCTAAACCTGACCAAGGATACTTCCAAGATCTTGGGCTCTTGTATCTACTCCTTTTTTCCTGATCCCGATGCTATTCGGCGGGCCGAAGAGGAGTTGGCAAACGTTTTCCTGCGTAGGACGCCCGCGTTCAGAGAAGGCCGCTTGAATATTGACGGAACCGAGATTTGGTGCCGCATGAGCTTTCGATCCATACGCTTTGGGACCGAAAGATCGGTTCTGGTACTTATAGAAGATCTGACAACGGAAAAGAGAGAGCTAAATCTCAACAAGAAGTACAAAAAGCTCGTAACAGTCTTCCCGATTGGTATCGCGGAATTCGCCCTTGTCAGGCCGGTTCCGTGCGACCTGCCGATGGATGATGTTTTTCCGCTGGTTGCAGACGCTAAGGTGACCGGAGCGAACATCGAATTTGCCAAGCAACAGGGGCTCCGCAGTGTGGATGATTTAAGGGGGGCCAGTTTGCATGACGTGTTCCCGGTGGAGGCCAAGAATCGTCAGTTGCTCCAAACATGGGTTCAGAAGCGCTTGACAACCAGCTCTTTGGAATGGAGAGAGACAGCGGTCGACGGTGAGTCCAGATTCTTCGAAATCACTCTAGTGGGAATTATTCGGGCAGACCGTCTGGTGGAATTCTGGGGCATGCGCCAGGATATCACCGAGCGGAAGCGCGTCCAGGAAGAATTGGTGGAAAAAATAAGAATAATTGATGAACTCTACGAGCATGTGCTTCAGGCGTGCAAAGCTAAGGCCATAGAGGAGCACACAGGAAAAGTGGCTCACGAGCTAAGGCAGCCTCTGGCCATCATCGGCGGATTCGCGCGTAGGATGGTGAAGGACTTGACAACGAGCCATAAGATCGATGAGATCGCTCAGAAAGAAGCGTTCCAGATAATCATCAAGGAGATTGAGAGGCTTGAGGACATTTTGCGCGGCCTCGTAGAATATACTGAACGCGGAAACGTTCACCTCGGGAAAATGAATCCCAACAGAGCCATCCAGCACGTGCTGGACATCAACGCAGGGAGGTTACAGGAGAAAAACATCCGTGTGGAGGCTAATCTGGATGACGAAGCTGAAGAGATCGTGGTGGATGCCGAAGGGTTCGAGCAGGTGGTCAGGAATCTATTGGCTAATGCGGTGGAAGCCTCGGTTCCCGGAGAACTGATACGAATTGAAACCGGGGTCTCCATTCCCAGTGGAAAAGCGCAGGAAGTCGGTCTGCTCGAATCGGACGCATATTTCGAGATGAAGATCGAAATGCACGGAAAAGTGATGCCTCCAGACGAACTCCAAAAAATCTTCAACCCCTTTGTCACCACCAAAGATTATGGAACCGGCATCGGCCTGACTCTGGCCAAAAAGATTGTGGAGGACCACAAGGGTTCCATATCCGTGAAATCAAATGAAGAAGGGACCCTTTTCACGGTCTGGCTACCGATGAATCCCCGGCAGACGTAATGCCGGTCGGCATCCGGATAAAAGACATCGCAGCGATGGAACGTGATTCAGTAGCCCAAATCCTTCTGCTTCTTCCCGGCTACTGGCGTCCGATCTCGTCCATTCTCCTGTCAAAGTTGTTCCAGAACCTTTTGTTGCAGCTTGCGATACACCGTGCATAAACATAGTAGCCGCCGGAGTAGCCACCGCCGCCGCCACCCCCCGCTTGGAGAGTGTACTGGTCAACGCCGTATCGCGATCTGCACTGCTGTTCACAGCTTGCCAGGTCACTGTCAGGGTCGCCCCACTGCAACGGCTCTATTTGTTCTTCAAGGCATTCCGTTGCGGGAAGCGATTCAGAGTTTTGGCCCGAAAGGAACGAGAAAAAACCGAACACGATCAACAACGTCGCGGCGCCGAGCACCGTAATAAGCAAACCCCACCTGTTCATTTTCTTCACCTACCTGATGAACAATTTATCCGTCTATTAATTAGATGCCTATGGGCCGGTTGTGGTTCCGAGACGAAATCCGCGGGTGGAAGAAGGCGGCATGGCGCAGCATGGCCAGACCAAGTTAATCCAACACCGTGTTTGCCAATTTCGCCGAGGTCAAGTCTGCGCCGTCGAGGTCCGCAGTTTCAAGCTTGGCCGAGGTCAGGTCCGCTCCTTCCAAATCCGCTCCCACAAGTTTCGCGCCCGAGAGGTTGGCTGCCGAGAGGTTGGCGCCTACCAGGCGAGCCTCCGTGAGATCCGCGTTGCTCAGATCTGCGTTCGTCAGGTTTGCTTCATCGAGGTTAGCCCGAACGAGGCTCGCGCCCGCGAGGTCCCCGCTGGAAATGTCAGCGGAAAACAGGTTGGCTTCCGACAATTCGGCGCTCCTCAGGGTCGCTCCCTTGAGCACCGCGTTGGAGAGTTCGGCCCTGAAAAGAACGGCGCGTGAAAGGTCCGCGTCCCCCAAGTTTACTCTGAATAGGCCGGCCTCTGACAACCCTGCCCCCGCGCCTTTCAAGCCGAACAAGTTCGCGCCGGCCAGATCAGCTTCGGCCAAGTCCACTCCGAATCCTATTGCACGCTCCACCAGGTCTTTCACGGATTGGGCTGACTCGCGGAAAATTACCTCGTCCGTGAACTGGTTTCTTATTTTGAGTTTTGTCGCAGGGTTAGGCATTCTCGCCTCAAGCTCGGACGGGGTGATTGTGCCGGAATCGCGAAGCCTCATGAATAGATTTATCAATCCTGCCATGGACAGGTTGTACTTCCTCATAAGGGCCGCGTCATCCATACCGGAGGCGATGTCTCGCCAGGCTTCCTGAGCGTCGACAAACTTCTTTGACACTGTCGTGGACCTCCCGTCCGGGGGAATTTCGTGGGAACAAAGTTCCCCCGCAAATTATGGCCGCAGCGCTTCCCGTGGATAGCGAAGCGAGTAAACCAGTTCCTGGATTTCTTCCGGCGGGGGAGCAGTAAACCTGGAAACGAGGCATGCGACCCATATAGATCCCAGATTCGCAACCCAAAAACCGACGGGGAATCCGGCAATGTGGAAGCCGTTAAGTGAAGCCGCGAGAAATATGCCCATGACATAGGTAACTATGATCAACACCGTAACGCAGGTCGCTGCGATGCTCACACTGCCGCGATAATAGTTGCGCAACCTGTCTTGCATCATAACGCCTCGATGGCAATCATCCCATTACGGGCTTCAGTCCAAAAAAAATACCAAGGCCGATTATGGCTGAACTGAACCTATTCCCAGGCAACATCAGCGTTCTCTTCCTCGTTACTGTAGATTTTTCCAGATTACCAGATCTTTTGAATGTTGCGAGACAAAAAGCAACCGGCGAGGTGGTATGGAGGAAAGAAAAAAGGGGGAGGCAAGCCTCCCCCAATTTCATCGGCAGGTTGTCGGGTCTAATGTCCGATAGCCTTGGCTATGCCGACCCCCGTGTTTTGCCGCACGTAAAGTTCATCAAACGCGTCTTCTTCCTCTTTCCTCCTGAACAGCAAGGAAAAGACGATCGCTGAGAGGAATCCGAGCGGAATAGATACGATCCCCGGGTTCCTCAGAGGAAACAGAGGCTTATCCAAACCAAAGATGTAGGACGTTCCGTCCTTGTTTTTCTCATAGGCAGCTTTGGCGGTCTTGAGCGTGCCCTGCTCTTTTTCCGTCAGCACGGCCCCGGCCTTCTGTTTGGTCTCGAGTTCCGCCGCGATCTTCAACTGGCCTGCCGCAATGGCCTTGGGGTACTGCATATTGGGCGAAACAAGAACCAGCAGTATCGACACCACCGTCCCGATTACCAGGCCTGCGACGATGCCCGCTGTGTTCATCTTCCGCCAGAACAGTGACAGCACGACGGTCGGCAGATTGCCGGCCGACGCCACTGCGAAGGCCAGGGCAACTAGGTGAGCAACGTTCTGTCCTTCCGCCAGGATTCCAATGACCACCGCGACAGCGCCGACACAAATGGACGCGATTCTCGCGGCTCGCACCTGCTCACGCTGGTCCGCGCGACCGCCTTTGATCACGCTCACATAAATGTCATGTGAGATGGCCGCGGCAGACGCGAGCACGAGGCCCGACACAACAGCGAGAATGGTCGCAAAGGCCACAGCGCAGAGGAAGGCCAGAAGTATGTCGCCTACCAGAGGATAGATCTGGTTGCCCAGCATCTGAGCAAGCAGCATGTTGGACATATTGCCCCCCGCGTCCACGCTAGCGGAGATTTGCGGGGTAACATGAATCGCTGAACCAAAGCCCAGGATGGTCGTCAGTATGTAGAAACCGCCGATGATAAACATCGCTATAATAACCGACTTGCGGGCAGCCTGAGCAGTCGGCACGGTGAAGAAACGCATGAGTATGTGCGGCATGCCCGCGGTTCCGAGAACAAGGGCCATGCCCAGAGAGATCTGGTCCCACACGTCCTTCAGATATAACCCCGGTTCAAGGAATCGCTGCCCGTAATCAAATCCCGGCTTAGCCACAGCGTCTTTCAGGAGCGATACCCGGACCCATTCCTGAATCTGGGTGCTGTTGGCGATGTCATGGAAAAACTGGACCGGGTTGAACCCTGCCTTTACCGACACCAACAGACACAATACGATCGCTCCTGTCACGAGAAGACCGGCCTTGATGATTTGGACCCAGGTGGTGGCTATCATACCGCCCAACGCTACGTACACGATCATCAGACAGCCGACGCCAGTGATGGCAAGCTTGAACGGTATACCGATGAGAAGCTCCATCAGCTTGCCTGCTCCGACCATCTGAGCGGTCAGGTAGAAGATCGAAACAAGCACTGTGGAAAACGCAGCGGCTGCACGCACCGGTCTAGGTGACGAGCGGAAGGCAAGTATGTCGCCCATTGTGTACTTGCCCGCGTTCCGGCAGGGCTCGGCAACGATCAAAAGAACGGTCACGTAAGCGACCAGCCACCCCACCGAGTACATGAAACCATCGTATCCGTAGAGACAGATGAGCCCCGCGATCCCTAGGAACGAGGCCGCGGACATGTAATCTCCCGCTATGGCCCATCCGTTCTGCGCTCCTGTAATTGCTCCTCTAGCAGCGTAGAAGTCTGCCGTGGTTTTGGTCCGTTTCGCGGCCCAGTAAACGATGTACATCGTGATCAAAACGATAATGATGAACATCGTGATGGTTATCGCCCTGTTCGCTTGCACTTTCGTCGGAGCAGCCGGAGCTTGAGCCACCACCGCATTGGCAATGACCGATTCAGGTCCGGCAAGGGCATAGCCCGGCGCAGCGAAGTTGACAAGCAAGCCCAAAGAGAGGGCTAGAATGATCGCCGTGTAAACCTTGCTCATTTACCTAGTCCTCCTCATTTGAGTTTGAGTTCGTCCAACAGCTCATTGGTGAGTCTGTCGGATACCCGGTTGGCCCAGACCGCGTAGTAGATGGCCAATGCCCATGACACAAAGAACTGTGAAAGTGCAAATAGGTAACCGAAATTGATGTTACCTATCACTTTCCACCGCCATAGCTCAGTCGCGGAACCGGCCCCAATGGGGAGGAGGAAGTAGTAAACAGTTGAAAAAATCCACCATCCGAAGAGAAAATAGGCTTTTCTGTGGTGGAGTTCTACAAATTTTGGGTTCTTGGCTATTGCCGCCCAATCTTCCTTTTTTTCTGCCACGATCAGGTACTCCTTTTCCCTTCTTTGTCTGAACGAAGGAGCCGTCTTACTGCCTTCGTTCGTTCGGCGTACGCACGCGTACATCAATGCGCCCAAGCCGCCTAGCCTAATAGGACGGTCGTGTCCCAGCAGCAATACTGCCGGAATTACACACTGTCCGCTCTAAGAAGGTAAAGCATTCGTCAGGTACGGTTTTGAACTTTGAGAAACGTCATCAGGGGTCGCGCCGGTACGGCGCAAATCATGCGGGAGGAGAACGGCCGACTGCGGTAATGAAAAAAACGATTCGCCCCAGGATTTCAGGTGACTCCGATCGAGAATACCGACGTCTGGCAGTGTGCAGAACCGCCACAATTAGAAAGCCCTCGGGCACGTAGCAGACGCACGGTTTAGTGGAACGGCTTTTTGCATCTTGGTTGAAGGATTCTGATAGGGATGCGGACGGGATTACGAGGAAAGCTACTATGGTGTAGCAAGCGTACCTGTGATACGGCGAGAGAGGCAAACACCTGATGTTGTTGACGAAGCGCCTAACCCACGGCGGGTAAAACGGACTGAATACGCGGGATCTGGTAAAGGACTTTTCGAGTTTCCAGAAGTCCAGAGGGAAGGGCTCTACGAAAAACCCTGACATTGCCGGGCCTTCACGTCCTGGAGCGCCTCGATTCAATGCGCGCGTCCGGGGCCGATAGACCCGAATCTGCCATTTAGACCTTCTCGTCCTGTTCTTCTGAACCACTTAGATGGTCTCCGTGTCCGCGCCATCCTGGGCAGTGCCCACCTTGCCTCAGGTTGCGGCTCAGGCCTTGGAGAACTCTACAAACGGTTCGAGGCTGAAATGCCGATAAGCCACGCTTGATCCTTCCTGGTCCCCGGCACATATTCTCTTCCAGGGTTGCGATGGTAATATGGTGATCGCAGGAAGTTCCAAGTTTCTTACATATAAGGTGTGCCAATTGGGATTGTCAATGCAAAAATTATCGCGACCACCGCGTGAAGCTGTGGGGCCCGCTTTCCAACCTGCCTGTCCTAAATGGTTGCCTGAAGAGCCTGCTCCACAAAAGTAATCCGTTGTCGAAAGCCTGAATGCTCGCCGATACGCGAAATCAATACTTGCGATTGATGACGAAAGCTGTCATTATTGTTTTCCCCTTGGGTCAGGTTGCAATGTGGCGCAAAACTCTGTTATGCAAGTACAACGATTTTCCCAGTATTTCAGACAAGGTAACTCCGATCATTTCAGCTCCGACGCTCTGAACACCAGTGTCCGCACAAGGCGCGATGGCGGGTGTCAGAGTTAAGGCCTGTGGAGCGCTGTTTTCATCCAGTGGGGGTGAGATGCAAACCGTGAGGCGTGGCCGGTCCGATAGCTCATACGGCCTCGTGGCGAACTTACTGCCGAGCCCTGAAAAGGGAAACGAGCGAACCGGCTGGACATACACCACCACTGGTTTCTGCACGAAACATCATCCGGGAGTGAGTCATGAAATACGCAGAGGTTTACAGGGAGTCCTTGGAGAATCCGGAGGCCTTCTGGGGCCGATCCGCCGAAGAAATAGATTGGGACAAGAAATGGGACAGCGTACTTGACCAATCCAAGCTGCCGTTCGTCAAGTGGTTCCCCGGCGGCATGCTCAACACGTGCTTCAATGCGGTGGACCGCCACATCCTCCAGGGCCGGGGAGATCAGCCTGCCGTGATATACGACAGCCCTGTCTCCGACACGGTCAAGACGTTCACATACAACGAACTCAAGAGCAGGGTGGAAAAGATCGCCGGATTTTTGCGCGGATTGGGAGTTGCCAAAGGCGATACCGTACTAATCTACATGCCGATGATCCCGGAAGCCCTCATGTCAATGCTGGCTTGTGCCAGATTGGGGGCAATACATTCGGTGGTATTCGGAGGGTTTGCCCCGAGAGAACTTGCGATTCGCATAGACGACGCAGCGCCCAAGGTGATCCTTTCGGCAAGCTGCGGAATTGAGGTCCAGAGGATTATTCCTTACAAGCCGTTGCTGGACGAAGCCATAGAAATTGCGGAGCACAAGCCGGATAAATGCGTCATCTACCAACGGCCGCAGGCCGGGGCCGATTTGAAGGCGGGACGAGATTTCGACTGGGAAGAGCTGGAATCCAAGGCCCAGCCGGCAGGATGCGTTTCTGTGGCCGCCACCGATCCGCTGTACATTCTTTACACCTCGGGTACCACGGGAAAGCCCAAGGGAGTTGTGAGAGACAACGGCGGACACGCAGTGGCTCTGATGTGGAGCATGAAATACATCTACAACATAGGCCCAGGCGAAGTATATTGGGCCGCGTCGGATGTGGGGTGGGTGGTTGGCCATTCATACATCGTTTACGCGCCGCTCTTCATGGGCGCGACGACGATCGTTTACGAGGGCAAGCCCGTGGGGACTCCCGACCCGGGAGCATTCTGGAGGGTGATTTCTCAGCACCGCGTCAAGGCCCTTTTCACCGCACCTACCGCCATACGGGCCATAAAAAGAGAAGACCCCAGAGGGGAGTACCTGAAGGCCCATGATATTTCCAAGTTCGAGACCCTGTTTCTCGCAGGCGAAAGGTTAGACCCCGATACTTACCATTGGGCCACCGACCTGCTCCAGAGGCCGGTGATAGACCATTGGTGGCAAACCGAAACAGCGTGGGCCATTTGCGGCAATTTCAGAGGCCTCGAGCAATTCCCCATAAAGCCCGGTTCGGCCACCATGCCCATGCCCGGATACAACCTCAAGATCCTTGACGCATCCACGGGCAAGGAACTGGGGCCCGGAACGAATGGCATCATAGCGGTCAAGCTGCCGCTTCCGCCAGCCAATCTGCCTACCTTGTGGAATGATGACAAACGGTTTGTGGAATCGTACATGGATCCTTTCCCGGGATACTACATTACGGGAGACGGAGGCTACATCGACGAGGAAGGTTACGTTTTCGTCATGGGCCGTGTTGACGATGTCATAAACGTGGCAGGCCACAGGCTCTCTACCGGTGGGATGGAAGAGGTGCTGGCCACGCATCCGGATGTAGCCGAGTGTGCGGTGATTGGAGCCGGTGACGACCTCAAGGGTCAAGTGCCGCTGGGTTTGGTTGTCCTCAAGGCCGGCGTTTCAAGGTCCAAGGACGAAATCGTTACCGAGCTGGTTCAAATGGTGCGCAACGAGATCGGCGCGGTTGCCTCTTTCAAGAAAGCAGTCGTGGTCAACAGATTGCCAAAGACCAGATCAGGAAAAGTCCTTCGAGGAACTATGAGGAAAATAGCGGACGGCGAGAACTACACCGTTCCCGCCACCATCGACGATCCGGTTATTTTGGAGGAAATAGAACAGGCCTTGAAAGAAATAGGCTACGGGATGAGGCACTCGCACTGATGGCTGTGGCATTTCGTGCGAAGGCACAAGCCCGGTCAGGCCGACATCGGGGGTCCTTTAGGACAGCTTGGAGTGGAGCCCTTTCTTAATGCAACCAAGGGCTCCCCGGAAAACCTCTCCGTGAAATCATCCGAGCGCCGGCGCAAGCTAACCGCGCCAAGTGATGCCGATGTTTGATCATGGCGGTAACCTTAAAAGTCAAGGTCCAGGGACCAATCTCATCAAATCCCCCGTACCTCCTTGTTTGGAAAAGTGGGGTACAGGGGGATTTTCTCAGCTTACCGAGCCTCCGGGTTCAATCACGCAGACGGCGTGATCGGGTCCATGAGTGCAAACTGGTAGGACACCAGATCGGAAGCCGAGTGTCAGGCGAGGTCACGGCATGACAGCAAACCCCAAAATGTACGACGGCCATCTGGCCAAATTCGGCGGGACAGCTCACGTGCGAACCGTGGAGGAATACGAGAAGCTTTACAAGAATTCCCTGGACGACCCCGACGCTTACTGGTCGGGGCAGGCCCGAGAATACCTGTCTTGGTACAAGCAGTGGGACTTTGTGCTCCGCCATGACTGGGAAGAGGCCAGGATCGAGTGGTTTGGGGGGGGGATCTTAAACGCTTCTTATAACTGCCTGGACCGTCACCTTGAGACATCGGGAAACAAAATCGCCTATCACTGGGAGGGGGACGGCCCCGACGAATCAAAGACAGTCACCTACCTCGAACTTTACAACGCGGTGAACAAGTTCGCCGCGGTTCTCAAGTCAGTGGGAGTGGAGAAAGGTGATCCGGTTATTATCTACATGCCTATGACCGTTGACCTACCCGTAACTATGCTGGCTTGTGCGAGAATAGGGGCCGTTCACTGCGTAGTATTCAGCGGTTACAGCGCGGAATATCTTGCCAACCGCATCAGCGACTGCGGGGCCAAAGTGGTCGTGACATCGGACGCGGCTTTCCGGGCAGGCCGGCTGGTACAGCTCAAAGCGCGCGTCGACGAGGCAAGGCAGCTTCGGCCGGAAATCGAGAGGGTAATCGTTTTCAAACGCGGGGGACCCGACCTGGAGCTTGATAAGAGCATAGAAATGTGGGCTCATGAGGCTGCGTCCGATCCCGCCCTACCCTCGTTTGTTGAACCCGTGCCTATGGATGCCGAAGACCCTCTTTTCATCCTGTATGCAAGCGCGGCTATCGGGCACCCGAGAGGTCTGGTTCACACTCATGGGGGCTATTTGTTGTGGACGGCGATGACCGCTCGGCTCATCTTCGATTTGCGGGAACATGACACTTTTTGGTCCACCGGCGACATAGGATGGATCAACGGTCACAGTTTCAGCGTGTATGGTCCCCTACTCAACGCACAGACCACCGTTCTATTCGAGGGCGTACCGAGCTTTCCCGACTACGGAAGATACTGGGAAATCATATCCAAATACCGGGTGAGCAAGTTCTACACGGTCCCGACGGTGATTCGCACTTTGCTCAAAGAAGGCGGAGATCTCCCGGCCAAGTACGACCTTTCGTCGCTTCAGATCTTGGGCACAGCGGGTGAACCCATGACCTGGGAAGCATGGGAATGGTTCTACCAAGTTGTTGGAAGGCAGAAATGCCCCATTATGGATACTTGGTGGCAGGCGGAAAGCGGCGGCCCAATGATGACGCCGCTGCCCGGTGTCGGCCCTATCAAGCCGGGTTCCGTATCGCTGCCTTTCTTTGGGGTTGAGCCTGTCATTCTGGACCTTGATACCGGGGCGGAGACGAAATTCCCTAACCAGGAAGGGGCTTTCTTTATCAAGCGCCCATGGCCGGGAATGGCCAGGACTATCTACCGCGATCACGAGGCCTTCAAAGAAGCGTACTTCGCGCCATTCGGCGGCTTGTTCATCACCGGAGACGGCGCTAAACGAGACGCGGAAGGCTTCTATTGGATGATGGGCCGCATCGATGACGTGATAAATGTGTCAAGTCATCGGATCGGGGCATGGGAAATTGAAACGGCCCTGATCAGTCACGACTCGGTCGCCGAGGCGGCGGTAGTGGGTTTCCCTCATCCAATCAAGGGTGAGGGCATATATGTTTTCATAAGGCTGAACTCCGGAGGAACTACCTCCGACCATCTCAAGGAGGAGTTGACCGGGTTACTGAGGAAAAAGATAGGCGGAATCGCGGCTCCCGACGCAATCCAATGGGCCGACGCCTTGCCGAAAACCCCTAGCGGGAAAACCCTGCGGCGGCTGCTCCAGAAGATAGCTGCAGGTCAGATAGACGATCTGGGAGACGTAAGCACCGTTGCAGATCCTGCTGTCATTAAAGCTCTGATAAGAAATCGCATCAGCGTTTGAGCGTAAGACCGCCCCACTTTTCACGAGTACGTTCTTAGAGGACTGTATCGGTAGACCCTGGGAACCTACTTCCTTGACGCTTCCCACAGCTATTTGCTATGTGATCAATATCCTTCCTACAGGGGGCACGGTCTTATTTCTTCCAGCGTAATGAACTTTTGCCCGCGTAGGTCGGTGTTTCGGTGTTGTTACCCGCGGGGTGGTTTATGGGGTTAATCGGACGGGCCTGACTATTCAGTCTGGCGAACACACGACACCTCGCTCCCTTGCCGCGCGCAATGCAAAAAAATGCGGGTGTGCCGCGCGTCCACTCGCCCAGGCTCGGGACTGCCGGTCTCGGCGAACCTTTCGTGTAAGGAGCTGATCCTATGAGTGACGAATATGATGTGGAACTTACCGAGGAGCATATCATGCTCCGTGACACGGTCCGGAAGTTTGCGGACAATGAAATAGCGCCCAGGGCGGATAAAGATGAGAACGAGCATCGCTTTCAGCGCGATCTGGTGGAACAGATGGCCGAACTGGGCCTCTTCGGCTGCCCTGTTCCCGAAGAGTACGGCGGCAATGGGATGGGATACTTGGCACACGCAATAGTCACCGAAGAGATCGGCCGCGTGTCAGGCTCCCTCAGGGTCGCGTTTAATATGCAGACCATGGGAACCGCGCTCTCGATCCTCAAGTGGGGCAGCGAAGCGGTCAAACAGAAGTACATTCCGGAACTCATGTCGGCCAAGATGCTGGGATGCTTTGGCATTACCGAACCGGATGCGGGTTCCGATACTGCGGCCATGTCCACCACAGCAGTGCGCAACGGAGACCATTACGTGCTGAACGGCCGCAAAATGTGGATTACCTGGGCGCCTGTCGCGGACATGGCGGTCGTATTCGCCATGACGGACAAAAAGTCGAAGCACAAAGGCATGAGCGCCTTTGTCATGGACATGCACTCCCCTGGAGTTTCCTCCATCGAAATCAAGGACAAACTTGGCCTCTGGTCGTGCCCCACCGGTGAGATAATAATGGAGGATGTCAAAGTCCCCGCGGGCAACCTCCTTGGGGAAGAGGGCGGCGGCTTCGGATATCTCATGAAGGAACTGATAAGCACGCGTCTCACCGCGGCCGCGGGAGCGGTTGGAACCTGCCAGGCAGCACTCGACGTGTCCATAAAATATGCCAACGAGCGAAATCAGTTCGGCCGCCCCATAGCGGATTTTCAGATGGTCCAGGAAGTTATCGCGAGGATGGTGGCGGAGACCGAGGCGGCGAGGGCCCTTGTTTGGAGATGCGCAATTCAGAAGGACCGCGGCCTGGTCAATAACATGAGGGAAACAGTGCTGGCGAAATACTATGCGTGCCGCGCAGCCGACGAAGTACCGAATCTGGGGCTGGAAGTGCTAAGCGCATACGGCTACTCCAACGAGTACCCCATAGCTCGCATCCTCAGGGACGGGAAGGTGTACAAGATTCTGGAGGGCGCCACCAACATAATGAAAATGATCATCGCCGCCGATGCCCTCGGTACCAAAAAGGCCAACAGGTAGCACCATCTAGGAGAATGCGAGGTAATCATTCGGTTCCCGACAGGTGAGCATCACTAACGAAGCTGCCAGCGAGTCGTGGGGCAGGCTTTCCAGCCTGCCATTGTGGGGATTTTAGGACCGGCAGGCTGGGAAAGCCTGCCCCACGAAAGAGAATGCAGTCCTCGGCAAATCCGGTCTTCCCTGCTCTCTCCTGTTCAGAGTAACTTCCACAATGCCGACCTGGAAACTTCTTGCCTGCAAGATCACTTTGGATGAGAAAGCCCTATGGACAGTTGTGGGGTCCGCGCCATGAGCTTTTCTTTCGAAATTATTCACCAGGATCGTTCCGGTATGGGGCGGACCGGCATGCTTGTTACGTCTCACAGCGAAGTGCCTACGCCCGCGTTCATGCCCGTGGGCACCCGCGGGACAGTCAAAAGCGTCTCGCCGGAGGAAGTCTGGGGTCTCGGATACCGGATGATTTTGGGCAACGCGTACCACCTGTACCTTAGACCCGGACATGAATTGGTGGAGCGTCACGGAGGTCTGCATGCATTCATGCAGTGGCCCGGATCTATTCTCACGGACAGTGGAGGGTTCCAGGTCTTCAGCCTCGCTCGTCTTCGGAAGGTTAGCGATGAAGGTGTTCTTTTCCAGTCTCATATCGACGGCGGCTCCCACATGTTCACCCCGGAATTGAGTGTAAGGGTCCAGGAATCGCTGGGCTCGGACATCATAATGTGCCTCGACGACGTGAAAGGATATCCGGTTGAAAAAGCTGAAGCCCAGGAAGCAGCCATGAGGACGACCCGCTGGGCTCGCAGATCTTTGTCAGCCAAAAAAAAAGTTGACCCTGCTTTGTTTGGCATAGTACAAGGTTCGATGTTTTCGGATCTGAGGAGGTTAAGCGCGGAGTCGCTTACTGCCTTGGAACTGGACGGTTACGCTATCGGCGGACTCAGCGTTGGGGAACCTCGCGAGATCATGCTGGAAATGATAGAGGTCACGGTGCCTCTGCTCCCTGCGACTGTTCCTCGTTACGTGATGGGAGTTGGAAAACCACAAGACATTATGGATGGAGTGCTTAGAGGGGTTGATCTGTTCGATTGCGTGCTCCCCACTCGAAATGCCCGCAACGGAACACTGTTCACGTCCGTAGGTCAAATAAACATTAGAAACGCCCGATACCGTGAGGATTCGCGGCCGGTGGACCCTTGCTGCAAGTGCCCATTGTGCCGAAATTATTCCAGGGCTTATCTGAGACACCTCTTTCAGGAAAAGGAGATTTACGGCCTCACGCTCTCTACCATTCATAATCTTGCGTTTTACAATAAGATGATGGAGAGCATTAGACAGGCCGTGACCGAAGACAGGCTGGGCCGGTTTGCCCAGGAGTTTCTAGCCAGGATGGAGGATTCCGATGATTGACGTAGCATACGCCATGGCCCCCGGTGGTGGCTCAGGCGGTGGCGATATGAACACCCTGATGGGTTTCTTACCTATGGTTCTGATTCTGGGAGTTTTTTACTTCCTGCTTATCAGACCGCAACAGAAGAAAGCCAAAGAGCACAGAGAGTTATTGCAGAATCTCAAAAAGGGAGACGCTGTGATTACCCAAGGCGGTTTGTACGGCAAGATAGCCGGCTTGTCGGAGCAGGTGGTTACCCTTGAAATCGCCGACAAAGTGCGTGTCCGGGTCACCCGTGCCTCTGTGGCGGGATTGGCGCCGACCTTTTCCACCGACGATCAAAACCCCTGAGGAGTAACTATAGATGATCCAGAGCCTTCAATGGCGTGGTGCCATTATAGGTGTGATTCTAGTAGTGAGCCTGTTTCTCGTTTATCCCTCGCTCGGTCCTGTACCGGAGTTTTGGGCGAAACATCTCCCCAATAACCCGGTTCGGCTAGGATTGGACCTGCAAGGGGGATTATACTTAACCCTGGAGGTCCAGTCGGACTTGGCCGTGGAGGCCCTCACTGATCAGACCATTTCAGAAGCTTCGGCCTTGATGAAAGACGCGTCAATTCGGTACAGCGACGTAGTCAGGACTTCTCCCACCGCGCTATCCGTCTATCTCAAAGACCCCGGACAGGAGCCTCTCTTTGACGAGAAGGTCCTCGACAAGCTGCACAGTTTCAAGAAGGTCTCATCAGGCGCGGCCGATAAAGGCTTTGAGATCCAACTCGAGTTGGACCCCAAGACCGTGGAGAGCATAAAGCAAAGGGCGGTCCGGCAGGCCGTGGATACGATCCGCAACCGTGTAGACCAGTTCGGGGTTGCTGAACCTGATGTCGTCGTGCAAGGGGCTGACAGAATAGTCGTGCAGCTTCCGGGACTCCGGGAGGACATTAACCGAGCCATCGACATCATCAAACGAACGGCTCGTCTTGAGTTCAAACTTGTCGACGAAAAAGGAGACGTGGCCGCTGCCGAAAAAGGTGACATTCCCTCGGGTGATGAGCTGCTTTACCAGTTGAATCGCAACCCCAGAACCGGGGTGGTGACTAAGAGCGCTTTCCTGGTGAAAAAACAGATACTCATGACCGGTGATGTCATAACCGACGCCAAAGTCCAGCCCGATCGCGGCGGGAAAATGATTATCCATATAGACTTGAACCGTATCGGCGCGCAGCAGTTTGAGAGGATCACCGGCGAGCACGTGCGGGAGCGACTCGCGATCATACTGGATAACAGGGTCTATTCTGCGCCGGTAATCAAGGACAAAATTTCGGGTGGGTCGGCAATCATCGAAGGAGCTTTCTCGCCTGAAGAGGCCCATGATCTGGCGCTCGTGCTGCGAGCAGGGTCCCTGCCCGCGCCGGTGAAGATCCTTGAAAACCGGAGCGTCGGGCCGTCCTTAGGTGATGATTCCATCAGACTGGGACGAAATGCGATCGTACTCGGCATGGTGCTCATCGTGATCGGCATGGCCGTCTACTACAAATGGTCGGGAATGGTCGCGAATGTCGCTCTGATGATGAACCTGTTGCTGATATTTGCGGTTATGGTTTCGCCGTTTTTGCGGGCGACGTTGACCTTGCCCGGTCTTGCCGGAGTGGCCCTGACCATTGGTATGGCCATTGACGCAAACATTCTGATCTTCGAGAGAGTGAGAGAGGAACTTCGAGGCGGGAAATCAGCCCGCGCGGCAATGGACACGGGGTACAACAAGGCCTTCTTAACGATCATCGACACCCACGTGACCAATATATTGGCCGCTCTTCCCCTGATACAATTCGGGACAGGGCCGATAAAAGGTTTCGCGGTTACCCTGTGCATAGGACTTGTTGTCTCGCTATTCACGGCTTTCTTTGTCACTCGTACCATCTTTGATTATGCTTTCCAGGTTAAGCAAATCAAGAGCATGAGTATCTGAGAGTTGCGAAGATCAAGGGGCGCTCGTGATCTCGCGGGCCTGCAATACGTTTAACATCCGTTGGGGTGATACTTAAAAGGATTGAACCAGTGGAGCTGATAAAACCCAATACCAAAATCGATTTCATGGGAAATAGGCGCTACGCTTACGCGTTCACTACAGTCATGTTGATCTTGGCCTTGGCCTCCATCCCCATCAAGGGCCATGTCCGGCTTGGGATAGACTTCAGCGGCGGCGCGATGATTCAAGTCAAGTTCAATAAGACCGTGGACACGGATCACATACGAGAAGGCTTAAAGTCGTTAAGCGAAAACCTGATAGTCCAGAAGCTCCTGGGCACCGATGAATTCATAATCCGTATGGAGACCCCTGAAGAAGGGGCCGACAAGCTATCCCAGCGCGTACAGGGGCTCTTGAATAAGGAATTCGGCACAGGCAGTTCTGAAATCCGAAGCCTTGAAATGGTCGGTCCAAAGGTCGGGAAGGACCTGCAGAACGCGGCCATTTGGGCAACGATAATTGCCCTGGGCATGCTTCTGGTCTATATGGCCTTCCGTTTTACTTTCACGATGGGTCTGGGCGCAATTTTCTGTCTCGTTCACGACCTGTTGATTGTCTACGGCTTCTTTGCTTGGACGGGCAAAGAATTCAACCTGACGATTCTTGCGGCCATGCTCACGGTAATTGGTTACGACATCAACGATACGATCGTGGTCTGCGACCGGATTAGGGAAAACCTGAAACTGCAGAAGAAGGCCCCTCTTATTGACATTTTCAACGCTTCCATAAACCAGACTCTTTCCCGAACCGTTTTGACCAGTGGTTTCACAATGCTTTCCGTCGTAGCATTTCTGGCCCTAGGGACTCACATCTTGCAGGATTTCGCGTGGGCGCTGGTAATAGGTATTATATTCGGGACCTATTCTTCCATATTCGTAGCTTCGCCGTGCGTACTGGAGTTGGATCGGGTCCTACCTGTCAAACGGTGAAAAAGCGCACCCTGTCGGATAAATCCTTCCCATGACCATGCTTGTCGGGCATGAAAATGAAATCGCACTGCTTGAGCGGAGCGCGGCAGAGGGTCGCGCGGCGCATGCCTATCTCTTTGCCGGCCCGGAGGGCATTGGGAAAAAGCTGGTAGCGATCAAACTTGCATGCCTTCTAAATTGCCCTGACCCCGCGGAAGACCTGGAGGCCTCTTGCCCAGTCTGCCGGCGGATCGTGGCGGAAAACCATCCGGATTTCACCATCGAACGTCCCCAAAGGGGGATTATACGCATTGAACGAATTCGCGCGCTCCACAATTACTTTCGTTATGCTCCGGTGGAGGGACGTTATCGGGTTATAATCATTGACGATGCCCACCTCATGAACCGTTCGGCTCAGAACGCCCTCTTGAAGACCCTCGAAGAACCGCCGCCGGGACGCGTTCTCATACTTGTCACAGCCAAACCGTTTCTTCTGCTCTCAACAGTAAGGTCCAGATGCCGTCGTGTCAGGTTTGGTCCTATCCCCGTGGAGCCCCTGGCACATCTTCTTGAACAGCAGAAGGGAATGGATTCCGAAAAGGCGCGCGTTCTGGCTTCCATGTCTTGCGGAAGTGTATCAAAGGCCCTTGACAAGGAAACATCCAACTTCCTTGACTTGCGCGAGCAGATAATTTCCGCTCTCGCGGACCCAGGACGCACCGGACTGAGCGGCCTGCTCGAGGTTTCGGCTTTAATTTCCTCAGACAGAAAAACATCAGCCGAGGCAATCGAAATAGCCGTCACCTGGATTCGTGACCTTCTCATAGAAAAGGTCCTCGGGGATGCTTCCACTTTGATCCACCGAGATTTGCTTGACAGAATCTCGTCAGAGGCTCAACATCACAATAGTGAGGCGCTTGTTTCAGCGTACGACCAGTTGGCGGAAGCTTCCGCCCTGATTGAAGCCGATATAAATGTAAACCGAAATATGGTGACCGACGTGATGCTTTTGAAGGTCGCCCGCATATTGGCCGGTCCGTCGCTCGGTATGGTTCGAGCCGCGGGATGAAAGCTTGAAAATATGGATGAACAGGATAAAAGCAAAAAGGAAATCTCCTACCTCCCCAGATCGTGGGGATCGTCGCCCCTTCGTGAGAAAAAGCCGGAGGAGCATGTAGCGGAGTTTGTTGAGGCCCAACCTGAGGATACCACGCTTTCCGCGGATGAAATCCCAGCCCATAGCCAACCCGTAGAGCCTATTTCCGAGCAGCCGCCTGTCGAAGTTGATACCGCGGACGAATCCCACCGGTCTAAGAACCAAACATGGCCTGAGTGGAGTTCCGAAAGCCCGCCGATGAGATGGGCCGAATCCCCCGATGTTCAGGGCCGGCCTGTTGCCGCGGAGAGCACGGCTTTGCGCCTGAAAGTCAATGTCACGGGGGTACGGTTCGGTTATGCTTGCAAGATTTATCACTTCGATGCAGGAGACATGGCGTTGGACCAGGGCGATTGGGTTGTAGTGAAGACGGAGAAAGGCATGGGCCTGGGGCAGATAGCCATCCCGCCCTTTGAACGGGAAATGGATGCCTCGCAACTGGAAACGCTGCGCAAAATAATCCGAAAAGCAGGCAAAGTAGACTTTGATCAGAGAATGCGATGCGCCCAGAGGGAAGCGCAGGCGTACGCCTACTGCCTGGAACGGATTGACGCCCTGGGGCTGCCCATGAAGCTTGTGGCCGTCGAGTGCTTCTTTGACGGCTCGAAGTACGTTTTTTACTTCACAGCGGAAGGCCGCGTGGACTTTCGCGAGCTTGTGAAGCAACTTGTAGGCCGCTTTCCGGTCCGCATAGAAATGCGCCAGATCGGCGTGAGGCATGAAGCAAAAATGACCGGCGGCCTGGCCTGTTGCGGGCAGGAGCTGTGCTGCTCCAGGTTTCTGACGGATTTTCGCCCTGTGTCGGTGAAAATGGCCAAGAACCAGAATCTGTCGCTAAACCCCACAAAGATTTCGGGCGTGTGCGGACGTCTCATGTGCTGCCTTGCCTACGAGCATGAAACGTATGAGGAGTTCAAGAAAGGACTCCCAAGAGTGGGAAAGACGGTCAAGACTCAAAAAGGTGAAGGAGTAGTTGTAAAACACAATCCCCTGGCGGAAACGGTCTTTGTCCGGATGGAAGACGACACCATGGCCGAAGTGTCAAGGGATGACATGATCTCGGATGTGGAACCTCAAACGCAGAAGAACGGTAAGAAAAAGGCCGGAGGGAAGAAATCGGCCCAAAATCGTTCGGCAAAGGAACCGGAAGAAGAGTCTGAGTTAAGGCCCCGTGAAACCGAGCGGTAACGTGCCTGGAGAGCCGGCGTTCGCCGGTTCTTTCCTGTCTTCACGTCTCAAATGTCGGCTGTCTAAAAAAAACCGGAAGTTTTATGTCGTGCGAAGTCGGTGACGGTCCCATAGACGTTTGCGGCCTCGTGTATCACTAGGTTCCCGACCGTAACCGTGAATTCGCCCCAAGGTTCGATTTTGCCCATAGGTTGTACGGGACCGTTTTTCGCTCAAAGCAGGGACCCTCACCCTGCCCTCTCCCCAAGGGAGAGGGAACTGTGAACCGGATCCACAAAGCCCCCTCGTCCCCTGGGAGAGGGTTGGGGTGAGGGCTCCAGCCCTAGTCTCCAGATGGGCAGATCACATCTCGTCACTGATCTGAGTCAAGGGAGGTAATGCGTTGGCACGAGCGCGAGCACTTTTGACAGCGATGGCCGTGACAAGCCTGCTCATGTCTGCGGATTTGGGCCAATGCGGGCCGGTTTTCGAGCGGGTGATGAAAAGCGGCACAATTAGGCTTGGCCTGCCCTATAATCGTGTTCCCCAGGGGTTCCTCAAACCCACGGGAGAATGGGTGGGCTTCGAGGTGGACCTAGGCACTGAAATGGCCAAGCACATGAACCTCAAATTGGAGGCGGTCAAAGTTAACGACAAGACCTGGCCGACTCTGCTCGCCGAAGGACGGATCGACGCGGCCCTGTGCAGGATAAGGCATACTCGTTCCGTCGAGGGTGAGTACGATTTGTCTGTAGCGTATTTCTTTGACTCACTGTACGCGCTCATTCCTAAGGGAGGCTTAAAGACGATCTCTGATTTCAAAGGACACAAAGTTGCCGCTGTCCAGGGCTCGTCGGCCGAAAAGACCGCTATGCGTCTACTGAAGGAATCGGGAGACGACTCCGCGGAGAAAAACGTTATTTCCTATCCGGACCGGCCGTCCTGTTTCATGGCTTTGGGCCGGGAGAAGGTCTCCGCGTGGGTCGATACCGGGACAGTATTGCTCGAGTATGCCTCGCGGAGTCCCGGGCGGTTCGAGCTTATGCCCGTATCGCAAAGTGTTGAAGAAATTGCAGCGGCAATGCCTCAGGACGACTCCGCGTGGCGAGACCTGATTAACTTTGCTATCCAGGATATGGCTGCCGACGGGTCTCTGAAAAAGATTTACGATCAATGGTTCGGCCCGGAAACACCTTACCCCTTCCCCAGCAGGCGGTCTATCGAGATTTGGTCTGAATAGCTGTCGTTTTGACCGGTGATTGGTACATCGGCGGTTTGATATCCCGTAACGTGCTCCTGTCAAGGCTATCGCAGGCACCAGGCGGGCACATCCCGCTCTACGACTGGACGAGGCGCCTCCTGTAGGGCGGGCCGTGCCCGCCTCAAAGTGAGGGTGAACCTTCTGAGAGAATCTGATGAAACGAGTCATACTTGGAACCGCCGGACATATAGATCATGGCAAGACTGAACTGGTTCGAGCCTTGAGCGGTATCGACACAGACCGGCTTAAGGAAGAAAAGCAGCGCGGGATAAGCATAGAGCTGGGCTTTGCTTTTCTGGATCTCGGCCAGGATGTGCGCATGGGCATAGTGGACGTTCCCGGCCACGAAAAGTTCGTCCGCCAGATGGTGGCAGGCTCGGGTGGAATAGACATTGCTGCGCTGGTGGTAGCTCTCGATGAAGGGGTGATGCCGCAGACAGTGGAACACCTTGATATTCTCAATCTTTTGGGAATACGGCAGGGGCTGGTGGTTTTGACCAAACTGGACCTGGTGGACGAAGAGCTGGCCCTGCTGGCTGAAGAAGACGTTCGCGATGCCGTCAAGGGGACCTTTCTGGAAGAAGCGCCCATGATTCGTGTTTCGTCGAAGACCCGTGAAGGAATAGACCTGCTCAAAGAGACCCTTGTGGCGTCTGCGCTTCAAGTCACTGAGCGGCCGGTTCACGGACTGCTCAGACTGCCGGTAGACCGGGTTTTCACCATGAAAGGCCACGGAACCGTGGTGACCGGTACCTTGATATCCGGAACCGTCTCCGCGGGCGACGAAGTGGAAATACTGCCTCGCGGATTGCGATCCTCGGTGCGAGCGCTCGAATCCCACAACAAGCCCGAGCCGAAAGCCTTTCCAGGTGAACGTGTAGCAATAAACCTCCGAGGTGTGGAGCAGGACCAAATACACCGGGGTGAGGTCCTTGTTCATCCGGGGGATTTCAAACCTTCCTATATAGTGGACGTAAATCTCAAGGCTCTTGCCCGCTCACCTGTGGCGCTGAAAAACCGCAAGAAGGTGCGATTGCACCACTACACCACTGAGGTAGAGGCCCTACTGGTCCTCCCCGACATGGATGCTCTTGAGCCGGGCAAAGAAACATTGGCCCAACTGAGGACGTCGTCTCCTATCGTTCCGGCCACAGGTGACCGATTCGTCGTCCGAGCCCTGTCTCCTTCCATCACTCTTGGGGGCGGAGTGATCATGAACCCCAGAGGTGCAAAGCTCAAACACCGCACGGTCAAGACCTTCATGGAGATCGACCACGCTGATGACACGGGTATCGTAGCTTCCCTGGTGCGCAGCGCAGGCCTGCCGGGAGTGGCGAGGGGCGAATTACTCGGCCTATCGGGTCTGTCAGCCAAACGTCTGGACAAGGTGCTTGAAACACTAAGAAATTCTCACACGGTTATCAGGTTTGATGCGGCGGACAATCGCATGGTCCATGCCGACTTCTTTGAAATGGTTAAACACAAAATAGTGGAGCGTCTTAGCTCCTTCCATCAAGAGCAGCCCCTCCGTGACGGGATATCCAAACAGGAGCTTCGTTCCAGCGTGCCGGGTGGTGACAAGCTCTTCAAGGCCGCAATGGAGAGCCTGGTCGGGAAACAGAACGTGGTCGATCAAGGTGATACTGTTCGAGCGGCATCTCACAAGGTGCGCTTGAAGGATGAAGAGAAAGGGCTCAAGGACAGGATCTTGAAGATAATTGTGGATGGCAAAAATCAACCTCCTGTGCTGAAGGAGATCCTTGCCGACACCGGCTCGGACAATAAACAGGTTAGAAGCCTGCTGAACATCCTGGAAAAAGAAGGCAAAGTTGTCCGGATCAAGGAGGACATCTACTTTTCTGCGGGCTTCATCAATCAGACCAAGGCGAGCATGGAGGAGTTCATCAAGCGCGAGGGCGGGCTAACCCCCTCACAGTTCCACGAGATCACCGGCTCTTCCAGAAAGTACAACATTCCTCTCCTGGAATACTTCGACCGCCAGCGTTTCACTATGAGGATAGGAGATCAACGGGTGCTGAGGGGCTCGGGAACTTCGGGCGAGGGAGGCAAGGCCGAGTAGAAATCAGCGACTTTTTTCAGGCTCTCCAGACAATCCGATCTCTGGGCTTCAAAGCGCCTGGCCGCATCGGGGCTCTTGTCTTCCACGTACTGATACAGGGCCCAGGCCTGATGATCCATACACCCGTAGGAATTGTCCAACAGGTCGATGAGCTGCTTGTCCACTCCTGATAGTCTGGCGCCGGCAACGGCTTTGAGCTTGCCACGGATCACGCGCACCCGCTTTTGAACGTTCTTGGCAATTTCCAGGGCCGTTTCTTTGGGTAGGATGTCAGCGACAAATCCGTCGGCAGTGGTTCCCAGTAAGAGAAAGGAATCATTGAGATAAGCTGTGGCCGTCTCACCGAAAGCATTCAGGAACATTACCCGATCGTCGGCCAAGAGTGTTGACGGCCCGAGTATCAAGGCTACAATAAGTATCAGTCGAATTCTTCCCATGGTCCTGCGCGATCCGGAGATTAACTTTCGGCCCCTTGCAATCGACCCGGTAACGGCAAAACTCATAACACGACCCCGGAAAGGAGACAACCTTTTTAATGAGAATACTTCTTCATGCCTGCTGCGCTCCATGCCTCGTATATCCCCTGGATGATCTGCGCTCGGAGGGTCACGAAGTCACGGCCTTTTTCTTTAATCCCAACATCCATCCGTATACCGAATACCTGCGCAGGTTGGACGCTTTCACGGTGTACACTCGCGACAATGACGTCCGCGTCCTGACCGACATCCCTCCCGCGGGCATGGAGGAATGGCTCAGAGAGATCGTGTTCCGTGAGTCCCAGAGATGTCGTATATGTTTCGATCTGCGGATAGATGTCACCGCCAGACTCGCTCAGACAAGGGGATTCGACGCCTTTTCCACCACCTTGCTGTACAGTCGTTTCCAAAAACATGACCTGCTGAAATCCACAGGAGAGGTCGTTTCCGAAAAATACGGCATCCCGTTCATATACCGTGACTGGCGCACAGGCTGGAACGAAGGAATCAAGAAATACCGAAAACTTGGCCTGTACAGACAAAAATACTGCGGATGCATCTATAGCGAAAAAGAACGCGCCCTCAAAATAATATGAGGCGGGACAAGAGAGAAAAAGAGAAAGAAGAAGGGAAAGAAGAAGAAGAAGAAAAGATGCGGGGGACCCTTTTTTGTGTAAAAAAGGGTCCTCCGCACCCCTCCCAAAAAACTCTATATGGCTTTTTGGTCTGCTTCCGCTGCTAGCGGAAGCAGACCAAAAAGCGGCATACAGCTAGCCGAGGGAAGGGACACGACACGAATTGCCGTAACAGCACTTATCGGACTCCTCAGCGTCACAGCCGCGGTGACGGGAGAGCCTCGTCCCGCCTAAGAGTAGATCCAGACATACACGAGCATTCCCGGAAACCGCACCGGGTGCACCGGGATCGAGATTGGATCTATCAGCGTTTTCCAGCCACAAAAAGAAACCGCCAGGACAGCAGGGGAAGTTGCTTGGCTGAATGAAACAACCCGGCGGAGCTATTTCGCTGGGGTTATGTCCTGAGTTAATGCGTGGCGCAAGATCAAAAAAGCGCTGTGGTTGCATCACAAGTTAGGTCACCAAACCTGGGAATGGTCCAGGTGGTTTCATAATTCCGCTTGAAACGGATAATAGTCGAGTTGGGTGGGAGGGATTCAATGTACTGGTGGAATGTGTCGCAACTGGCGGAAGATCTCCGAGAGGGACGAGTCGAGGAAAAGGAGCGGTTCAAGTATTATCTCGCGTATATTGTCTCGGGTGAAGTTATTCTAAGGTGTTGGATGTATTTTCCTGAGACGTTCAATATCCTGACATTAATGTGCAATGCTGCGAGCGTCATTATCGTTACCACCGGAGTGATGCTTTGTTACCGGGCCAACAGAAATGGAGACAACACCGATTTCATAGGAAGGATGATCTGCTTGGGTTGGCCTGTCGGTATTAGGCTCCTAGTGCTCGCTGTGATTCCCGGATTAGCTCTTTTCCCTACGTTCAGCCTAATTGACAGGGTTGGTACGGCAATGGGCTATTCATGGGACCAAATTAAGGAGGCAATGCTTGTACCGGAATATGTGTTGAGGCTTGCTTTTGGAATCTTGTATTTCTGGCTGCTCTACAAGTATGTGAAGCTTGTTGCTCAGCCGAAAGAGGCTTCGTGACAAGACAAGAGATGCGGTAGACACTAAGTTCTAATATTGTAGCCACCGGCCTCCGTGCCGGCGGATGAAGCGCAGACGACTCAACCAAGCCATAGGCGTGGTCCGGCATGGACGTCGGACCCTACCCATTCTTTGGAATCTGGCGTGGCCTAAAGTCATAGCGCGTAGGATGCTGGTGAACGAAGTGAACCGCATCGCTAGCTATAGCAAATCTCGAATGTTCTTTCCGAATGGGATCGCACTGCTGGGCAAGCCAGCAGTGGCACCCTGGGAATCAAACGGTCATTACTTTCGAGAACTGCTATAAGAATCCTACCCGAGCGGTCCCTGCGAATTCTTGAAATGGGATTATCGTGAGGAAGCCCACGAGCGAATAGTCTCTATCTGAGAGTCGGGAATGCAGAGAAATTCCATGAACTGGCGGTGTTTTTCCGGCGCGGATCGCTCAAACTCGACATGCCATCGAATCATGTCCTCCTCGCTGAAGCCGCAAGCAGATAGAAGAGATGTCCAAGTTGCCGCGTTCATGACCCCAATGCGGTCGAATAGAGCCCGATTCTTGAGCAATCCCAAAATGAACCGCTGTTGATCGCGGAGATGCTGGATTTCGTCGTTAAGCTCGTCAAGCCTCTGCTCTAGCGTCTGAGCGAAACCGTGGTCAGGAGAATCCAGGATATTCGAGATTTCCTTCAAAGCCAGGCCTGCCTTGCGGTAGGTGCAGATTTGCTCCAGCCGCGCCACGTCCGATGCAGAATATTGTCGATAGGCTCCTTCCGTGCGAGAGGAAGGCTTTAACAGCCCTATGGAATCATAATAGAGGAGCGTGCTGCGCGAAAGGCCAAACTTCCTTGCCAACTTTCCAATTGTGTACACGCTGCGGTCCTCCCTTTGCGCAGGGGTTCTTGGGCCGCCGTAGCGCCGGCATCCTGCCGGTAGCCTCGCCCTCCCCGCGCGCAAGGGTCCTTGACTAAAGGGTCTCTCGCATTTCCCTATCCAAATAGCCTGTTGAAGAAGCGGTTGGCTCGCATCTGCCAGTACGCGATGTTGACCGGTATGAGGCTTCTGCTGTCGAAATTCACGTTCCCGATATTTCCCAAGGACGAGAGATAATTGACGTGCGCGGCCACAGATACCGGGCACCCCTTCGCATGCATGTGGCGCGAGGACCTCTCTTTGAAGCAGTGGAGCAAAGACCCGAAAATCTTCAGGATCATGTCATTGGATTTGGTTTTTGTTGCGTCCACCTGGGTAGTGGTCTTGTAGTTGCTCTCGATCTTCACGTGCTTGCCGTCTATGTCCCCTTCCCAACTGGTGCAATCTCCCGCGAACATCACCCGTTCGCCATCGGCAAGGTTCAGCGGTCCCTCCACCTTGCCCACCACATAGCGAACCTTTTTCATCTCATCATACACATCCGGGTAGAAGGTCTTGAATATGTGCATCGCTTCTTGAAGCGCACCCGGACAGCCGCCCCAGCAGTAGTCGCGAGAATGATTTTCGGGAAACGCCCCAACAGTACACCTGAGGCTGGGCGTGCTCTTGAAATAGTCGTCAACATGCTCCATGCACAGCTCGAATTTTTGAGTTTTGTGCTGAACTTCTTCCAAGGGAAAGTCGCCGGAAACCTCTATCTGGTCCAAATCCATGGGCCCGTAGCCTCTGTCCGAAGCGTACCGCAGATGAATCAGGTCCTTCGGGTCCACATGAACCATGTGGCAGCCCACGGTGTCCACCGCGCAGGAATTCACCCCCATGACTATCGCGCCCATGGGAAAGGGCGTGGGAGTAAGCATCATCTTCTGGCCGGCTACGATGCCGTCAATGGCGATAAACTTGGGCTGGATAACCTCTTGTAAGTCCGCGATCTTCTCTTCTAAGAAACTGTTGTGATCCACCAGCCTGTGACGGTCGTCCTGTAAGCCTATGTAGTTCTTGAGGCCTAGAGTCAATCGAGTCCAGGGATGGGCCTTGAATTTAGGCAAGTTTATCAGAAAGTCGCAATCCGCGATCGGTTTGGGGACAAAGATCAGATCGCGCAGTCTCTTGCCGTGAGTTAGTTTCAACGGGACTTGTTTGGACTCATCCAGGTAATACGCTCTGATCTTATGTTTCCTGATGATTTTTGTGTACCCGGCGTTGCTGAAACAGTAGCGAGTCGGGACAGTGATACCTGACCTTTCAGCTACCGCCAGCTCCTCGATGGAGTTTCCCTGGCCCTTTGCCGCCATTATGGCGCCTTCAAGAAACTCCTTTCGAGTGAACGCGTGAGGGAAAATCTCCTCATGGGCAATCACGCAGTTCGGCTTCAGGATAGTCTTCCCGAAAGGATGTGCTCCAAGCTCTTCCATCCCTTCCTTGAGGATGCCCGCGATCCTGTCCGGATCGTACTCATCGCATCTCATTATCAGGACCTTGTGCTTCATGACGACATCCTTCCTTTGTTATGGTTCACCGTGCTTGAGACGGCTCTGCGCCCGGTGAGAATGGAGGGGGCGACGCATCTCCCCCTCCAAGCCTCCCCCATCGTGACTCTCGGCGGTTGCGATAGTCCCGGTGAAAGCTTGTCTTCCCTTCTCGGTGAAGTCTCACACCACTAAAAAATCAGGCCCGATTCTTTTCCAGCCAGTATGTCAAAGCGAGCACCGTCCAAATCTGCCTGTTGTTGTCCTTCTTTCCTTGTAGGTGCTCATCCAGCAGCCGCCGGCAGTACGCCGGATTCAGCAAGCCAATGGCACTGAGCCGTCTCGTGGAGAAGCTGTCGAGAATGAAATCCTTGAGTTCCTCCTTTATCCAATAAGGCAACGGCGGAGTAAAGCCTTTCTTCTTGCCTTTGCGAATGGCCGGGGGGAGGAGGTTCCTTACGGCTCGTCTCAAAAGCCGCTTGGTTTGAAGCCCTGTTGACTTGATACGCGGCGGTATGACCGCCAGTCTTTCCACCAACTCGTGATCCAGAAGTGGGACCCTGGCCTCCAGTGAATGGGCCATTGTCATTCTATCAACTTTTGTGAGGTTGTCGTCCAGCAAAAAAGTTTTGGCGTCCACATAAAGAAGTTGATTCAGCGGATGAGCGTGGCTGGCAGCCGCAAAATGCCGTTCAAAAACAGCGAAGCTGTCCCGAAAGCCTGTCCCGAGAAACTCCCCGGAGCAGAGTTCCTTTTTTTCGTCCTCGCTGAAAATGACTTTCCACCAGTAGTGTCCCTGTCCCAGAGGAAGATCCGCGCCGGTAACAAAGCGTTTGGCTTTGTAGTCGAAACTTATGCGGTCCATCGAAGTCGGCAATGCCATGACAACAGGGGTGATCAGATTCTCGCGCAGCCATCGAGGGATCATAGTGAAGATCCGGCTGACCCTGTACGCCACGTGCGTGGGGTACCCTGCGAATATCTCGTCCCCGCCGTCTCCGGTAAGGACTACTTTTACGTGACGCGCGGCAAGTTCCGACACAAGGAATGTCGGGATGGCGGAATAGTCCGCGAACGGCTCGTCAAAAAAGTTCAGAAGCTCCGGAATGGATTCGATCATTGCAGGGCGCCCGGTGGTTTCCAGGTGCTCGGTGCCCAATGTGGCCGCCACCAGACGAGCTTCTTTTGATTCGTCGTAAGACTTCCTATCGAACCCGATAGTGAACGTCTTCAGCGGCACGTTGAGTTTGCGGGCCATGACCGCTGCCACCGTAGTAGAGTCCAGTCCCCCACTGAGAAGAGCGCCGACTTGAACGTCCGCTATCATGTGCCTGCGGATCGCTGTTTCCACCAAGTCCAGGATTTCCGCCTCGTAATCCCGGCGGGGCGGTTCTTCTTCTCCGGCTGCGGGAAGTGGAATGTCCCAGTATCTACTTATTTTCATGCCTTCCGGCGAACAAGTGAGAAAACACCCGGGCGGCAGTTTTCTTACAGCGGCAAACGCGGTGGCCGGAGTAGGCACGTACATCAAGGAGAGATAGTCGTATAGAGCCTGGTAGTCTGGCTCACGGCTTATTCCCCCGGCCAGAACGGCTTTGAGTTCACTACCGAAGAGTAGTCGCCGTTTGTCGTCGTACGAATAAAAGAGGGGCTTGATTCCAAGCCTGTCGCGGGCCAGGAAGAGCCGGCGATGTTTGGAGTCCCACAAGGCGAACCCGAACATACCGTTCAGGCGAGTGACACAGTTCTCGCCCATCTCTTCGTACAGATGAAGGATGACCTCAGTGTCGGATTGCGTGCGAAAACGATGCCCTTTTGAAAGTAGTTCCGAACGCAATTCCGGATAGTTGTAGATTTCCCCGTTGAAGACAATCCAGAGCGACTCGTCTTCATTCGTGATCGGCTGGTGGCCGCCTTCGAGGTCGATGATGCTGAGCCTGCGCATGGCCAGACCCACCGACCCGGCCACGTAAAATCCCTCATCGTCGGGACCGCGATGGACCATGGTCCTGTTCATCCGCTCCAGGACGGCCCGATCCACTTCAGCAGTCGGGTCGAGGAGAAATATTCCGCAAATTCCGCACATATGGTGAACTTCGACGAATGTCGCTTTCAAATGAGGAAGCTGCGAGGGAATTTCTGTGTGTAAGAAAGGTTTCCTCGTGCTCCCTTCAAGAAACTCCATATCTCGCCGCCGGTCAGCTTCTGCCTCTGGCGGAAGCTGACCGGCGGACAGGATATAGAAGTTTTTGGACAAGGGTGCGGGTGCCCTCGGCGGGCGGCCACGTCTTCCTTCGAGTCGCCCCGGTCACCACGGCGGTTGAGCCAGCACAAAGACGGATTATCGCCCTGCGCGCAGCAGCTTTTTACAAAAAGGTTCTCCCCGCAATTTCCTTACTTCTATGCCCATTCACATCAGTCGCGCTCTTGGAGCCTGAGGGACGCGAATTGGTCCAGGACGAGACCGAAGAATATTATATTGATGCCCCCTGCAAGGAAAAGCACAGTGCCTCCTGAAAACTGGGCAAAAAGGATCAGGTTCCTAATGGTCAGGGCAATTCCCGCTAGTATCATAACCAGGCCGGCTGGGAAGAATATTTTGTTCGGATTTGCGAGGGTGATTATACGAAGCATGAACATGATGAACCGGAAGCCGTCACGAAAAGGATTCAGCTTGCTATGGGTCTCAGGAGGCCTACGCCTGGCCCGGATCGGGACAAATCCGACACTGTAACCTGCGGTAATCAAACTCAATGTGCTGGTGGATGGAAATGAATAGCCATTCGGGTATATGTGCAGAAACTTGATCGCCACACTATGGCGAAAGGCTCGAAACCCAGAGGTCAGGTCCGGGATTTGCTGTTCCGCGAGGAACGTAGCTAGTCTGCGCAGTAAGATGTTACCGAAATTCCTCAGCAATGAACCGTCGTCGTTCGTAAAAGACCTGGCACCCACCACGAGATCAAAAGAATCGAGGCCCGCTATCAGTCTGTTGAGGTCCCGTGGATCGTGTTGTCCGTCACCGTCCAGGATCGCAACCAGACCGCCGGGAATTGCCCTCAGAGCGGTTTTGACAGCCGCACCGTTGCCCTTGTTGAGCGGATGGGAGATCACATCAGCTCCGGCCTCTGCGGCCACACGGGCCGTCGCGTCCGTCGAGCCATCGTCTATCAGCAGAATCCGCGCGGCCGGAACGTTCTGTCGGACCTCACGAATTATGTCGCCAACAGTCTTTTCTTCATTGTATGCGGGAATGACCACGGTTACCGGCTCTTTCGACCGGTCCGTGCCGCGTTGGAGTGTGCCGAGTTGTTCTGTCATAACCAACAATTGGTATTGGGAATTGCATCCAAGATAATCTCGGATCGAAAACCGGAATCCCACATGAGATAGCATCATAAGGCCCGAGTGTCAAAGTCAATGAAGCAAAAGACGCAATGCTCAGGCTGTCCGGTGGTAAATGGTCTCCGTCCCCCGTAACCATTGAGAGTGGTTTGAGGAGAATCCCATCAGTCCAACGCGGACGTGATCGTCACCCCGGCGAAAGCCGGGGTCCAGTCCCGCGCGGAACGCGCGATTGAATCCCGCGTTTCGCGGGACTGGATTCCGGCCCCGGTGTTCACCGGAGTAAACTTGGGGATCGCCGGAATGAAGGCAAATCGAGGTAGGACTGCCGGTTTCCCGACAGCCCCCTCACAGATCCCGGCGTGCGGTATTCCCGCACCGGGCTCTTCAGGACCGCTCGCTTCCGCACTGGCAGGTGTCACAGAAGCATTTGCTGGACGGGTCCGGCACGC